>NZ_CP047491.1:2052500-2390000 GCF_009931115.1 Microbulbifer hydrolyticus | reverse complement strand
GGGGCAGAGCCCATACCTGAGCTTCTGCCAGGAACGCTTCTATGAGGAAGATGACGGTCTGATCCGCTGCAATTGGGCGGTGAATTTCAATTACGCCTGCTTTGTTTCCTACCCGTCTAACAAGGTCATCCAGTTGGGATCCAAAATTTCAGAGCCGGAAGTGGTGGGCGAGTGTGACAATGGGGAGCGCATCATCAAGATCCTGCATTACTGACCGCATAATCTCCTCACCACTGTTCCACGGGTTCCAGCGGCAGGTGTCCCTCTGACAGCATGTGGGCAATCTTTTTCTGTAGCTGATCATAGGTGAATGGCTTCCTCAGGCAATCGAGAATCCCATCCGCCACAATCTCCTTTACCTTGCTCTCCACACTGTACCCGGTAGCCAGCATCGCCTTGATGTCCGGGTTGATTCTTTTCAGCTCTGTAAACAGCTGCTGTCCATCCATGTGCGGCATGATCATGTCCAGCAGAACCAGGTCGATATCCGCGTAACTCAGCCGGTAATACTCGATCGCTTCTGCGGCGGTGGCGAAGGTCTCGACACGGTGGCCATGCATTTCAAACAGGGTTTTTGAGTAACTGCGGACGATGGCTTCGTCGTCCACCACCATTATGCGAATGGAACGTTCAGGTGGCACGGGTTTGGCCTTGATTTCAAGGTGTTTGCGGCAGTCTTTGATGATGGGCAGATACAGTTCGAAGCAGCTGCCTTTGCCGCATTCGGAACGGCACTGGATGGCTCCTTTGTGCATGTGGGTGGTACCGTACACGGCCGCCAACCCGAGTCCCGCGCCACGGCCACTGGCTTTGGTGGTAAAAAAAGGCTCGAAAATCCGCTGGCGGATATCTTCTGTCATGCCCATGCCCATGCCGCTGTCACTGACATTGATCTGCAAGTACTGCCCCGGCTCCAGCTGGAAATCTGAAATTGCGATCGGCTCTTCAACCGTGATATTACGGGTTTTGAATTCCAGCGAGCCCCCTGCGGGCATCGCATCCTTGGCATTGATACCCAGGTTGAGCAGGGCACTTTTCAGTTGCGCCGAGTCTCCTTTTACGTGCGGGCGATCCGCGCCCAACTGTTGCCGAATAACGATCCGGCGATCAATGGTGCGCTCGAGCATGGCGCAGACATCGCGCACGATGTCGTGGGTATTGCAGTCGTGTAACTGGTAGGAGCCCTTGCGTGCAAAGGTGAGCAGCTGTTTGGTCAGCTCGGCGGCGTGGTGCGCCGTGGTGAGAATCTGGCTGGCGTATTGTGCAATTTTGGCATCAATGGTCATCTGGTGAATCACTTCGGCAAAGCCGGCGATACCGTGCACCATGTTGTTGAAGTCGTGGGCGATACCTCCGGCCAGCTCGCCGATAGCCTGCATTTTTTGCGCCTGGCGCAGCTCTTCTTCCAGCAGCCGCTGTTTGGTGATGTCGCTGCCGATACTGAGTACGCCGATGGCTTCACCGTCGTCACTGGTCAGGATCTTGTTGGTCCAGGCGATCCAGACCCGGGTACCGTCTTTGGTGATGTTTTCGTTGACGTTGTAGCGGTGTTCTTCGGGATGGTTGCAGATATGGTCCATCAGGGGGCGGAGGTCACGGCCGGTGCTTTCACTCTCGGGGACAATGGTCCCTATCACATGCTTGCCGATAATTTCCTCTTCGGAATATCCAAAGAAGTTCTGGGCGTATTCGTTAAAGAAAGTGATATAGCCGCTCTTATCCCACCGCAGGATAATGGAATTGGCGTGTTCGACCAGCTCTCTATAACGCTCTTCGCTTTTGCGGAGAGCCTCGTAAACCTCGCTGGAATCTCGCCGGGAGTCTGTCTGTCCAACGCTCGCAGCAGGGCCTGTCATGCCTGGCTTTATCGGCCTTTCCATTCGTCCATCCTGGATATCGTGGAGAAACCTGATTGCAACATGGCTAATTGCAATTGTCTAGCCAGCCACTAATGGCTACCGCTTTCTGTCTCTGGTGTGTGAATCAGAGGCGCGAGTCGCGTCGTGGTGCCGTTTGGCTCGGTGCTGGCGGATTCCTGAATTACTGATAGCATGGGGCATGTTTGTGCAGAAGAATTTCCTAATAACAGTAAAACCGGTAGGAGGGGCAATGCGGCCAAGTCTGGAATCAACCAAGGTGGTGCAGCGCCTGTTGGCGGTGGCCTGCGGTGCGGTCGTGGCCGCAACGCTCAGTGCGTGTGGCGGGGATGAACAAGGGAAATCAGAAGGAGCGGATTTTGCCCGTCTGGACGCTTTCCCCTCTACCTACGCCGCGGACGAAGCCGCCCCCGTACTGATTCGCGGAGCCACTGTGTTGACCGGTACCGGTGAGCAGTTGATGAACACCGATGTGCTGCTGAAAGACGGAAAGATCTCAGCCATTGGCGAGGAACTGAAAGCACCGAAAAAGGGCATGGTGGTTGAAGGGGCCGGCAAGTGGGTGACCCCGGGAATTATCGACGTGCACTCCCACTTGGGAGACTACCCCGCGCCATCCATCGAATCCTCCCAGGACGGTAACGAGATGACCTCGCCCAATACCGCGCAGGTGTGGGCAGAGCATTCGGTGTGGACACAGGACCCGCAATTTGCTCTGGCCCTGGCCGGTGGCGTCACCACACTGCAGATTCTTCCCGGCTCCGCGAACCTGTTCGGTGGCCGGGGTGTAACCCTAAAGAATGTGCCCGGTCGCAGCGTGCAGGATATGAAATTTCCCGGCGCGCCCTACGGATTGAAGATGGCCTGCGGGGAGAACCCCAAGCGGGTCTACGGTGGCAAGGGCAGCCTCCCATCCACGCGAATGGGGAACGTGGCCGGATACCGGCAGGCGTGGATCGCCGCTGCCGCCTACCGCGACAAGTGGGACGACTATCACCAGAACGGTGGTGAAGAACCGGAACGGGATCTGCAGATGGAGACTCTCGCCGGCGTACTGAACGGCGATATCCTGGTGCATAACCACTGCTATCGCGGTGAGGAAATGGCCATCATGATGGACATTGCCAAAGAGTTTGGTTTTCAGATTTCTACCTTCCACCACGCGGTTGAGGCCTACAAGGTCGCCGACCTGTTGGCAGAGAACAATGTATGCGCAGCCATGTGGGCCGACTGGTGGGGGTTCAAACACGAGGCATTTGATATGACCGAGGCGAATATCGCCATCGTCGACCAGGCCAAGGCCTGTGCGATGATTCACTCGGACTCGGCCATCGGCATCCAGCACCTCAATGAAGAAACCGCCAAGGCGATGGTGGCCGGGCAGCGCGCCGGGTTCCATATTGAGCCTCGCCACGCAGTGACCTGGATGACTCTGAACCCGGCCCGCGCACTCGGTATCGATGAGGTCACCGGCAGCCTGGAAAAAGGCAAGATGGCGGATGTTGTGGTCTGGTCTGGCAATCCTTTCAGTGTCTACTCGAAGGCCGACAAGGTGTTCGTTGACGGGGTGTTGATGTATGACCGCGACAATTCCGAACGACAACCGCACAGTGATTTTGAGCTGGGTATCCTGAACGCAGGCGGGGAGCGCCTGCCCGAAGGAGGAGAGCGTTAATGAACATTCAACGTCTAATCAAAATCGGTACCATCGCCTCTCTCGCTTCACTGGCGGTTGCCGCTCCGTTTTCGCTGGCGCAGACCCTGCTGATCAAGGATGCCAAGGTGATCACCCTCAGCGATCAGGGCACACTGCAAATGGGCGACCTGCTGGTAAAAGACGGGCGCATCGCACAGATTGCCGAGGATCTTGGAAACGTTACCGCGGACCTGGTAATCGACGGTCGTGGCAAGGTGGTTACTCCGGGAATCATCGTGCCCAGTAGTGAACTGGGCCTTACCGAGATCGGTGCCGCCGCATCTACCAACGACAGCGCGATTCAGGATACCTCCATTGGGACCGGGTTCAATCCGGTCGTGGCCTTCAATCCGCACTCTACGCTGATTCCCTTTAACCGCGCCGGCGGCATTACCCGCGCGGTGGTGGTTCCGAGCAGTGAGGAAAAAATATTTGCCGGGCAGGGGTTTGCCATCAAGCTCACCGGGGATTACGACAGCGTTATCGACAAAGCGCTGGTGCAAAGAGTGTACTTTGGTGAGTACGGAGCCGAGTTGGCCGGTGGTAGCCGGGCACTGGCCTACGCACAGATTGAAAGTGCCCTGCGCCAGGCAAAAGAGTACTCGGAGAACCGGGATGCGATTCGCCGTGGCGAATGGCGCGACCTGGATTTTTCGATTCCCGACCTGGAAGCGCTACAACCGCTTCTCAGCGGCGAGCAGCCGGTACTCATACGCGCCAACCGCGCCAGTGACATCTTGCAGCTGCTGTCGTTGGCAAAGCAGTTCAACCTGGACCTGATTGTGGAAGGCGCCGCCGAGGGCTGGATGGTGGCAGAGCAGTTGGCGGCGGCGCGGGTGCCGGTAGTCATCGACGCCATGGGGAATACGCCGGATGCCTTCGAAAAGTTGGGCGCACGACTGGACAACGCTGCCCTGCTACACAAGGCTGGCGTGACGGTTGTCATCGGTGGCCCCGGCTACGCGGGTACACACAATAGCTACCTCTCGCGTCAGGGTGCGGGGAACGCAGTGGCGTACGGCCTGCCTTTCGAAGAGGGGGTGCGTGCGATTACCGTAAATGTCGCGAGCGTGTTTGGCCTCGAGGGCGGTGTGCTCGCACCGGGTGGTGTGGCTGATCTGGTGTTATGGAGTGGAGACCCGCTGGAGGTCACGTCCTTTGCCGAACTGGTGGTGATTGACGGCGAGCCGCAATCTCTGGAAAACCGTTCGACGCGTTTGCGCGACCGTTATCTGCATCCAAAGCCGGGTACCGGGCACGGCTATAAAAAATAACCAAACCAAGAATTACAGGAGTTCGAATCAAGATGGTGAGTATTGAAGTAACCGCGCTTTATGCGGGGCTGTGTGCGCTACTGGTCATGGCCCTGGCGTTCAGGGTAGTGGCATTTCGCCGTGGTAAAAAGGTGGGCCTGGGTACCGGTGGAGACAAGCAGGGGGAGATTGCGGTCAGGGTACATGCCAATGCGGTCGAATATATTCCGCTGGCTCTGATCCTGATGCTGATTGCCGAAATAAACGGGCTTTCCCATCTTTGGCTGCACTGCCTCGGCGGCGCCCTGGTACTGGCCAGGCTCCTGCATGCTATCGGCCTGGTGGCGGGAAACGGGGGTTATCATCCCGGTCGTTTTATCGGCACTGCGGCGACCTGGTTGGTGATCATTATTCTTGCCGTCATTGATATCGTCGCCGCTTTGCAGGCGGCGTAATCCAGGCGGCGCAGCAGGCGTATCACGAGGGCGCAAAAAAGCCCGGTAAACCGGGCATAGTACAGGGATGGAAAACTGGTGTTATCTGGTGCAGCCGGTCGGGGGAACCGGCCACAGGGAAGCCAGAATTACTGGTTGGCTGCCAGCGGGGTGACATTCTCGCTGTCTGCCTGCTCGCTGCCTGTCTCCGCGTTGGAGTCTTCCGCCTCAAGCAGTGCTTCCGGCTTGCCCTTACAGGCCTTAGCCAGTACTTCGCGACGCTTGGCGAGCATCAGGCCGATTTCTTCGCAGGCATCTTCGGAAACGCCATCAATATTGCGCTCGATCAGCGCCGTGATATTGGCGGCCAATTCCAGCATTTTGTCGTGTTCTTCGGCATCTTTCTTGTTGTCGAACATGGCTCCGTCTCTATCGCATTTCCAAACTGCTACTACCGCCATAAGGGTCTCCTGTTATCTTGGACAGTGATTCCGGGCTGATTCCGGGCAATAACCGTGCGTTGTTATTGAATTGGATGAATGTACAGTATCTGTATGGGTGTCCAGTGTCAACTGTCAGATCTGCCACAGCAGGCGCGCGGCGAGGGCAATCAGCAGCACGCCGAACAGCTGTTGCAGGCGGTGGCTCCAGCGGCCGGGGCGGATGCCTTTGCGGCGGCCGAAAAACAGTGCCGCGCTTACCAGCAGGTACCAGAGCATATCGATTCCCGCGGCAAGACCGGCCATGGCCAGTTTGGTGACGGTGGCCTGGCCGAGGCCAACAAACTGGCTGAACAACGCGGCGAAGAACAGTGCCACCTTGGGGTTGAAAAGGGCAATGCCGAAGCCCTGAGCGGCTGCAGAGGCCACAGACTGGGCGGGTACAGCAGGTTCGGTGGCGGGGGGCTGCCCGGGTTCAGGCGCCGGTGCGCGGATGGACTTCCAGCCCAGATAGACCAGGAACAGGGCGCCGGCCCATTGCAGCCCACCAAACAGCAGCGGAGAGCCGGTAAGAATCAGGCCGAGCCCGAGGGCAGTCAGCAAGGCATAGCATCCGATACCGAGGCCGTGGGCGATGGCGCAGGCGGCCCCATGGGCAAACCCGTTCGCCGCATTGCGCACCACGACCAGCAGGCTGGGGCCCGGAGACATGGCTCCGAGGGCGCAGACGCCGGCGAGTGAGAGCCAGGCTAACCAGTCCATTAAAACCCCCCTCCGTTATCCAGCCATTCCTGCTCTTCCGGGGTGTTCTCGCGTCCGAGCGCGGCATTGCGGTGCGGGTAGCGGCCGAACTGTTGGATGACCTTCTGGTGGGCCAGGGCGAAGCGGTAGTAGTCTTCGGCCAATTTGGCGGCATCGTCACCGGCATCGGGGGCTGCTGTGCTGAAGTCCGTCCTCAGCTGGTCAAAATACGCCACCGACTGGGCCTGCACCTCACTCAACTCCGAGTGTTCCAGCGGCATACCGGCAAATGCGCGCTGGTGTAGACCCAGTTGGCATTGCTGGTTGTCGCGCACCATGGTCTGGCTGATTTCCAGCGCCATAGCGTCACCGGCGAAGGCTCTCGCGGAACCGCGGAAAATGTTGCGCGTGAACTGGTCACAGAGAAGGATAAGGGCGAGCCGGCCCTCGAGGGTCTCCCCCCAGTGTGTCAGCTCGCCGGCCAGCGCGGCGTCGATCGTACCTCCAAATCCGTTGCGGATCTCTGCGTCGAATTCGTCACTCCGTTGGAACCAGCGGCTGCGCAGGTGGGCGGAGGGAGCTGCTCCGGGCGCGTCGCTGCCAAACCAGAAGCGGAGAATGTCTGCGGGAGTGGTGGCATCGGTGACGGGACTGCTGTCTGAAGTCATGGTGTTCCTGGTTGTCTGGTAACTGGCTGCAGCACCGGCAGGGCCGCGCTGATGAATATTTTTGCACCTGTTTGCATCCAAACTGGATGGCTCGTGCGTCCATCAGGGGAAGGGTAAAGCCCGGCCATGTGGCAGTCCGTAAGGTAACCCGATTGCACCTCCTGATACAGGGCGGTCAAAATAGGTACAATTTGCTGCCGCACAGACCCTGGCCCCACTGAGGGGACCTGTTTGGCTGGTCAGATTAGTAAGAGCGAGATAACACCAATGAGAGCGAATAATTCAACTGTGCGTAACCGACTGCCCAGCTGGGCGCTGGCGATTGCGGCAAGTCTGGCAATGGGCGCATCCGGCACTCTGCTGGCACAGGATAGTGATGCGGTTGCACCGCAACCGCCTGAGCCCCCGGCACCGGCTGTAGCCCCGGAGGCGCCGGAAGAGAAAAAAGTCACCAAGCAGGTGAGGATTCTGCGCCAGGAAGATGGCACTTTGCACATCCACGCCCGCGACGAGGACGGTGAGAGTGCCAATGTCGAGATCGACCTCGGCGAGGAGTTTGGGGGTAAGGTAACCCGTCGTATCTACGAGAAGCTGGTAGAGAAAGGGGTCCTGGACGAAAAGGGCCTGGTGGTCGAAGAGGCGCTGGAGTCTGTGCCGCGCAACATCAATATCGGTATCAAGGCGGATATGGAGCGCGCCGAGCACATCCGCGCCGAAGTCGAGCGCGCCCGTGCCCGCGCCGAGCACGATGTGCACCGGGATCATCATGTAGAGCGCTACCGGCCGCAGGATATGGAGTGGCTGATCGGTATCATTGCCATCCTGGCAGTATTCGGCACCCCGATACTTATCGTGTGGCTGGTGACCCGCAACAGCTACCGCAAGAAGCAGCTGGTGATGGAGAATATCAATCGCATGGTGTCTGAGGGCCGTGACATTCCGCCGGAACTGCTCGATGCGCTGGAAGGTGAGAGCGCCGGCAATACCAAAGACCGCGGCTTCACGCTGATGGCGGTAGGTGCGGCGATCTTTATCTGGCTGACGGCCTCGGCGGGTATCGGGGTGGGGAGCCTTGGCCTGATTCCACTGTTTATCGGGGTAGCCCGGTATGTGAACTGGAAACTCGATCATCAGCAAGCCGGTTAAGGACAGCCCACCATGGACCTCAATGATGAGGATCTGATCAGGCGCGTCGTCGAAGACGGGGACCAGCGGGCATACGCCCAGCTGGTTCGTCGCTATCAGTCACAGTTGCGTTTCTCGCTGCGACAGCTGTGCAATGGCGACCAGGGTCTTGCCGACGACATGGCGCAGGAGGCCTTTATCAAGGCCTACAAGGCGCTGCCGGCGTTTCGTGGGGATGCGCGTTTCAGCACCTGGCTGTACCGCATCGCCTACAATCTGGTCATGAGTCACAAGCGCAAGAATACGCCTGAGGTGGATCAGGACGCGGTTGATCGCGCGCAGGCCCAGGAAAGTGTCGAAGAAGCACAGCAGTTGGGTATGGCCAGGGACCTGAATTCGGCTATGGGGGAATTGAGTGATGCCCAGAGGCAGGCGGTGCATTTGTGTATGCAGCGCGGCTTTTCTCACGAGGAGGCGGCCACTATTATGAAACTGCCGCTGGGCACGGTAAAATCCCACGTTAATCGCGCAAGGGCCAAATTGCAGTCACTGCTGCAGGCCTGGCGGGAGGAGGTAGTCAGTGGCTGATTCTCGAAATTCGACAAGTGATACAGCAGGTGTCTCAGGCATGGTAATCAAAGAAGGTGTTGTGCACTCTGCACCCGGCGTTGCCGGGGGCGATGAGCCGGACTTCGACTCCTGGCTGTCGCAGCAACTGCAGTTCAACGAGCCCCATCTGGACGACGATGGTTTCTGCGAGCGGGTGATGGCGGATTTGCCGCCGGTTCCGGCGAAGCGCTCCGAGCGCAGGGCCACCCGCTATCAGTATGCGGCGGTGGTGGCGGCGTCAGCGATCGTCTGCTGGCAGTTCCCTCTACAGGAGGTACTGTCGGCGATGGTGGAGCAGAGCATCAGTCTCTACAGCCTGGTGGGCCTGGCGGTTGTCAGCTCTATGGCTGCGATGACGGGCGGAATCCTGGCGGCGCGCCGATAACCGGCTCCGCGACATCCACGTTATTTTGACCCTCCGGGCCGGCAATTCAGCCGGCCCTTTTGTTTCTACCTAACAGTTTTTTGTGCTGTCCTAGCGCTGATACTGGCCCAGCTGGATCTCTCCCCGCTTGGAAACCCGGATTGCCGGCAGAAACGACGTCCTTAATCCCAGTTTTGCCTCCAGCTCGTAGGGCACCGTATTGCCCTGCAGCCGGATCAGCTCGGCCGCGGCCATAAACGACCCCAGCAGATTTGCCGACGCATCCACCGTGATGTTTTCCTGCCCGTAAGCGGGGACCACCGGCAATGTGTTGGAGGTGCCAGTTACTACCTTGTGGCCGGCGAGCTTGAGGGTGTAGTACAGGCCGGACAGGGCGAGCTCACTGTTGTTGGGATTGAATACGCGCAGGTGAATACGGAAGCGCAGGTCGCCGCTGCTGTTGTTGGGCAGAGGTTCCAGTGCAGTTACCTGCACTTCCGGTTTTTCAAAGCCCGGTGACAGGGTGGCGCAACCTGACAGCGCCAGGAGTGGAATGAACAATGCGCAAAGCAGGTAGTGAGCAAGCGTGTAGCGATGTGAACGAATCAAGAGGGTTCCCCTGTAAATCTGTACCCAGAATTATTCTGGCGCGATGCCAGTGTAACGGAATTATTTTTGCCGTGACCCGCTGGCATAGAGGTGGCGCACCCCGGGCCCGGCTAACCGGTAGACACCGGTGGTCCTGTTGGGTTCAAACCCGGAACAGGGTATGTGATGGCGCGCATCTGCACCGGGTTTCGACCCGGCTATGGTAGAGGGGAGGGGGAACTATACTCAGGGCGCAAACCGGGCTCTTGCGGCGTGTGGCGGCGCCAGGGCGAGGACAGAGGAGTGTGTTGTGGAGTTTGCAGAGCTTAATCCGGACCTGCAGCAGTGGATCAGGGGCGCGGTCCAGCGCGGACAGTGCCAGTCGCAGGTCATGGATGCGCTGTTGAAGGCCGGTTATCAGACTTCCATCGCGAGAGCGGTAGAGCAGTGTATGGCGGGGCACACTGGCCCCGAGGCTTCGGCGCCCGCTGCATCTGGCTACGTGAAAAAGCCAAAAGGCGACAGCAGCGCATTCCGCCTGTTTGAACCACAGCGGAACCTGTACGACCTTGGCGAACGGCAGGTCGAGATACTGCTGGCGATGAAACAACCCAACATCGTGCTGTTCGGCAATCTCCTGTCCGACAGCGAATGCGAGGCGTTGATTGAAATGTCGCGCGAACGTTTGAAGCCTTCGCGCCTGGTGAACTCCGAGAGTGGCTCCTTCGACATCGGAGAGGCGCGAACCAGTTATGGGACCTATTTCGACCGCGGTGCCAACCCGTTGATTGCGGGCATAGAGTCCCGTATCGAGCGCTTGCTGGGGGTGCCTGGAAATCGCGGTGAGCCGATTCAGGTTCTGCATTACAAGACAAATACGGAGTACCGGCCGCACTTCGATTTCTTCCCGCCAGACCGGCCAGGAAACCAGGGGATTCTTGCAAAAGGGGGGCAGAGGGTCGCAACTCTGATCATGTATCTCAACAATGTGGAAGCGGGAGGGTCAACAGTTTTTCCGAGAATCTCTCTGGACGTGCTGCCGAAAAAGGGCTGCGGCCTGTTCTTCTCTTATGCCAATACTGCCGGTGACCTGGACCGGCAGACGCTGCACGGGGGTAGCCCGGTGATAGCCGGGGAAAAGTGGATCGCAACAAAATGGCTGCGCCTTGGGGAGTTCAAGGTTGGAGATGTCTAGTTGGCTGGGGCAGTCCAACCCGGTACAGCCGGTGGATCCCGACAAGGCGAAGGAGCTGGCTGAGGCCCTGGAACTGGCCAAGGTGGCGCCATCGTCATTTTCGGAAGTGGTCGATACGGTCATGGTTTCCCTTACCAGTATCTGGGAGGGCTTCCTTGGACATATTCCGTTCTTTATCGCCAGCGTTTTGATGCTGGTGCTGACGTGGGGGATGGCTACTTTCGCGGGGAAGTTTGCCCGCCGGTTTGCCAGAAAAACCACGCCAAAGCCCTCCCTTCAGGATTTGATCGTTCGCCTGACCCGCATATTTATCTGGCTACTCGGGCTTCTGTTTACTGCAATGGTGCTGTTCCCCGGGTTGACTCCCGCAAGGGCGCTCGGGGGGCTCGGCTTGCTCTCTGTAGCAGTGGGTTTTGCCTTCAAGGATATCTTCGAAAATTTCTTCGCCGGCATTCTTATCCTGTGGCGGTTTCCCTTTGAAGCGGGTGACGTGATCAAGTGCGAAAACGTGGAGGGCAGGGTGGAGGCAGTGGAAGTGCGCAACACGACCATTCGCCGTACCACCGGTGAGCTGGTGATCGTTCCCAATCTGTTTCTGTTTAAAAATCCCTGCGAAATTCTCACCGATCGCAACAAGCGCCGTATCACGATCATCGCGGGCGTGGCGTATGGTGAAGACGTGGTGACAGCGGTAGAGGTCATCAATGCGGCGGTAGGAAAATGCGAAACGGTGCGGGACGACGAGCCGATTCAGATATTCCCGCAGGGCTTTGGCGACAGCAGCATCGACATCGAAGTGACCTGGTGGGCGGGATCGACGCCGCTGGAGGAGCGCCGGTCCAGAGGGGAGGTGGTTACCGCGGTGAAACGCGCGCTGGACGAAGCCGGCATCGAAATACCATTCCCGTATCGCACGCTCACATTCAAGGAGCCTTTGTCACTGGCCAGTAGGAGTGACGAGGCTCCCGAGCGCGACGTATAGCTCAGACGGTGCTGTCGGGCTGGTTTTCCGGGCGGGCCTTTTCAAACGCCGGCAATGCGGCGCAGGCCTCAGCGATACTGGCGATACGGGGGTAATTCCCGAGCACCATGCCAAAGCGCTCCGCGTTGTATATCTGGGGAATGAGGCAGCACTCGAACAGGCCCGGGGTGTCGCCACCGGCAAAGGTCCCCCCCTGTCCATCCAGCTGGGTCTCCAGTGCGTTAAAGCCGTTGTCTATCCAGTGACGGATCCATTCCACTTTCTGCTCGTCGCTCGCGCCCAGCTCCGACTGGATGTACTTGAGTACCCTGAGGTTCTGTACTGGCTGGATATCGCAGGCCACGTTGTAGGCGAGCGCGCGCACCCTGGCGCGGGCAAGGCTGTCTGCGGGGAGCAGGGCGGGTTGGGGGTGTTGCTCGTCGAGCCACTCCATGATCGCCAGGGACTGGGTAAACACGTGGCCGCTATCGATCAGCGCCGGCACCAGTCCCTGAGGGTTGAGGCTGCGGTAACCGGGCTCTTTCTGCTCTCCCTTAAGCAGGTTTACCGGTTGGTAGTCGTACGCGAGCCCCTTGAGGTTGAGTGCGATCCGCACCCGGTAGCTGGCGGAGGAGCGGAAATAGCCGTGGAGTTCCATATATCTGAATCCTGTCAAAAATGGCGTGAAACGCCGTATAATGCGCGGCCAACGTCGTCTGGTGCTGGTGTTTGTCCGCACAGGCGAGCCCGGTGGAAGACTTTTTCATCGGTGGCGGCTGCCAGACCATCAAGCTGCCAAAAAATCCTGCGGCAGTGGTTACAATTGAAACCAATTTTAGTTACATTTAAAAACTGGTACAACCCGTCCCTAGCAGGTGAATGAACCGCGATGACAACTGATAATACCAAGAGCGAAATCACTGAGTTATCTGACCCCATTGATGCTGTGCGTCCGGATGACCTGCGCTTGGAGAAATTCCTGCCGTACCGTCTGTCGGTGCTGTCCAACCGGGTGAGCAATGCCATTGCCGACGCCTACAGTGCACGTTTTGATCTGACCATTCCCGCGTGGCGCGTAATGGCGATCCTGGGTCGCTTTCCCAACCTTTCTGCCGCAGACCTGGTCGAACAGACTGCCATGGACAAGGTCGCCATCAGCCGCGCCGTGTCCATCCTGATCAAGAACGACTACATCACCCGCAGTGAAGATCTTGCAGACCGCCGCCGCCAGGTGCTCAACCTGTCGGATCTTGGGCGCGACGTCTACGAGCGCATCGTGCCCTTGGCGCAGCAATACGAGAATGACCTGATGGGCTCACTGTCTACCGACGAGCGTAATCAGCTCGATAGCATCATCGAAAAACTGATGGCGCGTGCGCAGGACTGGGCCAACCGCGGGCTGATCGACTGATCCCCGAATCTTCTGCCATTCTTATTTCCATCTTTTCCGAATTGACGTTTCACAGGCCGGTGAGTCCCCCGCTGACACGCCGGCGCGAATTACCAGGAGTTACCATGTTTGATCACCTGAACAGCCTGCCGGCGGATCCCATTCTTGGCCTGCTGGCGGCTTACCGCGCCGATGAAAACCCCAACAAGATCGACCTGGGGGTGGGTGTGTATAAAGACGAGGCTGGACATACTCCGGTTCTGCAGGCGGTAAAGGAGGCGGAAACCCGCCTGCTTCAGCATGAAGAGACCAAGGCATACATCGGCCCTGCGGGTACCCCGGGCTTCAACAGTGCGATGCAGGAACTGGTGCTGGGCGCCGGGCATCCCGCTTTGGTCGGCAACCGTGTACGCTCGGCGCAGACACCCGGTGGCTGTGGCGCCCTGCGTGTTTTGGCGGAGTTTTCCGACCGCGCCAAGGCCGGCGCAACCATTTGGGTGAGCGATCCCACCTGGGCCAATCATGTGCCCCTGCTGGGCAATGCCGGCCTGCAAATCAAAAGCTATCCATACTACGACCGCGCCACCAGCAGTCTCCAGTTTGACGCCATGGTGGAGACGCTGAAACAGGTAGGTGAGGGCGACCTTGTGCTGTTCCATGCCTGTTGTCACAACCCCTGCGGTGCGGATCTGAGTCGCGAGCAGTGGAAAGTCCTGGTGGAAATGGCGCAAAAGCAGGGCTTTACCCCGTTTATTGACATGGCGTACCAGGGGTTCGGCGAGAGCCTGGATGCGGACGCATTCGGCCTGCGATTGATGGCGGAATCCGTTCCCGAGATGCTGGTGGCGGCATCGTGCTCGAAAAATTTCGGCCTCTATCGCGAGCGCGTGGGACTGGCGATGGTGATTTACCGTGACGCCGAAACCGCTGACCGCGGCCAGAGCCAGTTGCTGAACGTTGTACGTGGCAACTACTCCATGCCGCCAAACCACGGTGGTGCCATTGTCGAATCCATCCTCACCGACGCCAGCCTGCGTGCCAACTGGGAAGCAGAACTCACCGAAATGCGAGAGCGCATCAACACCCTGCGCAGTGGTGTGGTGGACAGCCTCCATGCTGCCGGTGCCGCGGGTGATTTTGGGTTTATTCAGCAGCAGAAGGGCATGTTCTCATTTCTGGGGATCACCCCGGAGCAAGTGCAGAAGCTGCAACAGGATTATTCCATTTATATGGTAGATTCCAGCCGTATCAGCATCGCCGGCCTGAGCCGGAACAATATGGCGTACTTCTGCAAATCCGTAGCGGAAGTGCTGGATAGCTGATTATTGAACTGCGGTCCCGCACCGCAACTTAAAAACCCTCTGACAGTGTGCCGCCAGGCCGGCGGTGCGCTCTGTGAATTATTGATGTCGAGCCGAATATGGAAGTTGAGGTAGAAGCCCCCGTGTCCGAACCGTTAGTAAAACCCTGGGACCCCACCAGCTGGCGCAAACGACCGGCGCACCAGCAGCCTAAATACCCGTCTGCAGCCGAAGTCGAAGCCGTTGAGCAGCAACTGGCTGGATACCCACCGCTGGTATTTGCAGAGGAGGCCAGGGAGCTCCGCCGTCAGTTGGCGGAAGTGGCCGAGGGCAAGGCGTTTTTACTGCAGGGTGGCGACTGTGCGGAATCGTTTGCGGATTTCAATGCAAACAGGATTCGCGACACCTTCAAGGTGCTTCTGCAAATGGCCGTGGTGCTGACGTTTGCCGGGAACCTGCCGGTAGTAAAAGTTGCGCGCATGGCCGGGCAGTATGCCAAGCCGCGCTCTGCGGATATGGAAACCGTGGATGGCGTTGAGCTGCCGAGCTATCGCGGCGATATCATCAACGGTATCGACTTTACCGCGCAGGCACGGGTGCCGGATCCCGAGCGGATGCTGACGGCGTACAACCAGTCTGCCGCCACGTTGAATCTGCTGCGTGCCTTTGCCCAGGGTGGCCTGGCGGACCTGCACCAGGTGCACGCCTGGAACCTGAGTTATCTGGAAAACAATCCGCAGCGCGACCGTTACTCACAGCTTGCCGAGCGCCTTCAGGATGCGCTGGAGTTCATGGCGGTCTGTGGTGTCAACTCTTCGAATACGCCGGCCATTCGCGAGACCACTCTCTATACCTCACACGAGGCGCTGCTGCTGAACTACGAGCAGGCGCTGACCCGCACCGACAGCCTCACCGGTAAGTGGTACGACTGCTCCGCGCATATGCTGTGGATCGGCGAGCGCACACGCCAGCTGGATGCTGCACATATCGAGTTCCTGGCCGGTGTGTGGAATCCCATCGGGGTCAAAGTCGGCCCCGGTATGGATACGGATGAGCTGATTCGCCTGATCGACTGCCTGAACCCGAACAACGAGCCGGGCCGTTTGACGTTGATCACCCGTATGGGCGCGGACACCCTTGGTGACAAATTGCCCGCACTGGTACGCGCGGTGGAAAGGGAAGGGCGCTCCGTCGTGTGGAGTACTGACCCCATGCACGGTAATACCGAGAAAGCATCCAGTGGATTCAAGACTCGCAACTTCGACAATATCCTGCGGGAAATCCGCGATTTCTTCGCGGTGCATCGTGCCGAGGGTACGCACCCGGGCGGTATCCACCTTGAGATGACCGGCCAGCACGTCACCGAATGTACCGGCGGCGCGTGGAAAATTTCGGACGCGGATCTCGCGAGTTGTTACCGCACCCAGTGCGACCCGCGCCTGAATGCGGACCAGGTACTGGAGCTCGCGTTCTGCATTTCTGAAATGCTGCGCGACGGCCGCACAGGGACCCGTTAAATTGCTCGGGTAGCATAACTTTTATCAAAAAAACCGGATAAGGAGATCGGGGTGTATCAACTTTTTATTGGCAACAAAAACTATTCATCCTGGTCCCTGCGTCCCTGGCTACTGGCAACGGAACTCGACATTCAATTTGAAGAGCAACTGGTACCATTTGACGAAGGCGGTAGCTGGAGCAAGTTCCGAAAATTCTCGCCAACCGGCCTGGTGCCGTGTCTGGTCGACGGCGATACCACCATATGGGACTCGCTGGCCATCACCGAATACCTCTACGAGGCATACCCCCGCGTATGGCCGCAAGATAAGCGGGCGAGAGCCTGGGCCCGTTGCGCTGCGTCGGAAATGCACGCTGGATTTTTTGCGTTGCGCAATCAGTGCAGTATGAGTTGCGGGGTAACTGTGGCCCTCAATCAGGTGGACAGGTCCCTGCAGAAAGATCTCGACCGCATCGATGAGCTCTGGCGGCAGGGGCTGTCCCGGTTTGGGGGGCCGTTCCTTGGAGGGCAAGCGTTCACCGCAGTGGATGCATTCTTTGCGCCGGTGGTCATTCGCCTGTCCGGGTATCAACTCACGCTCAGCGCAGAGGCAATGCACTATTGTGAGCGGATTCTGGCTCTCCCCGGGGTGCAGTCGTGGATTGCAGCCGCCCTGGATGAGCCCTGGCGGGAGGTTGAGCACGAGCAAGAGCTGCTTGCAGTGGGGGCCATTGTGGAGGACCGGCGCCGGGGCTAAAGAGCCGGTGCCATCAGGCGTGTACGGATTTTCCTGGATTCTTTTAACAACCACCCCCCTTAAGCCCGCTTCTTGACCCTCGGTATCGCGCCGGCGGCCCGAAGTTATTTCGGCTCGAAATAGTGCCGAATGTGAATCGCCACGTCATTAACTCTGACTATTACAGCGAATAAACTATCCACGTAATACGCCGTTATCAAATGGCGGCTAAATTCATTCACCACCAAACCGACTGTAAAGTTAATCAATGTTAGGGGTAAATCCTGTTGATTCCGTGCTTTGCCATATGAAGTTGCGGGCTTGTCCCCGGATCGTAGCGAGATCTGCCACCCCGGGGTACACTCCGGGCGGTCAAAATTTTAAAAATCTAATATGTTCTAGAGGATAGAGTCGATGCGTCAAACACTGATCGCGATGTCCATCGCCGCGGCACTGGCAACCGTTGCCGGCTGCAGCAAAGAAGCCGAACAGACACAGGCCGCGAAGCCCGCCGAGCAGGCCGTTGCTTCTGCAGCAGTTGTTGCGGATGTAGCCGAGAATAACGCACTGCTGGCGGAGTGGAAGGGCCCTTACGGTGGTGTGCCCGCATTCGACAAAATGAAGGTCGAAGACCTGAAGCCTGCCCTCGAATACGGCATGGCGGAAAACCTGGCGCAGATTGAAAAGATAGCCAGCAATCCGGAAGCGCCGACGTTTGCCAACACCATCGAAGAGATGGAGCGCAGCGGCAAGGCTCTCGGCAAGGTGTTCACCTACTGGGGCATCTGGAGCGGAAATATGTCCTCCCCGGAATTCCGCGCAGTACAGGCGGAAATGGCTCCCAAGCTGTCTGCTTTCAACTCCAAAATCATCCAGAACGACAAATTGTTCCAACGCGTTAAAGCGGTGTATGAGGCCCGTAATGATTCGGACCTGACCGCTGAGCAGAAGCGTGTGGTTGAGCTGGTGTACGACCAGTTTGCAACCAATGGTGCGACCCTGTCAGGTGAAGACAAGAAACGCTATGCGGAAATCAATACGCGCCTGGCGGAGCTGCACACCAAGTTTGCCAACAACGTCCTGGCGGACGAGGAAGGCTACGATATTTTCCTGACCGAAGATCAGCTGGCAGGCCTGCCGGAATCTTTCGTGAAGGCAGCTGCCTCAATGGCTGAGGAAAAGGGCCAGAAGGGCAAGTATGCGATCAAAAATACCCGCTCTTCGATGGACCCGTTCCTGACCTATTCAGAAGACCGTGCGCTGCGCGAGAAGGTTTGGACCAACTACTACAGCCGCGGTGACAACGGCGGTGAACACGACAACAATGCAATTATTGCAGAGATCCTGCAGTTGCGTGACGAGCGTGTGGCGCTGCTTGGTTTCGATAATTACGCGCAGTGGCGCCTGCAGAATCGCATGGCGAAGAACCCGCAGAATGCAATTGAGCTGATGGAAGCGGTATGGCCGGCAGCGGTTGCCCGTGTACACGAAGAAGTGGCGGACATGCAGGCTGTCGCGGATGCGGAAAAAGCCGGTATCAAGATTGAGCCGTGGGACTACCGCTTCTACGCAGAGAAGGTCCGCAAAGCCAAGTACGACCTGAACTCCGATGAAGTGAAGCAGTACCTGCAGCTGGATAAGCTGCGCGAAGGCATGTTCTATGTTGCCGGTGAGCTGTTCAACTTCAGCTTCACCCCGGTAGAAGAGGGCAGTGTGCCGGTCTTCCACGAAGACGTGAAAGTGTGGGAAGTCACAGACAAGACCACTGGCGAGCACATTGGCCTGTGGTACCTGGATCCGTTTGCCCGCACCGGTAAGCGTTCTGGGGCCTGGGCTAGCATGTACCGTGATCACACCACCTTTGATGGCAAGAAAACCGTACTCGCATCCAACAACTCCAATTTTATTAAAGGCGCGCCGGGCGAGCCTGTACTGGTTGGTTGGGACGATGCAAAAACCTTTTTCCATGAGTTTGGCCACGCGCTGCACTTCCTCGCGTCCAACGTGAGCTACCCGACCCTGAACAGCGGTGTGCGTGACTATACCGAGTTCCAGTCGCAGCTGCTGGAGCGCTGGTTGAGCACGGATCCGATCATCGACAATTACCTGGTGCATTACAAAACCGGTGAAGCGATCCCGGCGGAGCTGGTGGCAAAGCTCAAAAAGGCCGCCAACTTCAACCAGGGCTTCGCCACTACCGAGTACCTGGCGTCCGCACTGGTGGATATGAAGCTGCACACCGCCGATCCCGAGGGTATCGATCCGGACAAATTCGAGCGTGAAACGCTGACTGGGCTGGGTATGCCATCGGAGCTGGTGATGCGTCACCGTACGCCGCACTTCGGGCATATTTTCTCCGGTGAAGGTTACTCAGCGGGCTACTACGGATACATGTGGGCTGACGTGCTGACTTCCGATGCGTCTGAGGCATTCGCGGAGGCAGAAGGTGGGTTCTACGATAAGGAAGTGGCCGGCAAGCTGGTGAAGTACCTGTTCGCGCCGCGTAACGCGATCGATCCGGCGGAGGCCTACCGTCTGTTCCGTGGTCGCGATGCCGGCATCGAGCCGCTGATGCGTGACCGTGGTTTCCCGGTGCCGGGCGAAAAAGCCGAAGCAACCGCGTCTGCCGGCGAATAACCGGTAACTCTTGCTAAGGTAGACAAGCTGCGGTCCTCATGGGCCGCAGCTTTTTTTTGCTCGTAAGTTTGTGATGCCACTTGATGAAAGCGTGGTGACAGCCCGTCAGAAGGCTTGCTGGAAGAGAAGCCTGCCTCTCCAAATCTCCAGGCCGTCTTCATCGATGTTTTCCTGAGAAACTTCAAAGTCCAGGTAGTTGGAGTCGGATACGACCCAGCGCGTGCCGAGCCGGGCGAAACCTGCCACTTTGCTGCTCGCCTGATAGCCTCCACTCGTGATTCCCCGCGCAGTGTCGAGGTCGCTCTGCAAGTCGAACGCAATTCTTGCCCCGAGCTCGATATAGGGTGTGATCCTTCCTGCGTTTTGCAGTTTTACACTTCTCAAAAACATAACACTGGTTTCGGAGTAGCTGAGGTCACCGCTTTTGTCGCGGATATTCAGTTCTACCGTTTCGCCTCGCAGTTCTCCACCGAGAAAGGAATGCGAGGTATCGAAATAGGAATAATTGAGTTGCGCGCGGGGTAGCAGCCCCCAATCTCCCCAGCGGTAAAACCCGGACAGGCCCAGGTTTAAAGACCACTCATCTACTTTATTGCCGCCCTGAAATCCCGCCAGCGCGATGTCTGTGTCCGTATAGGAGTAATTGAGTGAGGCGTTGGCCGTCAGGGAGCTGCCGATGTCATAGCCGAGGTAGGGGCCAACGGAAATTCGATCCGCTTTCGTATTCAGGTAACCGCGGAGTCCCTCGCTGTCGTATCTGGATACGGCCAGTGATGCACCAAAATATGCTTTTGGGCTGATGGGCCTGTGGAGGCCCATGGTAAGGCGCGATTCACTCGAGTCGAATGCCCTGTCACCTCGGCGGTCCCTCAGCTCCACTTGATCCACCAGGCTCCAGAGGCTCCAGAGTGCAGGTTCTATCTCAAACTGCGGCACCAGCGTACCGAGGTAGCGCGCACGCAGAGGGGTTCCGGATTTATCAACCTCACTGGCTTCAAATCTCAATCCCTGGTATCCCTTTGGGCACCAGGCCTCTTCGCCCGACTGGGACGCTGGAATCTGGTGCTCGGTTTCCGGCTGGATACACACTACCCAGCGAGTGGGAGTGGCACTGCGTTGCGATGGACTATTTATTTCCATAACGCGCCCCTCCGGCTCGCGACTTCCGCCCGTTACTGGAACTTCGGGGGTGATCCCGGTAGGCGGCAGGGTGCCGATAGGGCGCCCTGGCTCAACCGGCACTTCAGGGGTAATTCCGGTAGGCGGGAGCGTGCCGATAGGGCGCCCCGGCTCAACCGGCACTTCAGGGGTAATTCCGGTAGGCGGGAGCGTGCCGATAGGGCGCCCGGGATCTACAGGCACTTCCGGGGTAATCGCGTCTGGTGGCAACACGCCAATCGGATTTTCCGGGTCGACTGGTACCAGAGGGGTAATTCCGGTGGGTGGCAGTACCGCGATCGGCAAGGATGGGGATATCGGAATTGCTGGAGTAATTCCAGTCCCGGGCGGTCTTAGTACGGGTACCTGAGGTGTAATGCCGGTACCCGGGGGGCGCAGGGCTGGCAGCTCAGGCATCACACCGGTGATATCGGGAGGCGGTAGAATCCCGATCGGCGGTACTGGCGGCAGCGTCGGCAGCGGCGGAAGAATAATGGGGTCTGGTTTCTGGTTTTCAATATCGATGGTGCAGGGATTTTTCCCGCTCAGATCTAGGAGCGCGTGAGTACCCCCATTGCTGAATACGAGTTCCGGCGATGTTGAAATGTGCCTGCCGGGCGCATCCAGGCTCCACTGGTCTACGATGTCTTTGGTATTGACGACTTCGAGTCCAAAGCTGCCGGCAGAGGTCGTGGAGAGCCAGACAGAGCGTGTCAGGTCGGATGTGGCGCCGATAAAGGTAAGCGAGCCGGTGGCGTTGCAATTGGCTCCGGCGGCGAAATGCGTGACGCTCAGCAGTCCAGCTGCGACAAACAGTTTGCAGGCAAAATGTTTTTCCATTGTCGAGATTCTGTTTCCCCGCAGCTGCCAGGCAATCTTCGTGTAAATGCTATTCCCTTAGATCCCAGACTAGTCGTCATCATCTGGTGTCGCCTTTTTTTCTGTAAGGGTTCGGGGGCTTTCACGGAATCTAAGCAAGTAGGGTAGGTGGGAATGGAACGTTGGTTGATTGCGGTGGGGTGCCTGCTGATCGTTGCGGGGTTGGCGCTACATTATGCGCCGGGCCTGTTCAGCTGGTTCGGGCGCCTGCCCGGCGATATCCGTATCGAGTCCGGGCGAAACCGATTTTTCTTTCCGATTACATCAATGATTATTGTCAGTGTGGTGCTCAGTCTTGTGCTGAGCCTGTTTCGCCGCTGACTCACTTCTCCAGGAGCTGGTCCAGGGGTAGTTCTGTGTGGTAGCGCACCTGCTTGAGTGAAAAGCTGCTCTTTATATGGTCAATACCGGGCAGCTCGGTCAGCTTCTTGTCCAGAAACTCCTGGTAAGCGTGCAGGTTCGGCACCACTACCCGCAACAGGTAGTCAAAGTCCCCGGTCATCAGGTAGCACTCCATGACTTCGGGCCACTGGCCGATAGTGGACTCGAAATGTTGCAGTTCTTTTTTGACCTGGTGGTTGAGGGTGACCTGGATAAACACGCTCACCGGCAGGCCGACCTTATCTGGTTCCAGCAAGGTAACTGCACGTTTGATGAAGCCCTGCTCATGCAGGTTCTTGACCCGCCGGGAGCAGGGGGAGGGTGACAGGTGAACCTTTTCCGCCAGCTCGATATTGGGGATGGTCGCGTCCTGCTGAAGGATTTCCAGAATGTGCTTGTCGATGGCGTCCAGCATATAGGCCATAGGAGTACCCGGTGTTCCTGATTCTTTTGTTCAGAATGGCAAATTCCTGACGTTTGTACGTCAGAACTTGCGAATAGCTGCAATTTGCGACCAGTCTGTAAGAATACCTGATGTGACCAATTGATAGCACTGGTTCACTCGGATGGCAGTGAACAACCCGCCTTTTCGGCTGCTTTGCCGAAACTTGATAGATATTCTCATCTAATCGCTCTTGCTTCCTAATTATTGCAGAAAATGATCTTGGAGTGGTGGATTCTTTCCATTTCGACCCAATTTTGTGGTGAATTTGGTATGACCTGCGCGACTTGCCGGTGATAGTTTACGGGCAATAGCAAAATAACACTGGAACCGACCGGCAGGCCTTTACCCGCCGGTATCAGGTGCCTACCAGCAAATGCGAGAAGGTCCCAATTCATGGCGATGGTCGAAACTGATCAGGAACTGGGCTTTGACCGGGAGTATTCCCTCAAGGCCGCGTTTACCCGAGACGCCGGACGCGTTTTTTTAACTGGCATCGATGCACTGGTGCGTCTGCCGTTGATGCAAAAGCAGCTGGATGAACAGGCGGGGCTCAATACCGCCGGCTTTATCTCCGGTTACCGCGGATCGCCCCTCGGCGGCTATGACCAGGCGCTGTGGCGGCACAAAAAGCTGCTGGCAGAGCGGGACATCCACTTCGAGCCGGGTATCAACGAAGATCTGGGCGCAACCAATATCTGGGGCACGCAGCTCCTGGATCATTACCGCCAGCAGGCTACCCGCGACGGTGTCTTCTCCATTTGGTACGGCAAAGGTCACGGTGTGGATCGCAGCGCCGACGTATTCCGCCAGGCGAATATTCAGGGTACCTCCAGGCTTGGAGGCGTGCTCGCTCTCTGTGGCGATGATCACACCGCAGAGTCCTCCATGTTTTCTCACAATACCGATCAGATTTTCGAATCGGTGATGATGCCCCTGTTGTTTCCGGCAACCATTGATGAATACCTGACTCTCGGCGTTGCCGGTATCGCGTTGTCGCGATTTTCCGGCCTGTGGGTGGGCTTCAAGACCATCACGGAAACCGTCGAATCCGGTGCTTCTATCGTGGTTCCATCGTTGCCGAACTTTGTGCTGCCGGAATCCTTCCCGGTACCTGCGCACGGACTCAACTACGACCCTCACCTGAACTGGCCAGCGGAGCGTATGGAGTATGAGCGCCGTATGCTCGAAGAGCGTCTGCCTGCGGCCAAGGCATTTGCCTATGCCAACAAGCTGGACAAGACCATCGTCGATGCGCCGCAGAAGCGGTTTGGTATTGTCACCGTCGGCAAGGCCCACGGCGACCTGCTGGAAGCGCTGAAGCTGCTCGAGCTGACCGAGCAGGACCTGCTCGAGGCTGGTATTTCCATCCATAAAGTGGCCATGAGCTGGCCGCTGGAGCCGCGTGGCATGAGCGAGTTTGCCCATGGCATGGAACGTATCCTGGTGGTGGAAGAGAAGCGTCCGCTGGTGGAAGACCAGATGAAGAATCTCTTCTACGGCTGGGCGGATAATGACCGCCCGCGCGTGGTGGGCAAAAAGGATCTGGAGGGTAACGACCTGTTGCCGGCCATCTGGGGTTTTGGCCCGGATCAGGTGGCCAAGGCCATCGCGCGCTGGCTGGCCGACACAGAGCTGGCCACACGCCTGATTCCGCTGGCAGAAAAGCTGGGCAGTGGAACCCTGCAAAAGGCGCAAGGCCTGCTGGCCCGTGAGCCTATTTTTTGTGCCGGGTGTCCTCACAACAGCTCTACCAAACTGCCGGAAGGCAGTACCGGTAGTGCCGGTATCGGCTGTCATATCATGGCGCTGGGTAAAGGCCTGCGTACCGACACCTATTCCCATATGGGGGGGGAGGGGGCGCACTGGGTGGGGCTGCATCGCTTTTCCAGTGACAAGCACATCTTCCAGAACATGGGTGATGGAACTTACAACCACTCCGGCCTGCTGGCGATCCGCCAGGCCGTGGCCAGCAAAATCAATATCACCTACAAGATACTGCTGAACGACGCCGTGGCCATGACCGGTGGCCAGCCTGCGGACGGTGAGGTGACGGTACCCACGCTATCCCGACAGCTGCTGGCGGAGGGAGTGGGTGAGGTCTGCCTGGTAAGTGAAAACCCCGAGCACTGGCAGTCGCGTCGCAACCAGCTGCCCAAAGAAATCAAGATTTTCCACCGCGATGAACTCGATGACGTACAGCGTAAGCTGCGTGATACCAGTGGTGTGACGGCGATTATTTATGAACAGGTGTGCGCGGCGGAAAAGCGCCGTCGTCGCAAGAAAGGGCAAATGGTGGACCCGGCACGTCGCCTGCTGATCAATCACCGAGTGTGCGAGGGCTGTGGCGATTGCAGCGTGCAGTCCAGCTGTATCGCCGTAGAGCCACTGGAAACCGAGTACGGGCGCAAGCGTCAGGTGAACCAGTCGAGCTGTAACAAAGATATGCGCTGTGCGGACGGCTTCTGCCCGAGTTTTGTCAGTGTGGAAGGCGGTGAGTTGAAGAAGCCAGCGCTGAAATCCCTGGCAGAATCCATCGACGAAGCCAGCCGCGGGTTGGCCGACGCGCCGAAGCCGCAGCTGGATCAACCACTGAGTATTCTGGTGGCCGGTATTGGTGGCAGTGGTGTACTCACCGTTGCGGCACTGCTGGGTATGGCGGCGCACCTTGAGGAGAAGGGCAGTACCACGTTGTACTTTACCGGATTGTCTCAGAAAAACGGGGCGGTGGTTGCCCATGTCAAAGTGGGCAACAGGCCGCAAGACATTACCACCGCACGTATTCGCGATGGTGCGGCGGACCTCCTGCTGGGTTGCGATATGGTGACGGCGGCGGCGCAACGCACCAAGTTTGCGGCCGGCGAGATGAAGGCGCTGGTGAACACTGCAGAAGTCCCGGTTGCGGCCTTTGTACGCAATAACGAACTGGCATTCCCCGCGGGTGAAACCGCCCAGAGCATCGAGTCTGTGGCCGGCGAATATTTTGCGCTGGATGCCAATCGATACGCGGAAGCGTTGTTTGGCGATACGGTTGCCGCCAACCTGATGATGATGGGTTATGCCTGTCAACAGGGACTATTGCCCGTTTCCCAGAGTGCCATCGAACGTGCGGTCGAACTGAATGGCGTGGCGGTGGAAAACAACTTGCGTGCTTTCCGCGCCGGTCGGCTGCTGGTAGAAAATCCCCGGGCGATCGATCAGCTTCTCAGTCCGGCCCAGGTGGTAAAGCTGGTTGAGCCGCAGGAGACAACGGAGCAGTTGGTAGCACGTCTTGCTACCGAGCTTACCGAATATCAGAGTGCCGCCTACGCCCGCCGTTTTACCTCCGCAATCGAAGCGCTGAAGTCGTCGGAGCGCAGGCTATCGACCGCCGGCGATAAGTTGACCCGCGCGGCGGCACTGAGCCTGTTCAAGGCGATGGCGTATAAAGACGAATACGAGGTGGCGCGGCTATACAGTGGTGACGCATTTCAGCGTCAGTTGCGCGAAACGTTTAGCGGTGACTACAAGCTCAAGTTCCTGATGGCGCCGCCTCTGTTCGCACGGCCGGACGCCAGCGGCAAGATCCGTAAAATTGCGCTCGGCCCCTGGCTGGCCAAGGTGTTGCCGGTGCTCGCGCGGGGTAAAGTGCTGCGCGGCACGCCGCTGGATGTGTTCGGCTATACCGCGGAGCGGAGGCGGGAGCGCAAGTGGGCGCGCGAGGTGCAGCAGTCTGTGCTCGATGTGGCCAAGTCTTTGGGCAGCGGCAATATCGATCTGGCGGAGGAGCTGTTGGCATTGCCGCAGCAGGTTCGTGGCTACGGCCATGTGCGGGCGGCAAAATTCGACGGCATCCACTCGCGCTGGAATGCACTGAGAGAGCGCTTCCAGGCTGGAGAAGGTGGAAGCGGGGCCGCTGCGCACAGTGTTGCTGTCCGCTAACGCAACACGGTTTGGCTCTTTCCTGTAGCCGCCCCACCTATAAAAAACCCCGGAATATTTCCGGGGTTTTTTGTTGCAGCACGTTTTACCCAGGTCTGATGGACAGAAAAGGGTTGACCACTTTCCCCCAGAAGCCGGTAAGGGCCACCGGCGCTTCAACCACGGAAAGACACAGACACTCCTGATCCTGTGTAGCGGTCGGGCGGTGAACCTCACCCGGCTCGCGCACGAGGAAGTCTCCGGGTGAATACACACCATCTGCGTCGGAAAAACTGCCGTAGAGCACCATAGTGATCTCAGTTCCGCGGTGGTCATGCTCCGCCACCTTGCTTCCCGGGGATATCCGGTGGAAGGCGACTTCATGCCGGTCCTGGCTGGTGTTCAACCGAGCCTCTTTCAGCCCCCGGGATAAACGACGCCAGCGCAAGATCGGGTTGTTGTCGAGCAACTTTTGTACGACTGGCGGCACCGCGGTGAAGATCGGATCCTTGTGAACTTTCTGATAACTGGCGGCGGTTGCCACTTTTTGAGGTGGCTCGCTATCGCCTGTTTCATCCTGCACACCTTGGTCGATACGGCGCATCAACTGCTCAAAGGCTTGTGCCTGATGGTCTTCACTGGAAGCGGCCGGTGCGCTGGAAGCGAGTAGCGTGCCGCCAACGCCGTTGAGTACTTTCATTTGCGCTGCGCATTTCGGGCAGAGCTGCACATGTGCTGAAACCACCAGGCTGTGGGCCCAGTTGAGGCTACCGCTGGCATATTCCAGCATCATGTTGTTGTCGGGATGGTGGTGGATCATGGCTCCCTACCTGACAATTGTGCTTTGAAGTTTCTTGAGGGCGAGCCGCACGCGGGATTTTACCGTTCCCAGTGGCAGCCCAAGTTCTTCCGCTATTTCACTGTGTGATTTGCCTTCGATATAGGCCTTTTCAATCACGTGGCTCTGTTCCGGTGGCAGTTCCTTCAGGCCGGTCTTTACAGCATCGTGCCTGCGGGATTGCTGCAGGTATACGAGCGGCTGATCGTCATGGCTGTCATCCCATATATCCTCCACGTTGAGGCTGTCATCCGTATCGGGCTGGCGTCCCCGGCGGCGCATCGCATCAATGCGGCAGTTGCGCATGATGGTGAATATCCATGTGCTGGCGGCGGCCTTGTCCGGGTTAAAGCTGGGTGCTTTGCGCCACACACGAAACATGACTTCCTGTACCAGCTCATCGGCGGCTTCGGGCGCGGAGCTTTGCCCGCCGCGGCTGAACTGGAACCCCTTTACCAGCGGGGCAAAGTGGCTGAAAAGCTGCTCGAATGCCCGCCGGTCACGATGCTGACCAACCCGCACGAGGAGGTTGCTCCATTCATCGTCCCTGGTTTTCTCAGAAGCCTGCACGATAGTTGACTCGCTGTATCCGTTTTTCATTCCGTTTGGGCCATTGTACGTACATTGGTCTTCAAACCGCATGCGATATCTGGTTTCCATGGCTGCATACGCACACGCCAGGGGATTGGATCATCATTTGCCTGATTTTTGTGCGGCCTCCTTGATATTCCGCATCGCAGGGTGGGGAAGGGACAGATAAGGTGGGATCCGAGTAATCTGAATCGGGTGTGATGGCGTATTTGAAGACATCAATCCAGTAATCGTGACTATATGTCCAAGCCCGGAGTGGCACTATGGCATCGCTTGTGAAGCGCATAAAGCATCTGTATTCAGACTTTTTGGCGGCAGATCCTTCCTATATCGCCGAAGTTTACGCGGAAGACGTTATTTTCTCGGATCCGGTGCACCGAGTCGAAGGGCTTGAAAATATGCAGGCCTACTTCGCCGGGGTGGCGCAGAACCTGCGCGAGTGCCGCTTCGAGTTCGACCAGACACTGGTGGACGGGAATGCGCTCAACCTCTGGTGGACGATGCACTACCGACATCCCCGATTGAGTGGTGGGGCCCCTTTAAGTATGCGAGGCGCCTCGCTGTTGAAGCTCGACCTGGAAAAGGATCGGGTTCTGGAGCACGAGGACATTTATGACCTCGGCGCCATGGTATACGAGCATATCCCCTTGCTGGGCAGTGTGCTGAGTTATGTAAAGCGCGGCATGGCAGCGAGTGGTGGGAATGCGGGTGCGTAGCCTTGCCCGTGCGGCAGCCGGGGTGCGGACAGTCGTCAGGATAAAGCCAAAGGAGGTGTCGGGGCCATGAAGGACGGTAACGATCTTTCACGCAAGAAAACTATCTGGGTGACCGGGGCCGGCTCCGGCATTGGCGCCGCGCTGGTGCGCAGCCTGGTTGCTGACGGCCACTTTGTGATCGTGAGTGGCCGCAGTCGCGATGCGCTGCTTGAGGTACAAAAGCCCGCACCCAAGTTGGTTCGGGTGCTCAGTTGTGATGTGGGCGATGATGCATCCATGGCCAGTGCCGGTGCGGCGCTGCGTGAAATCACCGATCAACTGGATATGGTGATTGCCTGCGCAGGCGTGTGCGAGTACGACGATAACCTTTCCCTCGATGTCGACAGCTACCGCCGGGTATTTGATGCGAACTTTTTCGGGGTGGTGAATACCCTGCGTGAGGCGCTGCCACTGTTAGCCAACGCTCGTGAACCGGTGTTTGCCGCAGTAGGGAGCCTGTCTTCGGTTGTGGGGTTTCCGCGTGCGGAAGCCTATGGAGCCTCCAAAGCGGCGCTTCAGTATTTCATGGACGCGGTGCGTGCGGATACCTCCCGCCTACCATTGCGGACCGTATTGATTCGGCCGGGATTTATCGAAACGCCGCTGACCCGGGAAAATGATTTCAACATGCCATTTCTGATGTCCCCGGAGGATGCGGCAGACAGGATCCTTGCAGGCCTCAAGACGCGTAAAGCAGTGATCGACTTTCCCCGTCGCCTTAGCTGGCCACTGCGGCTGCTGGGCATGTTGCGGCCGGTTTGGTTTGGATGGTGCGCACCTCGTATGACAAGAATCAAGAAGTTAAGGAGAGCCGGATGAAAATTGCCGTCATTGGCAGTGGTATTTCGGGATTGACCGCGGCCTATCAATTGCACGAGAAGTATGAAATTACCCTGTTCGAGGCCGATGACCGCCTGGGGGGGCATACCGCGACCATCGATGTTTACGAGGATGGCCGAGTACTGCCAATTGATACTGGATTTATTGTTTTCAATGACTGGACCTATCCCAATTTCATCAAGCTGATGGACAAAATCGGAGTTGAGTCGCAACCCACTGATATGGGGTTCAGTGTGTCTAAGCCCGGAATGGAAGGTTCGGGATCCCGGGATTTTGAATACGCGGGCAATAACCTTAATTCCCTGTTTGCCCAACGTCGCAACCTGATCGATGGCGGCCACTGGCGTATGCTGAAGGACATCGTTCGCTTTAACCGCGATGCCGTGGATGACTGGCGGCGGGGGGATCTGGGGCCCTCAATGACCTTGGGCGCGTATCTCGACAATAATGGCTATTCAGCGGAGTTCTCCTCGCGCTATCTTATCCCAATGGGCTCGGCCATCTGGTCCGCGAGTATGTCCAGAATGCTCGACTTTTCGGTGGATTTTTTCATCCGTTTTTTTTACAACCATGGACTGCTCAATATTTTCAATCGCCCCCAGTGGCGGGTAATTCAGGGCGGCTCACGAAGCTATATCGCGCCACTGGCGCGCGCCTTTGCGGATCGGATTCATTTGTCCTGCCCGGTGCAAAAGGTGGTGCGGCATGCGCACGGTGTTACCCTGCAGTACCGTGATCAATCCGGGACTGTTCAGCAGAGAGAGTTCGACCAGGTGATATTTGCCTGCCATTCAGACCAGGCGTTGTCTCTGCTGTCCGATGCCAGCCCTGAGGAGCAAGATGTGCTCGGAAATATCCCCTATGAAAAGAATTCCGTGGTCCTGCACACCGATATCAGTCTCTTGCCCCGCAGGCGAAGCGCCTGGGCGAGCTGGAACTACCGGCTTCAGGCAGACCACGATCGCCTGCCTATCCTCACTTACAATATGAATATTCTTCAGCGGCTGGATGCAAAAAAAACCTACTGCGTGACACTCAATGCGGATGATGCGATCGATCCGGCGCAGGTGCTTGGGCGTTTCGAGTACTCGCATCCTCAGTTTTCGGTTGATGGCAATCACGCCCAGTCTCGCTGGTCGGAGATCAATGGCGTCAACCGGAGCTGGTTTTGTGGCGCCTACTGGGCCAACGGTTTCCACGAAGATGGTGTGACAAGTGCGCTTCGGGTTGCGAAGGGCTTGGGGGTCGACTTCTAATGCGCAGTGGCCTTTACTCCGGCTGGATCCAGCACCGGCGTTTGAAGCCCCGTGAACACGGCTTCCGCTATCGGGGGTTTATGGTCTATGCATTTCTCGATGAGCTTCCGCAAATCTTTGCCCAATCGCGCTGGTGGTCGGGCAGGCGAGGGGCGCCGGCCAGTTTTTGCCGGGAGGATTTCTACGGTGACCCCGCTGTTCCCCTGGATCGGGCGGTGCGCGACCGCGTAGCCGAGGAAACCGGGGTGCGTCCCGCCGGGCCTATCGCGCTGCTCGCGAACTGGCGCTATTTCGGCTACAACATGAACCCCATCAGCATCTATTACTGCTTTGACAAGACCGGGGAAAATGTTGAGTTTTTGCTCGTGGACGTGCACAACACGCCGTGGAACGAGCGACATGGGTATGTGTTGGATATGGCTTCACAGGGGCAGGGGCCGGTGCAGCGGGCTGAATTTGCCAAATCCCTGCACGTTTCACCATTTATGCCACTGGGGCAGCGATATCTTTGGAAAAGCACGCTGCCCGATAAAGCGCTGTCTGTGAGTATCCGTTCCATTGAAGACGGTGAACGGGTGTTCGATGCCAGTATGAACCTGAAACGTGAAGAAATTAGTCCCGCCGCCCTGCGAATGAAACTGATCCAGTTCCCATTGCACACCGTAAAAATCATCATCTCAATTTACTGGCAGGCCCTGAAACTGCTATTAAAGCGTGTGCCAATTCATTCCCATCCGGGGAGGGAACGCAACCCTTGATACCAGGGTGCCCGCTAGCACGGGGGTTAAGGTGTGATGTGCCCTGATGTGACGTGATTGAGAAGCAATTTTGAGCCGGAGAAAAATTGATATGAAATCTGGATACAACACAGCTCCAGTTTCTGGACGGGAATTTCTGTCGAGTCCAAACGATAAAAACATTGTGGGCGGCGCCGACGGCAGCTTTGACACCGCGGCCGTCCCGGCTACTGGCGATGCGGACTACCAGAGACCCTTGCCCTGGTTTGAGCGCCTGGCCAGAACACTGGTTTTGGACAAGCTGAAAGACCTGAGCATGGGCACATTATTTGTCTATGAGCACTATTCTCCGCGTGCCGATCAGCAGCACAGCCAGAACGATGCGCCCGAGGTTTTTGTGTTTGGCGAACCGGAGGGTTCCTCTGAGCTGGAGGCGCATATCCACGTTTCGGATCCTTCGCTCTATACCCAGGTACTGCTCAATGGCTCAATTGGGTCCGGAGAGGCATACATGGATGGCGCCTGGTACTCGCCGGATCTGGTCCAGGTTATCCGTATTATGGTCGCCAATATGGCGTTGCTGAACAGTCTCGACTCCAAGTGGAACTTTGTGAATAAGCTGGTTCTCAAAGGGCTGCACCGGTTGAACGGCAATTCATTGAAGGGCTCACGTCGAAATATTTCCGCGCATTATGATCTCGGAAACGATTTCTTTGGACTGTTCCTTGATCCGACCATGCTGTACTCATCGGCCGTCTTTCCCGCAAAAGATGCGAGCCTCGCGGAAGCATCGGAGTTCAAGCTTGCTCGCATTTGTCGAAAGCTGCAATTGAAGGAGAGCGATCACCTGCTTGAGATTGGCACCGGTTGGGGAGGCATGGCCATTTACGCGGCAAAGAAAACCGGGTGCCGGGTAACCACAACCACCATCTCCAGGCAGCAATACGAATACGCAAAGGCATGGGTGGCCCGTGAAGGCCTGGAAGACAGAGTTACCTTGCTGCTGAAAGACTATCGTGAGCTGGAAGGCCAGTACGACAAGATTGTTTCCATCGAGATGGTCGAGGCGGTTGGATACAAGTACTACCGGGAATTTTTCTCCCGCTGCAGTGGACTGTTAAAGCCGGATGGCCTGATGGTGATGCAGGCCATTACCATCCAGGATCAGCGCTTTGAGCAGTACAAAAATAGTGTGGATTTTATTCAGCGTTACATTTTCCCCGGTGGATGTCTCCCTTCCAACCAGGTCGTTGCTGACAATATTGCCTGTCACACTGACATGCAGATCGTGGGACTGGACGACATTACCTTTGACTATGCGATGACACTGCGATCGTGGAGAAAGGCCTTTTTCGAGCGTATCGATGAAGTGCGTGCCCAGGGCTTTGACCAGCGCTTTATCAATATGTGGGATTTCTATTTTTGCTACTGCGAAGGCGGCTTTCTGGAGCGTGTCATCAGTACTGCGCAATTTACGTTTGCCAAGCCGCGTTGCAATACGCTGCCGCACCTTCACTGAGTGGGCGGGTAGCAGTGGCACTCTCACAAGTTCAGTCCCTGGGTATCGGGAAATTACTGATCAGTGGCCTTCTGTTCGAAGTGGTCTGGCTGATTTGTGTTCTGGCGCCGGGGGCAACTCTGCTCGCAGGGGTGACCGCGCTAAATATTGCACTTCATGTGTGGCTGTTTAACGGAAATCCCTTCAGTACTGAGTGGACTGTAAGGACGTTGCGCTGGGTGGCACTGGTCACCCTGTTCGGGTGCTGGATGGATGCCGCTCTTTTTCGGGTGGGCGTATTCACCGCTAGCCACGAGTTTTTCCTGCTGCCGTCCTGGTTACTTTTTTTGTGGATGAATTTTGCACTCGCGCTGCGTTTTGCGTTCGCCTTCCTGCATCGGAACCTGGCGATTGCCGCGGTAGTCGGGGGCGTCGCTGGCCCGTTCAGCTACTGGATTGGGGCCAAGATCAATGGCTCTGTGGTGTTCGCAGAGCCGGTTCTTCAAACCGTGCTGTTGCTCGCAGTTCTGTGGAGTGCATTCTTGCCACTACTGTTAGTTTGCGCCCGAATGCGGCTGTTTCGCCTGTAAGGCCTGTCATGGGCTGACGGTGTACACAGGAGGTGTCTATGATCGAATTGGTGTTGGCGGCTTCACTGGCGGTGGACGGGTGCAATGCTCCCGATACTGTGGAGAGTGCGGCTACAGTGGTCGGGCGGGCGAGTGGTGTTGAAGAGCCTGATGTTCGCTACTGCGAGTATTTTCTGCCACGAGCGGCCGGGGAGGTGCGGGTTGTGTATTACACACCAGGTCAACCTCAAGCCAATAAAATTGCAGAAAAACACATAACCGGGGACGCTGGCCGTTCGGGCCTGCTACAGGACACGCGCCCGCAGATTTCCCAGGAAGATTTCCGTAGTGGCGAGGTTCGTGAAGCCACCCGGGTTGCGGATGGCTGGCGGCTTCGTTATCGGGCGAATCGCAACGCCGAGTATCGCGACAAGGTTTTTTCCGACGGTCAGCTCGATGTGATCGATGCCGGGTTCGATGCACTGGTGCGCCGGCACTGGTCAGTTTTGAAGGCTGGCGAAGAACTGCAGTTCCAGTTTGCGTCGCCGGTTCACGGCAGGACAATCGGGTTGAGAGCGGCGGCCACGCCTTGCCAGAACCCTGAGGCTGACCTGTGTATTCGCGTGGACCTGGCACAGGCGATCCTGCGTTGGATCGCTGGCGGTGACATATATCTCGAGTACGCGGAAAGCGCTGACCAAGGCCAGGCCGAACCGAAGCTGATGCGGTTTGTCGGTGTCACGAACCTGCTGGACCGTTCCGGCGATCCCCAGCGGCTGAATCTGGAGTACTTCTACCGCTGACCCGGGCGCAGAACCTGCGCCGCATACTGCCTTCCAAACTTCCTGTTCCTAGCCCACCTCCCGTTATGCCGAAATAGCGTGGCGCGCTTTCCAACCCTCATCTAAACCTAAGTAGACACAGGCGACAAATGTGGTGAGGAGCGCCAATGAGATACAAAATCATGGCCGCTGTGGGCTTAAGCGCAGCAACCTTGATTGGGTGCGCCTATCAACAGGAGCAGGTGTATGGGGCTGGCGGTATTGTGATTGATACCTACGGCGTCAATATGCGGCAGTACCAGCTTGATCTCGCAGATTGCAAAACCCTGTCGATGGCGGCGAGGAATGATGCCGGGCGCCGCGGTGTGACGCGAGCTGCCGGTGGTGCGCTATTGGGCGGTGCGCTGGGGGCCATTATCGGCGATACCAGCAGCGCGGCGGCAGCCGCCGCCGGTGCCGGTGCCCTGATTGGAGGCGTCAGCGGTGTGGGCAGTGCCCACGCGGAACAGAATTACATCGCGCGCAACTGTTTGCGCGGGCGCGGATATCGCGTGTTGAATTAACCAAGTATTCGGCAAACCACAGGATGTTGCGCCGGGCTCAAAGCCCGGCTTTTTTGCGCATGTAGATTGGTCCGTTATACGCGCCGTAGTTCCAATCGCCCTGACGCCAGAATCGGCAGCGGCGTTTCTGGCCCGTGACGAGCGGGTGTACCCCGGATGGCTTACTGTCCCAGGGTAAACAGCTCGGTGTTGCCGCCGGTGGCGACAATGTTGACGGTCTTGGTCTTCTCGTTGGCAAAGCGGAACAGGTAGTGCGGACCGCCGGCTTTGGGGCCGGTGCCCGACAGCCCCATACCGCCGAACGGGTTCACGCCCACAACCGCGCCGACCATATCCCGGTTCACATAGCAGTTACCGACATCCACACGCTTGAAGATGGCGCCGGCACGCCCTTCGATACGGGAGTGGAGGCCGAAGGTCAGGCCGTAACCGGTGGCATTGATGCGACGGATCACATCCTCCAGCTCGTCGGCCTTGAAACGCACCACGTGCAGGAAAGGACCGAACACCTCGCGCTTGAGCAGATTGAAGTCCTCGATTTCGACCACCTGCGGACCGAAGAAGGTGCCGCTCTGTGGGCGTTTGCTTTCGTCAAACGCAAACAGCGGTTTGGCCTCCTGTTGCATGCGCTCGCGGTGCTGCTCCAGTAGTCCCAGTGCCTTTTCGTCGATGACCGGACCGATATCGGTTTCCAGCTTTGACGGGTCGCCCAGGGTCAACTCATCACAGGCACCTTTCAGCATGCCGAGAAGGTTGTCAGCGATGACATCCTGTACACACAGAATACGCAGTGCAGAGCAGCGCTGGCCGGCACTCAGGAACGCAGACTGAATCACATCGTCCACGACCTGTTCCGGCAGCGCAGTAGAGTCCACGACCATCACGTTCTGGCCGCCGGTTTCGGCGATCAGCGGAACGATAGGGCCGTCTTTGGCGGCCAGCTGCATGTTGATGTGCTTGGCGGTTTCAGTGGAACCGGTAAAGGCCACACCGGCAACCCGCGGGTCGTCCAGCAGCGGTTTGCCAATGGCAGCACCGGTGCCGGTTACCAGGTGCAGGACCTTCTGCGGAACACCGGCTTCGTGCATCAGCTGTACTGCCCGGTGGGCAATGCACGGGGTCTGTTCTGCCGGTTTGGCAAGCACGCCGTTGCCGGCGGCGAGGGCCGCGACCACCTGGCCGGTAAAAATCGCCAGCGGGAAGTTCCACGGGCTGATACACACAAACACCCCGCGGCCGCACAGGCTCAGTTCATTGCTCTCACCCGTGGGACCGGGAAGCACGGTGGGCTCGCTGAAATGCTTGCGTGCACCATTGGCGTAATAACGACAGAAATCCACAGCCTCACGCACTTCGGAAATACCATCGTTGAGAGTACGGCCTGCTTCGCGGCAGATGATCGCGACCAGCTCGTTCATGTGCTCCTCATACAGGTCCGCAACCTTGTCGAGGATTTTTGCGCGGGCATCGCCACCGAGGCGGTTCCAGGCGCGCTGGTGTTCCGCTGCCGAAGTAAATGCTTTGTCGATCTGGATCGCGTCGGTGTCGGCAGTGTGGCCGACAGGTTCGCCGGTGGCCGGGTTTACCACAGTCTGGTCGCCCGTGCTGGCAACACCGTCGATAATCGGTCCGCCGGCCCAGGAGGCGCCTGCGGTTGTGGCGACAGCCTTTTTCATTGGTTCTGCGGCGATGGGGTCGGTCAGCTCGATGCCGTGGGAGTTTTTCCGCGGCAGTGACTCGTGGCCGATGTAGATATCTGCCGGTACCGGGATTTCCGGGTGGCGGTAAGGATTGCAGGCTTCACTCTGTTTCAGAGTGTCCTGTACCAGCTCACTGACCGGGGTCTTCTCGTCCATAAAACGATTGACGAAGGAACTGTTGGCGCCATTTTCCAGCAGGCGACGAACCAGGTAGGGAAGCAGGTCTTTGTGGGCGCCGACCGGGGCGTAGACACGCACCGGTACGCGCCTGCCGTACACCGCTTCAATCTGGTCGTAGAGCAGGTGGCCCATGCCGTGCAGACGCTGGAATTCGTAGTCGTTGGTGTCGCCGGCCAGTTCCAGAATCAGGCCCACGGTATAGGCGTTGTGGGTAGCGAACTGTGGGTAGATGGCATCGCGGGCGTCCAGCAGTTTCTTCGCGCATACCTGGTAGGACAAGTCGGTGTGGCACTTGCGGGTATACACCGGGTAGTCGCTCAGGCCCATCTGCTGGGCGTGTTTGATTTCGGTGTCCCAGTAGGCCCCCTTGACGAGGCGCACCATCAGCTTGCGACCGGTATCGCGACCGAGGGCGATCAGCCAGTCCGCCACATGAGGGGAGCGTTTCTGGTAGGCCTGCAGAACAAACCCGAGGCCTTGCCAGTCTCTCAGCTCCGGTGCGCGGGCCAGTGCCTCAAAAATATCCAGGGAGATATCCAGGCGGTCGGCTTCCTCGGCGTCGATATTAAGTCCCATATCGAACTTGGCTGCGGCCAGACAGAGTTCTTTCACCGTGGGCAGCAGTTCGCTCATCACCCGCTCACGCTGCAACTCGCTGTAGCGGGGGTGCAGGGCGGAGAGCTTGATGGAAATACCATTGGCTTGCGCCACATCGCGCTGCTCGCTGCTTTTCTTCAGGTTGTCTGCGCCGATTGCCTCGATCGCCATCATGTAGGCGTCGAAGTAACGTTTGGCGTCCGCCATGGTGCGGGCACCTTCACCGAGCATGTCGAAGGAGAAACGGGTACCGGGCTTGTTCTCCGCGGGGCCGCGCTTCAGGGCTTCCTTGATAGTGCGTCCGAGAACGTATTGGCCACCCATGATCTTCATCGCCTGCATCATGGAAGTGCGCACCATGGGTTCACCCATGCGGCTGACCAGGCGTTTCATCAGGGTGGAGGGCTTCTCGGTGATGTCCGGGTCCAGTTCGACGATATTGCCGGTAAGCATCAGCCCCCAGGTGGAGGCATTCACGAACAGGGAATCCGACTGGCCGCGGTGGCTGGACCAGTTGCCGGAATGGACTTTTTCTGCGATCAGCTTGTCTGCGGTATCGGCGTCCGGGACGCGCAGAAGGGACTCTGCCAGGCACATCAGGGCCACGCCTTCTTTATTGGACAGACCGAACTGCTGCAGGAAGGCATCCAGCGTGCCGCGCTTGCTGCGCTGTTCGCGGGATTTGACCACCAGCTGGCTGGCAGTGGCCAGAATCTTTTCTCGCAGGGCTTCCCCGGGGCGGGGGGCGGCCAAAAGCTCGCTGACGCACTGATTTTCGTCGGCGTGCAGGTATTCACGGGCCTTCTGGCGGGCATTTTGCAACTCTTTGGTCAATTGGCCGGCGAACTGTGTAGACATGTGTACTCCCAGACTAGAATAAGGGTGCAGGATAAAAAACCGGATTATGTGGTAAACGTCCCAGAATTAATCGCCATATTGCGAAATAGTGTGGTTAAATATAGGGCTTATTCGGTTAATCACCAGTAGGGTATTTTGTATGTCTCGGAAGTTGGAAGATCTGGACCGCATTGATCGCCAGATTCTGCGCATTCTGCAGCGCGCTGGCCGCTTGCCTAACGTTGAGCTGGCCCGTCGGGTAAACCTGAGTCCCACGCCTTGCCTGGAGCGGGTGAAGCGCCTGGAGCGCGAAGGGTTTATTCAGGAGTATGTGGCATTGCTCGACCCGCTCAAGGTCGACGCGGGCCTGGTGGTGTATATCCAGGTATCCCTGTCGGATACCGCCACGGAAACTCTGGAAGCGTTCAATAAGCATGTTTCCAGTCTCGAAGAGGTTCAGGAGTGCCATATGGTGGCCGGTGGTTTCGATTACCTGGTCAAAATCCGTATCAAGGATATGCTCGGTTACCGGCGATTCCTCGGCGAGAAGCTCGCATCCGTCCCGGGTGTGCGTGAAACACATACCTACGTGGTGATGCAGGAAGTCAAAACCGACACTTCGGTTGCCGTACCGGACCCGGAACCCAAGTCCGGCAAGCGATAGTCACGCAGCGGCCCGTCAAACACATATGCTGTCATTGGATCGAGTCTAGTGGATCGAGTGGAATCTCTCCCTGCCGCCAGCAAGGCCAATCGCCGCGCCACCTCGTTGGCGCTGGCTGCGGTGCTTTGCTGGTCCACGGTCGCGAGCGCATTCAAGTTGTCGCTGCAGTACCTGACGCCTCTGCAGCTGGTCAGTATTGCGTCGGTGGTTTCGGCCGTATTCATGCTCGTCGCCATATTCTGGCAGGGGCGCAGTGCTGAAATCGGCGCAAGCTGGCGGCGCAACCACCGCTGGTATATTGCGCTAGGCTTCTGTAATCCTTTCCTTTATTACCTGACGCTATTTCACGCGTACGAACTACTCCCGGCACAGCAGGCGCAGCCGTTGAACTACACCTGGGGTGTGCTGCTGGCGCTGCTTTCCGTTCCTCTATTGAAGCAAAAGCTGCGCCGGCAGGACCTCCTAGCGGGGCTGGTCTGCTATACCGGCGTACTGGTGATCGCCACCGGCGGCGATCTCCTGGGGCTGCAATTTGATCAGCCCTGGGGCGTGACTCTGGCACTCCTCAGTACGTTGATATGGTCCTGTTACTGGTTGTTGAATACCCGCATTGGTGGCACCGCCGCAGTGAACCTGTTCCTGACATGTTGCTGCGGTCTGCCGTGGCTCGCGGGCACACTGTTGTGGCAGGGCTGGGGAGAGGCCTGGCAGTGGCCACCGCTCGCGGGCTGGCTGGGTGCGCTGTATGTCGGGTTGTTCGAAATGGGCATTGCCTTTCTGCTATGGCAGGCAGCAATGATGAGCTGCGACAACACGGCCCGGATCAGTAATTTCATCTATCTTTCCCCACCCTTGTCGCTGCTGCTGATTGCGCTGCTGGTGGGTGAAAAAATCCAGCTAGCCACTATCGCGGGCCTGGCAATGATCTTGCTGGGTGTGGCGATACAGCAGGGCGCGTTGAAGCGTCTGTTTTTTCAGCGATCCTGATAAACCGATAAAACCAATAATGAGTCGCGACCCAAAAGGTCCTGGCGACAGAATGTACCAAGCGAGGTGAGACCCCATGAATTTCGAGCTGACCGAAGAACAACAGATGATCCAGGAGGCCGCGCGTCAGTTTGCCGAGAGTGAACTGAAGCCGATTGCCGCGGAACTGGATAAAAGCGGCAACCGTGCACTGTTTCTGGAAAAACTGAAGGAATTGGCGGAACTCGGTTTTATGGGGATCAATATCGACCCCGAATTCGGCGGTACCGGTGCCGGTACCATCGCCTTCAGTCTCGCCATCGCAGAAATCGCCCGCGGCTGTGCCTCTACCGCCACTACCACTTCGGTCACCAACATGGTGGCGGAAGTGATCCAGGCCATGGGTACCGATGCGCAGAAAAATTACTTCCTGCCGAAAATCTGCAGCGGCGAATACCCCGCCGGTTCTTTCTGTCTCACCGAGCCGAGTTCCGGCTCCGACGCCGCCGCGATGCGTACCCGCGCGGTCAGGGATGGTGATGACTTTGTGCTGAACGGCAGCAAGCTGTTTATCAGCAGCGCCGAGTTTGCCGGCGTATTTGTGGTGTGGGCCGTGACCGACTCCTCGGCGCCGAAAGGGAAGGGGATTTCCTGTTTCCTGGTTGAGGCCGGCACCCCCGGACTGGTGATCGGCAAAGCCGAAGAAAAGATGGGGCAGAAGGCGTCCGTGACCAACGAGGTTGCGTTTGAAGACTGCCGAATTCCCGCGTCGAACATGTTGGGTGAAGAGAACCGTGGATTCCGTATCGCAGCCGGTGAGCTGGCGGGCGGCCGTATTGGTATCGGATCGCTGGCGCTGGGTATTGGCCTGGAAGCGCTGGATTGCGCGCGCACCTATTTGCAGGGGCGGGAACAGTTCGGCAAGCCCCTGGCACAGTTCCAGGGGCTACAGTGGCAGCTCGCCGATAAGTACACCGAGATGGAAGCCGCGCGACTGCTGCTGTTGCAGGCCGCCTGGCAGAAAGACGCCGGCCAGCCCTTCGGTCCGGCTGCGTCCATGGCAAAGCTCTACGCCTCGGAAAAGGCCAACGAAGCCTGTTACGTGGCCCTGCAGATGCACGGTGGTGTGGGCTACACCCGGGAGTTCCCGCTGGAGCGTATGGCGCGAGATGTACGCATCACCACCATTTACGAGGGCACCAGTGAGATCCAGCGGTTGATCATTGCGCGGCACCTGCTCGAGGGTGTGCGTTAATTCCCGAGCAAACCCTCGATCGACAAGGCCCCTGCAATCCAATGTGGTTGCCGGGGCTTTTTTTTTCTCACTTGCATATCGATTCGCCGCTCTGGCAATAAAGGACACGCTTTTTGAGTACGCAGGCTGCGCCCGTCGGAAATCTTTGATGGCTGATGGGGGCGCGTGAGGCGATCCCCCTGCTGGGTGGGCCACTATGTCGGCCTTAAATCTCGGGCGGATCGGGGTAATCTATCTCGACAATGTAGTAGGTGACCCATTGCTCCATCTGCTGGACCTCGATCTCGTCATCCAGTCGCTTGCCGATCAGCGCGCGTGCCACCGGTGAATCCATCGATATCAGGCCTTCCTTCACATTGAATTCATCCGGACCGACAATGCGGTAGCGCACGGTCTTTCCATCGTCGTCTTCCAGGGTTACCCAGGCTCCGAAAAATACTTTTTCGCGATCGTCCGGGATACGGTCCACCACGGTGATTTCTTCCAGCCGTTTGGTGAGAAAGCGCACCCGACTGTCGATTTCCCGCAATCTTTTTTTGCCGTAAATGTAATCCGCATTCTCACTGCGGTCGCCGAGTTTGGCCGCGTCACTCACGGCCTGGGTCACCCGCGGGCGTTCCACTTCCCACAGTTGTCGGACTTCCGCACGCATGCGCGCAGCACCCTCGGGGGTGATATAGCGCGAGCCTCTTGGACGCGGTGGTCTCCAGCGTCCCATCAGCGGCTCTCACTCAGGTTATCGATGGAGATTCCCGGGCCCGGCTGCGGCAAGGGAAATCCAAATACGCGACTGTAGAATTCCAGCTCCCCATCCAGCGCCATTTTGATGCTGCTGGCGGCGCGGAAGCCGTGGCCTTCTTCGGCAAACGTAATATAGGACACGGGAACGCCGCGCTGGCGCAACGCGGTCACCATGGTTTCGGCCTGGTTTGGTGGAACAACCTTGTCTTCCATGCCCTGAAAAAAGATGACTGGGCAATCCAGCTGTTCAATGTGATTGAGGGGCGAACGGGCCTGGTAAATTGCTTCCGCCTTGGGCCAGGGGCCGACCAGTTTGTCGAGATAGCGCGACTCGAACTTGTGAGTGTCCCGGGCGAGGGTAGTCAGGTCACCGATACCATAATGGCTGGCACCCGCGGAAAAGGTATCGTGAAACGTCAGTGCGGCCAGTACCGTGTAGCCGCCGGCGCTGCCACCCTTGATTAGCAGGCGATTGGCGTCAGCCAGTCCCTGTTCGACCAGGTACTCGGCACCGGCGCAGACATCCTCGACATCGAGAATGCCCCAGTTGTCTTTCAGGCGGTCCCGGTAGGTGCGCCCGTATCCGGTGCTCCCGGAATAATTCACATCGAGGATGGCGAAGCCACGGCTGGTCCAGTACTGGACCTTGAGGTTAAGGCCTGCGGAGGTGGCACCGGTCGGTCCGCCGTGTCCGAACACGATCAGCGGTGGTTTTTCCTCCGCCGGCGCCTGGAAATCCGGGTTACACGGTGGATAGTAGAAACCGTGCACTTCACGCCCGTCCTTTTCAAACGAGATCGGTTGCGCACGGGAAAACCATTTGGGTTCGACCGGGGCGGCGCTACTGCTGGCAATCACGGAAAAAGCGTTTTTGTCGCCGTCGTAGAGGGAAACACTGGGGAAGTCCGCTGGGCCACTGGCAATAAACAGCGCGCGTCCATCGGCGCAACTGATACTTTCAAAGTCACACCCCGGGTGTTCCAGAGGCTGCGGCTGCCCGGTATTCAGGTCGATCAACGCCAGCCGCCAGATGCCTTGTTCTGTATAAGTACAGAAAATCTCGCTGTCACTCAGAAAACCGTAGGTCGACATGCCGAATACCCATTGCGGCGTGGCAAATTCGGCGGGCTTTTCCCACAGCGGTTGCTCGCTACCTGCGCGATATATATTCCACCAGTTGTTTCTGTCGGATACGTAGAACAGCTGTCCGGAGGGGGACCACTGGGGTTGGAATATGGATTCGTTTCCGCCACCAGCGATCTGCCGCACTTTTGCAATCTCGCCATTTTCGTCCAGCTCCGCGAGCATCAACCTGGTGGCATCCCAGGGCATATCCGGGTGGTCCCATTGCAGGTAGCTGAGCCGCAGTCCGTCCGGGCTCAGGGCGGGATTGGAATAAAAATCGGCACCTTCTGCCAGTACCGTGATCTGCGCGTCGCCCTCTGGCTGGGAGAGGTCAATGGCGATCAAGCGCGCAACGGCTTCGCGCCTCTTGTCACTTTCGTCTTCCTGTACGCACAGCAGGCGGTTTCGCCGGAGGTCAATCTGCAAATCGGCATAGTGGTAGGGGCCTTCCGGTGTGACCGGTTCGGGAACTTCGCCCTCAAGAGGCATACGATAAATTCGCTGGTCGGCAGCGAGCACGAAGTACGCCTGACCATTGCCAATGACGTAGACGCCGCCGCCGTATTCGTGTGCTTTAGAGCGCACGCTCAACGGTGACGGGAGCAGGTCGCGTTTTGGGCGCGCCGCATCTTTCAGGTCGCACTCCACAAGCACCGAACGGCCTTTTTCTGCCGGACGGGATTCGAGCCAGTAGGCCTTGCCCGCAAATTGCCGGGCCTCACTCAAGCGCACATTGCCAGCAGTCAGCAACTCGGCATTGATGGCAGATGCCCAGCTGCCATAGGGTGCGGTCTGGCGGTGTGCGGTGTCTGTCGTTCTGGATGAGGTCATTTAGCGCTCGGTTCCTCTGGCTGTTTCTTGTCGCATTGGCGCGCTGCTATTGAGGCATTTTACGCCGGCTCTGTTGGTGAGCAAGTGTCGGGCCTAAATCCGGCAACAAGCCTGAAAGATAGCGAGCTGCGGAAAGAGCGCTGCTAACCTTTACAGGGGTTTCTACAGAATACGTCAAGGTTACAGCGGGCACAGGGAATATGCAGGCGATACTCGACAGCTTGACTGCACTGGTCAATGGCGGAAATCAGGTTACCTGGGGTGGCATCGGTGGCTACTGGTGGCTGGGTATTCTCATAGCCGCGTTACTGCCCGCGGGAATCTTTTTTACGGTCCGAACCGGCGTCGTCCAGATCCGTGCATTCGGCCATATGTTGAAAGTGATGGCGCGGAGTTTCCGTAAGGAAAGCGACGACTCGGTGTCATCCTTTGAGGCTTTTGCTACCAGTGCAGCAGCCCGTGTGGGAACCGGCAATATCGCCGGCGTGGCGGTAGCCATTACTTCAGGCGGGCCCGGTGCGGTTTTCTGGATGTGGATGGTGGCACTGGTGGGCATGGCAACCAGCCTGATAGAAAACACCCTGGCGCAGACCTTTAAAGAGCGCGGCGAAGTGGCTGGTACCTTTCGCGGTGGCCCCGCGTATTACATCGACAAAGGTCTCGGGAAAAAGTGGAAGTGGCTGTCGATCGTCTTTTCTATTTTTCTGGTGATTTGCTTCGGGTTCTTTTTCAATGCTGTCCAGGCCAATGCAATGGCGGAAGCGATACAGGCAGCCTGGGGCTTCAACCCGCTGCTGGTCGGTGGTGCGATAGCGGTGCTGGCGGCATCGATCGTATTTGGTGGCATACAGTCTATTGGTCGTTTTGCGGGTATTGTGGTGCCGATAATGGCGCTCTGCTACATCACCGTGGCGCTGGCGATTGTGGTGATGAATATCGGTCGTCTGCCAGAAATTTTCGGCATCATCCTGGGGAACGCATTTGGCGCGCAGGAAATGGGTGCCGGCGCATTTGGTGCTGTAGTGGCCAGCGGAATCAAGCGCGGACTTTTTTCGAATGAGGCTGGAATGGGGTCGTCTCCCAATGTGGGAGCCGCTGCGGATGTGAAGCATCCGGTGGTTCAGGGCTATGTACAGATGGCTTCCGTTTTTCTGGACACAATGATGATCTGTACTGCCACCGCCGCGATCATTTTGTTAAGCAATGTCGAGCTGGGCGGGATGGTAGAGGGGGTGACCCTGACCCAGGCTGCGCTGGCCAGTGAGGTTGGTGCCTGGGGCAACAGTTTTATCGCGACCGCGCTGCTGTTTTTTGCATTTACCTCGATTATTGCCAATTACTACTACGCCGAAACCAATATCTTCTACTTGTGGCATACCCGGACGTCGATTTTCTGCTATCGCGTGCTGTATATCTTTTTCATTTTGTTCGGTTCCTGGGTGGCGTTCACTGGCAGTTCGAGCAATTTCCAGCTGTTATGGAATATGGCGGATATGTCGATGGGCTTTATGGCGACGGCCAACCTGTTGGCAATTTTGTTACTGTCTGGCACCGCAATCAAGGTGTTTTCAGACTACGAAAACCAGAGAAGGCGCGGTATCGAGGAGCCTGTTTTCGATGCGCGCGAGCACAATATTCCAGGAGTCGAAGTGGACGTCTGGACTCCGGCCGCCGGGGCGCGCCTCAAGCGCTGAAGACCGGTAAATAATGCATCTGTGAACCCGGCGCAGCCTTGGCGTGAGACCTTGTTGGCGAAAGCACTGTGAAGCCGGTTTTCAAATGGCGTATCCGGGTTAATTGGCCACCTGTCTGAGAACCAGTGCGCACAAGGGTACTGACGAATCTTTTACTCTCCATGCTGGTTCCAAACGTTCTGAAGTCAAGCCAATCTCGCGCGGTGAACATTCCATGTCAGGCCAGCAAAAATTCCAGATTGTCTCTGCGGGTAAAACTCTGCGTGCCAAGGCGCCGGCAGAAGTGTTACAGCAGATGGCGACTGCCTTTTCCATCACGCCCGAGCAGGCCCGAAAGCTGTTTTTGAAAGGGTGGGTGATCAAGGATCATCTCTCGCCCGGGCAGGTTGTTCAGTACCGAACGCAGTTACAGCAGATCGGGCTGAAAATTGAGGTCCATCCTGCCGGGAAATTTGATAATCGGGCGATTCTCGCACGTCTGCAATTTGCCCAGAAACGCAAGGCGCGAAAGGGGAGCGATAAGGCAGCTGTATCCGCTGACATACCGGTGCATGCCGAAGTGGTCAATGGAAGTGGTGTTTCAGGTCGGCAGGCCGCCGCGAAATCGGTCAGCCCGAAAAATGGTCGGGTTGCCAACCCCGGTACATTGCCCGAGTCGCCGGGAAAAACAATCAACACCGGAGCGGTAAAAGTTCCGGCAGCGAAAACCCAACAAGCAGAGCCTCAAAAGGCTGAGTTGCGAGAAGCCAGGCCAAAACAAGAGACCGTCGAGGAGAAGGCGATTTCCGCGGCGCGTACACAACTGGAAGCGCTGTTTGATTCGGAAAAATCAGTACGCTTTGGGTCCGGGGCTCAACCTCTCGGGCTGGTTCCTGGACTGGTCAGCGCCGCCCTGGTGCCGGCCGTCTTTGTCGGACTGTTTTGCCTTACTCTGTTTTACCTGGGGACTGCGCTGTGGGCTATACCAGCCTCGATTATAGCGGGGAGCTTCGGCGTGGCTGTTCTCGTTGGGCTCGTCTTCAAACTGCTCGTGCTGTCTCTGCTGGGTGTACTGTTCCTGTATCCCTTTTTCACGACGACCAAGCCTGCCTTTGCCGGAAATAGCGAAGCGCCCTCCGGAATACACTTACGTAAACCTGAAGCACCCGGGTTGTTTCTGTTGCTGGAAGTACTGGAGGCCAAAAGTGGCCTCGGTATTGCCGGTAAACTCGCCGGGCCCAAAAACCTGGCAGCGGCCAAGCAGGCAAAAGGTACGCTGGTGGAAGTGACCCCCGGTGCTGAGATCCTTGTCGCCAAGTCAACCGACGGAAAGCTCAAGCTGCAATTGGGCCTTGCCGCGGTTGCTACCCTGAATGGTGGTGACCTGACGGCGCTGATTGCACGCGCCTTTTCTTATCATCAAGGCCGGCTGGTACGCGCAGCAATGTACTGCTCGCTGGTTACCGCGCAAAAGCTGCAGGTGATGCAGGACGCGCTGGAGAATGAGGTAACCCTGTTTAGCGCTAAAGGGGCACCGGCGCCCCTTCTGAAGCCACTGCACAAAGTGCTGTCGGCGTGCGGCCTGGCAATCGTGCCGGTGGTTGAGCGGTTGCAAAACGTGCATCGCGCAACCAGTGCAGGGCTTGCGCGGCGACTGGAAGCTCGCGCTGACGCTGCCGCCGCACAGATGATCGGCAGCGATGCCTTTGCTGAATTTGCCGAGCGCTGGAATCAGCTGGTGCACGCAGACCTGGTATGCGGTGAGATCAATCGCGAGGCACATTTGACTGGCAGGCGCCTGGCCAATATCCCGCAGGCGGTGCGCTGGTTGTTTCGAACGCTGGATGAACCCACGCGGGCCAGTATCGAGATGGCAATGGCCGAGGATACCGATTGCTGGAGCGCGGTCGAACCTGCTGGCCATGAACGGGTTGGTGTGGTGGAGGATTTGCGCTTGCCGGCGCTGCTTGAGCGGACGGATTTTTCCTTACAAAAACTGTTTACTGACTTTGACGACCTGTGTGCGAAAAGTAGCCGGCAGGGGATTGATGAAAGTTACCGCCCGGTTGAAAACCAGCTCCTGCTTACCGCTAGCAAAGAGACGGAGGAGGCACAGCAGACTCTGTCAGAATATTTCAATCGCGCCATTCCGAGAGACTTTCTTCCGCTACAACAGCCAAATAATGAAGAGTTGGCTGAGCTGGGATTGCAGGAGTCTATCGATTGGCTGCGCAGCCGTTTGATCGACCTGCAGGAGCAGGAGCAACGACTCGCACAGTTACAATTGCGCGGCACGCGCATCCAGCTCGGTGCCGCACTGGTGCGAGCCAATGTGCGTGTTGACCCGCGCAGTTATGATCTCAGTGGAACTACGCCATCAGCGGCGGAAGCTTCACGCAAGGACAACCGCGCGCGTGTCCAGGAGTGCATGCAACAGCGGGAGCAGCTCCACAGGATGTTCTTTCAGCGGATTCACTGCGCCATGGCCTCGATGTCTGCCGCCGATGGCAGCGCGGCAAGTGGTGCCCTTGAGCAACTGAAAGGCTTTGAGGCACTACGCGAGCCGCTCGCTGGCCTGGACAGCCACGGGGACCTGATTTGTGAACTGATTGAGCGGTTGCCATCGGCCGACGTACCGCCGGCGCTGGTGCAAAAATATGCGCAGCTTGCCGTGCAGCAGATTCGCCAGGTACATCAGGCTGCGACAAAGCAGCCAGACCTTTTGCCTCCCGCGCTGATGGAAAAGCTCGAGGCGTGCGGAGCAGGGGAGGCCGACATATCCGCCGGTTCCAGAACCAGTGATCTTGCGGGGGAACTTCAGGGACTGGAGCTGCGCTGCAAAAATGCGAGCGCAGTGGTACATGAGGGGTATCAGATTGCTCTCGCCAGGCTCCTGCGTTTGTGCCTGACGGAAGAGACGCAGCGGAAAATCAAGCCGTTACGCCTCGTCGGTGCATTGTGATCTCGCTCAAAAAAGCGTCATTCCCGGCCGGAATTTACCCTCCGGCCAGTTTCACCTTGTAGTTTTTGGTCTCTAGCACCGCTTTCACTTCTTCCCGTTTGTCGCCCTGAATCTCGATGACGCCATCTTTCAGGGCACCGCCACAGCCGCAGCGCTTTTTCAGCTCTGCCAGCAGCAACTTGAGCTCGCTGTCGGTCCCGTCCACCCCCCGCACGCAGGTGACACCCTTGCCCTTGCGCCCTTTGGTCTCGCGCTGGATACGGACAATGCCGTCGCCCTGGTGGCGTTTTTCCTCTGCGGGGGAGTCCTTGATTCGGCCACGGTCTGTGGAATAAACCAGTCTGTTTTTGCTGCTCATACTGATACTTTGGCGTGTGGATTGTGTATGCCGGCGCAAGGATAGCCGATGGGTGCGGCGTAGGAAAAGGGGGGCTTTGCTGTGTCCACTGTAGCTGCCGGGTAGGGCGGTGAGGTTCTCAGGGTTGCAGGAAAACCGGCTTTGTCGGCTAGAATAACGGAGGTTGGCCACTCGCCACTGCATGAACCCCCGAGTATAAGGAAAAGACTGAATGGCCCTGACAGGTACCCGCAAGTGGCTGAACGAAGTGATTTTTGGCACCGATACGCCGGCGGGTAAGTATTTTGACGTTGTCCTGATCTGGACCATTCTGGTCAGCGTCGTGCTGGTGTTGTTGGCATCGGTCGAGAGCTGGTGGGTCCGCTACGGGGACATTTTCTTCACCCTGGAATGGTTTTTCACCGGGCTGTTTACCGTTGAGTACCTGTTGAGGGTGTACTGTGCCAGGGACCGTCGCTCCTATATTTCCAGTTTTTATGGCGTAGTAGACTTGCTGGCGATATTGCCCAGTTATCTGGCACTGATCTTCACCGGAGCCACCTACCTGATGGTGATCCGCCTGCTGCGGGTGTTGCGGATCTTCCGGATCCTCAAGCTGGTACGCTACCTGAGTGATGCCAACCTGCTGATCCGTTCTCTGTGGCAGGCGCGGCGGCGTATTCTGGTCTTTTACGCCAGTGTGCTGGTGATCTGCATCATATTCGGCAGCATCATGTTCATCGTGGAAGGGCCAAAGCACGGCTTCACCAGTATTCCCAAAAGTATCTACTGGACAATCGTCACCATCACTACCGTAGGCTTCGGGGATATTACCCCGCATACGCCCCTCGGGCAGGCGATTGCCTCCATGACCATGCTGATCGGCTATTCCATCATTGCGGTACCCACAGGGATTGTGACCGCCGAGCTGGCGCACGAGCTGGGCCGTGAGAAACAGCTGGCGCGCTGTCACAATTGTGGCCGTGCCGGACACGATGCAGATTCCGAGTACTGCAAGCACTGCGGTTACAAATTAGAGGACTTTGAACCCCTCACCGAAGATTGACCGGCGCGCGGGCCAGCGCCGGGCAAATTCTCGGGCGCGAGCTTAACAGCCCTGTTCCTATCCGCTATCCTTGCGCCCGATTCAACCCGCCGCCTCTTCGGAGGCTGTCAGCTCCGTATAACCCCACAGAAACTGGTACCCGACCCCAATGGATATTCAGGGATATTGCGCCCCGGGCTTCGAAGCCCTGTACGACGCCTTCGCCACCAATTTTCGCGATCACGGCGATGTGGGCGCTTCATTCTGTGCGGTACACCAGGGCGAGGAGATCGCTTCCCTGTGGGCCGGACACGCCGATCGCCAGGGGGAGCGCGCGTTTGAGGAAGATACGCTCGCCAACGTGTTCTCATCGTCCAAGGGGGTACTTGCGTTGATTGCGCTGCAACAGGTGGCGGCGGGCAATCTGGACCTCGACGTGCCGGTGGCGCACTACTGGCCGGAATTTGCCGAGGCCGGCAAAGCCGCGGTCACAGGTCGCCAGTTGCTGTGCCATCGTGCCGGTGTCATCGCCTTCCGTGAGCGGGTGGCGGACGATCTGATTTACGACTGGGCCGGTGCTCTTGAGAAGGTCGCCGCCACGGAACCCTGGTGGGAACCCGGCACCAGGCAGGGCTACGCGCCTTTTCTGTATGGCTGGACTGTGGGTGGACTGATTGAAAAAGCCAGTGGCCAACCGCTGATGTCGCTGTATCGCAGCGGTATCTCGGAGCCGCTGGGCCTGGATGGCGGCTTTGGCGCTGAAGGACACCAGTCCTCGTCCATTGCGGATGTCGGCCCTCTGAAAAAGCCTCTACCGGAATTACGTGATAACGCGATCGGTCGCTCGATCAAGGAAGACCGGCAGGGGCCGGTGGCTACCGCGTTCACCAACCCCGTTACCCTGATGATGGGCACCAACGGCGAACAGTGGCGAAAGTCGTTGATCCCCGCCGCCAACGGGCATTTCAGTGCGCGCGACCTGGCGGCGATCTACGGCGATCTCGCCAGTGAGGATCCGAAGCTGCTCCCCGCAGCGCTGCTGCGTGAAACCACCGCGGAGCAGAGCCGAGGGCAGGACGCCATACTTCAGGCGGAAGTGGCTTTTGGATGCGGGTTTCTGAAGTCGTCCCCGGCGGAAGACCTGCACTTCGGGAGCGAGTCCGGGTTTGGACATCCCGGTGCCGGCGGCAGCGTCGGTTTTGCCGACCCTAAAGCTGAGCTGGGCTTCGGGTATGTCACTTCGCGAATGGGGCAGAGCCTGTTTATGGATCAGCGCGCCGTTGGTCTGAAGAATTGTCTGTACAGCCTGCTGTGAGCTGGCGGAGGTAAACCATGAGTGTGGAAGATCAACAAGAGCTGGTGGCGCGGGTGGAGGAGCTTGAAACCCGGTTGGCTTTTCAGGAAGACACCCTGGCTCAGCTGAATGATGTGATTACGTCGCAGGATGCACAGATCCGGGCACTGGTCGGGCGCGTCAAAGAAATGACGGAGAAATACCAGGATCTGTCATTCGAGGTGCAGAAGGGGTTCAAGCCTGACGAGGAAAAACCGCCGCACTACTAAACACTTCCAACCCTGCGCGTATTTCTACTTCTGTTTCTGGAAATTTTCAGATTTTCGTTTTTTCAGCGCCTGTTAACGCTTGACAAGATTTTTTCCACATGCGCGTGCGCTAACGGTGTGCATAGTTCGCGCCGCTTCCATCGGCCACCTCCGAGTCTGCCTGCGTCGTAACTTATTGATTTTAAAAGTTTAAATATAACGGGCCAAAAAGTGCCCAAATTGCTGGGGGCAAGGGTTTGTGGGGCTTGGCGTGGTCTTTTCTGGATTCATGCACAAAGTTATCCACAGATCTTGTGGAAGAGTGAATTACACGCGGGCACACCATTATTACGCGGGCCAAATCAGTTCGATTTCAATCACCGGCGTGAATGGTGCGCGGAATTGGTTGGGTCAGCGTCCAATATCTGGATGCTCTGGCCGATGTGCTGGGACGATGAGTTTTACGGGATCCGATCGAATGCGGTCCCAGAATGCACGCAGCGTCATTTTTGGGAAATCGGCGGTGGACCTGCGGAGACTTTGCGCATAGTCTTCGTGCCCATGGCGCGTGTGGTTCAGCTTCCAGTCAGCTACTGGAAGGGATACTGCACCCGATCGCCGATTTTTCACCCTGATTATTAAAAGCGCTAGGAGAAGCTTAATGAAAAAATGGGTAGCAATTCTTGCCCTTGGCTCACTGGTAGGTTGTACCACTCTGGACCCCTACACCCAGGAAAGTAAAACCAGCAATGCAGCCAAAGGCGCCGGCGCCGGTGCAGTTGCAGGTGCCATCATTGGTGCAGCCACTTCCAGCAAGAGCGACCGCAAGAAGGGTGCCATCACTGGCGCACTGGGTGGCGCTGCCATCGGTGGCGGTATTGGCTACTACATGGATCGTCAGGAAATGGCCCTCCGCCAGCGCCTGGAAGGCACTGGTGTACGTGTTCAGCGTGAGGGTGACAACATTCGCCTGATCATGCCGGGTAACATTACTTTCGCCACCAACCGCTACGAAATCCGTAACGATTTCTATGACACCCTGGATTCCGTTGTCCTGGTACTGAACGAATTCGATAAAACCGCGATCCGTGTCAGTGGCCACACCGACAGCACCGGTTCCGACGTAACCAACCAGAACCTGAGTGAGCGTCGCGCCGAGTCCGTGGCAAATTTCTTCACCACCCGTGGTGTTGCTGCTGGTCGTGTACAGGCAGTGGGTTACGGTGAGCGTTATCCCATCGCCGGCAATGACTCAGACGCCGGTCGTCAGGCCAACCGTCGCGTAGAGCTGGAATTGCTGCCGCTGCAGTAGCAAGATAAAAGGGCGCTTCGGCGCCCTTTTTTATTGCCCATAAATAATGACAGGGGCAGTTATGGCAGGGATCGTTATGGCTGACATGTATTTACGCGCACAAGCCAGGGGGACTGCGAAGCCCGGGCTGTATTTTCTGCTACTTTCCACACTCCTACTTCTTCCTGCCGAGGTACTGCATGCGCGGCAGGATTCCGATATTTCCGCCGCCGCACTCGAAAGCGGGCGCAAGGTAGTAGCAGTGGAATCCTCCTCCGAAGGGCTGGCCCCTCCGGGGATAAAGCCTGGCGCAGTAATAGAGAAGGTGGACGATGCGGTTTACAGCCGTATCCACAATTCCGAACTGGTGGCCCGAGTAAAAATAACCGGGGTTCATCGCATGGTTGATAATGCGCTGTCGGAGCCTGGAATGGTGGCCATCCTCGGTTACGTGTATTCCGGTGTAGCGCAGAAGGTGTGGAAAGGGGAGTCGAGTAATCTGATCGCTTTCCGGCTGACACTGGACGACTGTGACCACAAATTGAAGCGCGGCGCGCAATATCTCATTTTTGCTGAATCGGATACCCGGGGGCGCCTGCAGCTGTCCAGTTGCGAGGCTGCGATCGAAGACGCCGAGGCTGCCAGCCTGCTGGTGCAACTGGATCGGTACTATCAAGGGTGACCGGCAAGGCTGGCCGGGCAAGGGGCGTCAGGCAGCACAGAAATCAGTACCATATAGACTCTCACTGAATATGCCCGGGGTCTTTTAGAAGCATAAAGACTTGAATAATGGAACATTGTTCCTTGAAGTGTGCCCGTTGAAGATTATTCTTATCAGTATTGGCGTCCACTTCTTCCGCAATCACGGTTTCTGCGAAGTAGGGCGTGGCGCCAACCGGTAACGGCGGAGCAAAGTGTCGGGTGTATCCCCGAGTAACTCACCGGGTTGCTCTCCATCGTTCTGAACTCTCTAAAGCTGACCAGGGGTCATTGGGTATATGAAAAAACTACTGCTACCACTGATTATTCTGTTGTTGATCATCGGCTATTTCATGTCGCAGAAATCGGACGACGCTGTCGACGATGCCTACGACAACATGGAAAAACCAGCCACGGAAAGTACGACGCCACCGGATATGGACGCTGATCCGACGATGCCTCAGGACAATGACGACGTGGCTCCGACGACAGAAGACCCACAGTCCTCCGACAGCGGGTTACTCGATGAAACCAAAGACGCGGCCCGCGATGCTGGTGATGCCGTGAAAGATGCAGCGGAGGACACCGGTGAGGTGCTCAAAGATGCCGCCGAAGATGCCGGCGACGCGCTGGAAGATGCCGGTGAGGCCACCAAAGATGCCGCGGAAGACGCCATGGACAAGTTGCGCGGTGAAGACGAAGACAAAACCGGAGATGAACCACAGTAATGGCTGGCTAACAGTTCAATAGTCTCTGACAAAAAAAGGCCGCGACTGGTTCGCGGCCTTTTTCTTTTCTACGCTTAAACAAGTAGTTACGAATTTGTGTCAGGCCATGATTGAGCACTGTTGGCATCACGATCACGATATTCTTGAAATCCGCCCGGTGGCAGACCTGCGGCCTGCGGAGTTTCGTGCGCTGGCGGCGCAGGTGGATCCGGTCATCTGTCAGCATGGATACCTGCAGGGGCTACTGATTGATGCCCGTCATTATCGGGGCTGGCAGAATTTTGCGGCGCTGGTCTCCCACTGCGTGTTTACCCGCAATCAGCACCGCCACCTTCACCGAATTGCGGTACTTTCAGACAACACCCTCCTGGGCTTTATGCCCCAGCTTCTCAACCACTTCGTTTCCGCGGAAGTTCGTCCTTTTCCCGGTTCCGAGGAGGCTTCAGCACTGGAATGGCTGAGCCATCCCGGTTAAATTCCCCGCTTTAAGCGACGGATATCCTCCTCAATGCCTTCAACCTTGCCATTGGCTGTTACGGCTGCAGAATCCGAGTTCTGTAGTCAGGCCGAAGCGTTGGCGACTCAGCTAAAGCTGCCGTATCTCGGTGAAACGCCGGAGAAACTGATCGACGATGCACCCTTTGTACTAAAGCGAGGGCAGAGCCTGCAGTTGTGCGCGACCGGGCGCAAGGCGCCGGGGCCGGTGGCAGTGGATTTTGTCTCGGGCGCCGTGGCCCATCGACGCAAGTTTGGTGGCGGTAAGGGACAGCAGATCGCCAAGGCTGTGGGAGTTCGCAGTGGATTTTACCCGCAAGTACTGGATGCCACGGCGGGCCTGGGGCGGGATGCGTTTGTACTGGCATCTGTCGGTTGTGAAGTGCGAATGCTGGAACGCAATCCGGTGGTCTATGCGCTGCTCGAGGACGGGGTGCGCCGGCTGCAGGAGGCCGCACTCACTGATCGCGAGCTGGGCCCGATTGCCGCGCGCCTGCTGCTGGAGCCGCTGGTGGATAGTGCCACCGCCTGGCTGGCGGAGCAGGGTGCGGAGTCAATTCCGGTGATTTATCTGGACCCCATGTTTCCGAGCCGGGAGAAAAGCGCCAAGGTGAAAAAGGAGATGGTCGCGTTCCACCAGATTGTGGGCAGCGACGAAGACGCCGATGGCTTGCTGGCCCCTGCACTGGCGGCCTGTTATTACCGTACCGTGGTCAAGCGCCCGCGATTGGCGCCGGACCTGGCTGGTGAAAAACCGAGCCTGAGGTTTGAAGGGAAATCCGGAAGATTTGATGTGTATACCCGGCACGGCATCCCCGGGTAGCCAGTACCCGGGCAATCCGCCTTGTGGCACTGCCCGGCAGCATAGTTGCCGGGCGGGGAGGCGTCATTTGATCAGCAGTTCACCGCATTTACCGCGAGGCCACCGAGAGACGTTTCCTTGTACTTGCTCTGCATGTCGATACCCGTCTGGCGCATGGTCTCGATCACGCTGTCCAGCGGCACGATATGGGCGCCGGTACCACGCAGAGCCAGCCGCGCCGCGTTGATGGCCTTTACCGCTCCCATGGTATTGCGCTCGATGCAGGGCACCTGAACCAGGCCACCAATAGGGTCGCAGGTCAGCCCGAGATTGTGCTCCATGCCGATTTCCGCGGCATTCTCGATTTGCTGGTTGCTTCCACCCTGCACGGCGGCGAGTCCGGCAGATGCCATGGAGCAGGCGACACCAATCTCGCCCTGGCAGCCCACTTCAGCGGCAGAAATCGACGCATTCTTCTTGAACAGCATGCCGATGGCTCCGGCGGTGAGCATGAATTCCACCACCTGATCCTTGAGGTCGCCGTGTTCCTCCGGCTCATGCACAAAGTGCACGTAGTACGCGATGGTTGCCGGTATCACACCAGCGGCACCATTGGTGGGGGCGGTGACGATGCGTCCGCGGGCTGCGTTTTCCTCGTTTACCGCCAGCGCATACAGGCTAACCCAGTCGAGAATCGACAGCCCACGGCGGCGTTCCTCATCGGTCTGTTTGGACAGCTCCCGGTAGTGTTCTTCCGCGCGCCGGCGTACCCCGAGGCCGCCGGGCAGGACGCCACTCTGATGACACCCGCGTTGGATGGACGCGTCCATCACCTCCCAGATATGCCACAGGGCATCCTTGATTTCCTGCTCGCTGCGGAAGGCCTTTTCGTTTTCCATCGCCAGCTCGGCAATGGTCCAGCCGTGGCGGTCGCACAGTGACATCAGTTCTTCCGCAGAACTGAAATCGTAGGGCAGCAGGGTGGCTATCTGTTCCCGATGCTGGAAGTCGTCTTCAGACAGCACAAAGCCACCGCCAATGGAGAAATAGCTGCGTTCAAACAGACAGTCATCGCCGGCAAACGCCTTGCAGGTCATGCCGTTGGAGTGCTGAGGCAGGAACTCTTCTTTGTGGAACAGCAGGTCGCGTTCGCGCTCGAAATGGATCGCGCGCAAGCCGTTGAGTATCAGCTGCTGGTGCTTCTCGATTCCGGCGAGTCGGCCTTCGATGGCGTCAACGTCAATGGTATCCGGGGCTTCGCCCTCAAGGCCCATCAGGACCGCCATATCGGTTCCATGGCCGATACCGGTGAGGGCCAGCGAGCCGTAGAGGTGGACTTCGACCCGGTCGGTTTTGGTCAGTGCCCCCTGTTCTTCAAGGTCACAGACAAACTGACGCGCTGCCACCATGGGGCCCACGGTGTGTGAGCTCGAGGGGCCAACGCCGATTTTGAACAGTTCGAAAACGCTGATGCTCATGGGTGTCCTGAGATTCTCTCGCCAAAAGAGCCGGCGGTGCACATGCGCCCGCAAGCCGTCGATATAAGTGTAGTTATGCTGCCGTCTGCGCCTGCGGATAGCCTCGCAGGGCTGCGGCGGTGTACACGTTCGCCGAAGGCTATTTTCAGCGCAATACGGGGGTGGGAAATCGAGATTTTATTTGGTGATCCCCCTGCGCGGTGCAACAAACTACTAATTTGACGCTGGCTGGCGCAGGGAATATTGCGAACCAGACCGGCAAGTTGGTCGCGGAGATACTGGCGGGAACCCCGGCGTTACGGGGCGGTGGCGGTGAGCGTGGCACGCAAGGGCGCGGGGTGTCCCTCGATGGTTTTACTGTGATCCTCCGGGTCGAGGAAGTCCACCAGCGACTCGAAGCGCATCCAGTCCGTCTTGCGCTGTTCTTCGACGGTGGTGCGATCCAGGTCGACCGTTTTCACGTCGGTAAAGCCAACCTTGCGCAGCCAGCTTTCCAGCGTGGCGGTGCTTGGGAAGAACCAGACGTTGCGCATTTTTGCATAGCGGCCCTCGGGTACCAGGCACTCGCCCGCCCCACCATCGATGACCAGGGTTTCCAGCAGGAGCTGGCCGCCCGGGCGCAGGGTCTCCCTGAGTTCACGCAGGTGATCCAGCGGCGAACGGCGGTGGTAAAGCACACCCATGGATAGAGTTGTATCGAAGGCGCGCAGGTTGTCCGGCAGGGCCTCGATGCCCAGTGGCAACACATCAACCGGCTTATCCAGTCCGAGATACTTTTTCAGGGCATAGAACTGGGCAACGAATTTTGCCGACGGGTCGATGCCGATAACACGGCGCGCTCCCGCACCAAACTGGCGCCAGCAGTGATAGCCGCTTCCGCAACCCACATCCAGGACCAGCCGGTTGTTGAGATCGTGCAGGTGCGGCGCGACGCGATCCCACTTCCAGTCCGAGCGCCACTCCGTATCAATGAACGTATCGAACACCGTCCACGGGCCTTTGCGCCAGGGGTGGAGCCTGTGCAGCTGGCTTTCCAGTTGTGCGGTCTGCTCGGCGGTGATGTCACCGGCACTGCCGATACGCACTTCGCTGGCGATCTCGCTCGACGACGGCGTGATGTCCGGAAGTGCCTCGAGCACTGCCTGCCAATCGGGCAGGTCGCCCCAGCGTGCCGGGCTCAAACCCTCGGCAATCTGATGCGGCAGGGTGGCGAGCCAGGTGCGCAGTTCGGGAATATGTTGCAGGCCCGCATAGAGCGGGGTGTAGTCGATCATCGCAGTGGTTCCCGTTCACGCATCTCGCTGTTTGATGGCGATCAGTGAGGCAAAGTTGAAGCACTGAAACCAGACATCGACACTATTGAAACCGACGTCTTTCAGGCGCGTGCGATGATCGAACAGGGTTTCCGGAAGCAGCACATTTTCCAGCGCGCTGCGCTTCTGGGCAATTTCCAGCGCGCTGTAGCCATTGGCCGCCTTGAACGAGTGGTGCAGGTCAATCATCAGTTCCTGATGATCGTGGTCCGAGAACGCCACTTTTTCCGACAGAATCAGAACGCCGCCCGGACGCAGGCCATCGTAAATTCGCTGCAGGATCGATTCGCGCTCTTCGGTGGGAATAAATTGCAGAGTGAAATTCAACACCACCACCGACGCATTTTCCACGGCGACGTTTTGCAGGTCATCACATACCAGCTGTACCGGGACCTGGCCACTGTCGGCAGCCAGCACCGTGCGGGCACGCTCCACCATCGCCTGGGAATTATCCACGGCGATGATCTCGCAATCCGCCGCCGGGATCCGGTGGCGCATGGCCAGTGTCGCAGCACACAGGGAGCTGCCCAGATCGTAGCAGCGGCTGCCAGCCTGCGCGTAGCGCTCGGCCAGGGTGCCGATCATGGCCACGATGGTGGTATAGCCCGGCACCGAGCGCTGGATCATATCCGGAAAGACTTCCACTACCGACTGGTCAAAGCTGAAACCGGCCACTTCGCCCAGGGGCTTGGAAAAAATATCGTCTTTCTTGTTCACCGCGTTTTACTCACCGTCTCGCATTCACAACTTTTCTTCGTGCAGGTCCAGCGCCAGCCCGGCGTCTCGTCCCTGACTACCGGTCACTATCGCAGTGCTGGCTTTTTCCGGCTTGAGATAGGTCATGCCTACCCGTTGCAGATCATCGAGCGTGACTTCGGTGACCTGGCGGCGGAACTCCTGCCGTACTGCATGTGTGCGGCCGTACAGGTTTGAGTGGAATGCCTTTTTCGCTTCGCCGGCGGGCGATCCCGGCTTATCCATGCCACCGACAACCCCGAGAATCGCTTCTTCTACCTGGTTGGCATCGTGGGATTCGTTCAGCAGCCATTCGACGGATGCATCGAAGTCGTTGAGCGTTTCCGCCATGCGTGGGTCGCGGTAGGAGTAGAAACGGAAGGCCCCAATGTTCACATCGTGGCTGGCGCCGCCACCGTAGGCACCACCCTGTTCGCGGATGGTGCGGTGCAGGTAGCCGTTGCGCAGGAACCCGCCCAGTACCGCCAGAGCGGGAGCATCCGGGTGTGACATGGGCACAGTGGGGTAGGCCTTCGCGCAGAAATTTACCTGGCTGTTGGCCACCCACACTTCCTGGATCTTGCGTGGGCTGAACGGCGGCTCTTCTGCGGTGGTGAATGGCGGTGCATTGTTTGCCAGTGGGGCCAGTGCTGCAGTGAAATCGGATAGGCGCTCTTCCTCGCCAACAATCAGGAACTGCCGGTTGGCGCCGAGGATTTTCTGGTGGATGGCGTTGAACTTGCTCGCCAGAGTTTCCAGTCCTTCGTTGCTGTCGAGGGTTTTTACCAGGGCCTTCAACTGACGCAGTCCAAGCAGGCCACCAGACTCGTGTCCTTCGGCCGCAGCGCGGTTGAAGCCGGCACTTGCTGCGGCCATCGCCAGCGCGTGACCACTGCCGACAACGGACTGTTCGCGGCGCGCCAGGGTCTGCAGCAACAGCTCCTTGATACGTGGCAGCTCGTCAAAGCGTACCTGCTCCATAGTGGCCTGCATCAATTCCGTCAGTGCTGCCTGATTCGCGGCCAGTGCCTTGCCGGACAAGATAAAGTGCCCGGACTGACTGTTCAGGTCGTCAAGCTTTGTGCGATGGCTGGTAAAGCCGTGCAGGGAGCCGGCGACGGCCGCCTGCCATTGCTGGACTTCCAGGTAATTTTTATCACCCAGGCCCAGCTCGCTCAGTGCCTGGCAGTAATAGGGCGCGAGGATCCGCTCTTCGTCGGTAAAGTCGGGCAGGGTAGTAACCAGCTGCTGATAGACGAGACCATTGGTGCCGGCACCATACCGAGTCACTTTGGCGCCGCCCACCGCCACTTCTTCCCCTTCCACTTTGGGTAGTTCCGGCGGTATGTCCTCTACGCCAACCTTGGGCAGGATGGACTCGTCGTCGATACGCTGCTGGCGCTCGGCCAGTGCCTGTGCCGTCTGGATAATCTGCTGTTTTTCGCTGTCAGAGAGCGCTTCCTTGATGTGCGCCAGACGGGCTTTTTCTGCCTGGTCGGCACGACTTGCCATTTCCGCGTCCGGCGACAGCACCAGGCGTACCCGGTGCTGGTTTTCCAACAGCAACTTGCGCGCAGCATTGGCGATGAATTGGGGGTCTTCGATCTCTTTGCGCAGCTTTTCCAGCGCGGCGTCGATGTTGAGCAGGCCAATAGCATCGCCCCGGTGGGTGGCGCCGGTCAGCGCGGTCAGGATCAACTGCAGGCCGTAGGGGTAGCCGTCACCCCCGATCTCGCGCTGCTGCAACTCCAGCTGGTGCAACGCGGCGGCGACCTGGTCGTGTGGTACGCCGTTTTCTGCCACATCTTCGAGTACTTTCAGTACCTGCTTCTCCAGCTCGTCTGCGCGCTCGCGTTCGCTGCCTTCAATGCCGCACACAAACACCAGCTCACGCTGGGAGTCATCCAGGCCGCAGAGCGGCGAAGGCGAGTGGCCGAGGTCGGTTGTTTCGAGCAGGTGCATCAGCGGTGATGCACTGTTATCCAGCAAAACGCCCGCCAGCAGGTGGGCAGTGAGCGCCTGTTCGAGGTCAGTGACGTCACCGAGTAGCCAGCCCAGTACGACATGGGTTTTCTCTTCCAGGTTTTCTTCGCCGGGGAGGGGGTACTGTTCTTCCACCCGCACCGGTGCCACGTAGAGCTTCTCGCGGCCGACTTCGATGGTTTTGTGCAGTTGGTCAAATTTATGCAGGGCTTTCTCTTCAAATACCGCCTGGTGCTCGGCGGCTTCGATATCCCCGAAGGTCATGAAGATCGCATTGCTCGGGTGATAGTGGCTGCGGTAGAAGTTCACCAACTGCTCGTAGGTCAGGTCGGGAATGTCCGCGGGCTCGCCGCCCGAGTTGAAATGGTAGGTGGTGGTCGGGAACAGATATTTACTGAGTTTCTGCCACAATTGTGAGGTGACGGAGCTCATGGCGCCCTTCATTTCATTGAACACCACACCTTTGAAGACCAGCTCGCTGTCCGGGTTCTCGGTTTCAGCAAACTCCAGGCGATGACCTTCCTGGGCGAAATCCAGCGGGTCCAGACGCGCAAAGAAAACTGCATCGAGGTAGACGTCCAGCAGGTTGTCAAAATCCTTGCGGTTCTGGCTGGCGAAGGGGTAGGCCGTCCAGTCGGAGCTGGTGAAGGCGTTCATAAAGGTATTCAGTGAACGCCGTATCATCATAAAGAAGGGGTCGCGCACCGGGTATTTGTCACTGCCGCAGAGCGCCGTGTGCTCAAGGATATGTGCGACTCCGGTGGAGTCTTCCGGCACGGTGCGGAGCGCCACCAGAAATACATTTTCGGGGTTGTCGGCAGCAATGTGCAGGTGCTGGGCGCCGGTGCGGCGGTGGCGGTACTCTTCCACGCGAACGCCGAGGGATTCGATCTCGGCACTGGTAATCGGTTCGAATGCGGGGTGTACGTTGCTCAAAAGACAGCTCCAATGGGTAGGTTGCAGTTGCCGGGGCAGGCTTAGTTGCGCCCCTGGCAAAATCGGCGGCCATTTTAGCGCTCCGGGCGGTGGAAATGACAGGGTTGACAGGATTGTGTTGACACCTGCGTCACCGGTGCGAAACTCTGGCCATTATTCTTTGACGCCATAAATGTAGTCGATAGGGGGACGCGCGTTGAACTGGATGGATTATGCGAGCCTGGCCGGGTTCTTCCTGACATGGGCCGGCTATACGGTGTTCGCCCGCAAGAAGGCGAAAACCGCCTGGTGCCTGGCGTCTTCCATGCAGTGGTATCGGGTTGAATGGATGCTGCGTATGCTGGAGCGGGATATGCGCATGCCGGATGCCGCCATCCTCAGCAATCTCGAGCGGGTGATCGGTTTCTTCGCCTCCACCAGCATCCTGATCCTCGCGGGTCTGGTGACGGCGCTGTCCGCCAACAGTGCTGCGGTGGAGGTTCTGAGTAGCTTGCCGTTTGCGCAGACCACCACTGTCGAGCAATTTGAGCTCAAGGTCATGGTGCTCATCGTGATCTACATCTTTGCCTTCTTTAACTTCACCTGGTCTTTGCGCCAGTACTCGTTTGCCAATGTGCTGCTCGGCGCCGCGCCTGCGATCGACGAGGAGGAGGTCTCCCGTGAGGAGCGACGCCGCTATGCGATCAGTGCCGCCAAGGTAATCGATCAGGCGGGGCACAGTTACAACTATGGCTTGCGCTCCTTTTACTTCTCCATGGCGGTCATGGGCTGGTTTGTGCACCCGGTGCTGTTTGTGTTCGGCTATCTGGCTGTCATCTGGGTGCTGTATATGCGGGAATTCCGTTCGCGCACGTTGCAGGTCATTCTCGCTGCGGAAGGTCGTTCACTGGACCAGGTCCGGGACAAATAGGTGGCTCAGTTGGTGTTTCTCCGGTATTCCGTCTATGGCTGATCGCAATTTCGACGATCTCGCCCAGCGTTTCAGGAAGCGGATCTATGGTGGACTGAAAGGCGACATTCGCCTGGCGGTGCTCAATCGGGATCTCGCACCAATCCTTGCAGCGGCTGGGGCCGGGGCGCGAAAAGAGGGGGCACCGCTCAAGGTTGTCGATGCCGGTGGTGGCCAGGGACAGTTTGCGCTGGATCTGGCCGCTGACGGACACAAGGTCTGGATTACGGATATTTCCTCCGAGATGCTGGCGCTGGCCCGCGAGCAGCTACAAGCCCGCAACCTGGAGCACTCTGTTCAGACGCTTCAGGTACCTTTGCAGTCGCTGACATCCGATCCGAGGGTGCCCGCTGCCGATCTTCTGCTGTGCCATGCGGTGCTGGAATGGCTGGAGCAGCCCCAGCAGGCCCTGGTGCACCTGGCTGAATGCCTGGCACCCGGTGCTTACCTCTCCCTCACTTTTTACAACCGCCGCGCGCTGGAGTTCCGCCTGTTACAGCGAGGCAGCCTGCGCCAGCTGGACCGCAACCGCGACAGCGGATACTGGGGCGGGCACCCCGGCAGCCTCACTCCGCAAAACCCTCTGTTGCCGGAAGAGGTGATGGGGTGGGTAGAGCAGGCGGGGTTGTCGCTGGTGGCGCACAGCGGCATCCGCTGTTTCCACGATTTCATGACGCCGGAAATGCGTGACAAACTGCCACCGGCGGCGATCGTGGAGAAGGAGCTGGCGTATTCCCGGGTGGACCCGTATCGACAGCTGGCCCGCTACGTACACCTGTTGTGCCGGCGGGCCTGATGGGAATTACTGATCGAGCTGTTTGAGCAGCAGGGCCTTGGCGGCATTGATGCGGGAGGCCAGATAGTCGTTGCCGCCGCGATCCGGGTGGAACTTCTGGATCAGCCTGCGGTGTGCGCCAATGATTTCATCCTTTGAGGCGTTGGCAGAAACGCTCAATATTTTGCGCGCTTCCGCAACGGTCAACTGTGGCTCGTTCGCCCGCTGCGACTTTTCTTCTTTTTCCTGATGCTCACGATCCGAGTGCCGAGCTTTGTCTTTTTCGGCCTTTGCCTGGGCGCGCTTGGCGATCAGTGGCGCAATCCACGGCAGGTGTCGCCCAAACGTGCGCCACAGCCGATTGAGCATGGGCAGGACCACTGCAACTGCCGCACCTACCCAGTGCAGGCGCCCGGTAACGGCCAGCAGCACGGCCGCCACCGCCAGTGCGATCAGTACATACTGCACGAGGAGCTTGCGTCGCCGCTCTGGCGGGCTGTATTTGAACTGTTGAATCGCCAGCCAGGCAAAGATGCCCACGGCAATCAGCAAAATCATGCGACCCAAGGTATATTGCTCCCCGGTGGAATAAAGAACTCAGGCCGCAAGCGTATCAGATGTCGATGCGAATGCCGATGGCGTTAAAGCTGTCGTACTCCGGCGCGGCCACAACATTGCTACCGTCAAAACCGTTTTCAAAATAGATGCGCACGCGCTCGTTCCAACGGTACTGGAAGCCTAAAAAGTACTGCTCCAGTCGGTATTTATCGCCCTGGATAAGTGCCGCATCGAATTCCGGGTCGTCGGATTCCAGATAGTTATGCCCACCATAAAAGGTGTAACAATTGTCGCTACCCCAGGTATAACTCAGAAAAGACTCCGATCCCCTGGCATCGAAAAAGTTGGTGACTCCCTGTACAGAGCCGATTGGTGCCAGCTGGTTGTTCTGGGAGCGCTGCAACACCACGGCCCCATAGAAACCCTTTGCGTAGGCCTCTTTGCCGTAATACATGCCGATGGCTGTGGTCCAGTCATTACTGCTGGCATTAAACGCGAAGTCATCCTGGACCAGGACGGGTTCAAGGCCGGATGTGTCAAAAATCAGTCCATCCTGGCTGGCAATATCCAGCTTGACGCGGTTGTAGGCGGCTCCAAAAAAAAGACCGTCACCGATATCGGCCCGGTAGACAGCGGCGATACCGTGGCTGATGCCGTACTCGCAATCCCCGGGCGGGCATACGAGCAGGGTGTCGGGGCCGACGATGTCGTCGACCCCGATCTCCAGGTCGGCCACATGGGCCGCGTACTGCAGGCCGATCTTGAATTCACCGGCATCCAGTTTCCATGTTTTGCGCCACGCCAGGGCGCTGTCCGCACGGCCCGTGCCGGTAACACCACCATCCGTATTCAGGCCATAGGTACCGCTGGCAAGACCGCCGGAGACGTTGTACCAGTCAGTGATATAGGTGACCTCGTAGTACACCCCCCATTGCTTGCCCGCGGAAAACTCGCCCCACTTGGGATGCTTGGCAAACAAGTGCCCCTGGCGGAGGTAAAGCGAGTTTCGTCGGTCTCCAGGTGCCGCTTGCTGGTCACCCTGAATCACCAGGTTCTGCGCGGAATTGATCGCCCTCACACCCCACTCGAGGTTGAAGCCGGTATCCCACAGGTCATAGGCGGGTACGTTGAGGCCAATACGCACGCGCGAGGCGCCATCCTGCATCTGGGTATCGCCAAAGGTATTGACCATATGTGCGGTGAAGTAGCCCTCCATATAGAGGGTGACTTGATTGGACTGGTAGATGGGTACCGCATTCGCATTGGATGCTGCAGCCGCAATGGAGGCTGCCAATAACGTTTTACGGATATTTATTTTCATGCTGAGCTCTCTTGCCTGCAGGATCTGCTAATTCGAATCGCGTAACCGGGCGAGTGACACGGAGCCCAATAACGGCTCAATTGCAAAAGTAGACCAGATGGCTGCAGAGGTTCGCCCTAGTGGGTACACTTCGCAGAAATGGCAGTGCCTGCTTTATTTTTGTAGAAATTGCCGCAGGGCAATGGCTAGATATAGGCCCGCGCTTGAGTTGATATTCGTGCTCGGGATGCCATATTGCATGTCCCATGTCACACACCGTTCGAAAATGAAAGGGGAGTACCTTGGCTCAAAGTCATTCTCTCAGCCGCCAGATGTTTGGACTGACCGTGCGGAAAAATGCGCACCCGGATATGCGTCGGCTACGGCGCGAAGCCGGTGATGCCAGCCTGCATGGCAATAAATTCTGGAAGAGTTCCTGCCTGACCATGGACTACCTGCAGAGGCATCCTTTGAAGAAAGGCGCGCGGGTCCTCGATCTGGGCTGTGGCTGGGGACTGGGTGGGATTTTCTGTGCAAAAAAATTCGGTGCGAAAGTCACTTCCCTGGACGCTGACCCGAGCGTGTTTCCCTTCGCCGAATACCACGCGAAGCTGAACGACGTGAATATCACGACCTGGCAATGCCGCTACGAAAAAGTAACCGAGGCCGCGTTGACCGAGTTTGACGCTGTGATCGGTACCGACATCTGCTTCTGGGACAAGCTGGAGGGGCTGCTCTACAACCTGACCCGTCGCGCCATGCGTGCCGGAGTGGGGCGGGTAATGCTGGTGGATCCAGGCCGGCCGCCGTTTCGACGGCTCGCGGAGCGCGCCGAGGAAAAGCTCGACGCACAGTATTTCGAGTGGCAGACTCAGCGCCCGATGAAGGCCACCGGCTGTATTATGCTTGCGGGTGAATAACCCGTTGGTTTTGTGGTTCCCCACGCAAAGAGGTAGATCCCATGCATTTCGACAAGACCCAGATTCCCTCTGCCGACGAGGCGCTCCCGGGCCGCACTGAAGCGATGCCCATCAGCGGCAAACACTTTGTCTCCGGCCATTCCATGGTGGCGCCTTTTCCTGAAGGCATGCAGCAGGCGGTGTTCGGGATGGGCTGCTTTTGGGGCGCGGAACGGCTGTTCTGGGAAATTGAGGGTGTGTATGTCACCGCAGTGGGCTATGCCGGTGGTCACACCCCCAATCCCAACTATCAGGAGGTCTGCAGTGGCGGAACTGGCCACGCGGAGGTCGTGCTGGTGGTATTTGATCCAGAGAAGGTGAGCTACGAAGAGCTGCTGGGGCGTTTCTGGGAGGAGCACGATCCGACGCAGGGTATGCGCCAGGGAAACGATCTCGGCACCCAGTATCGCTCCTGTATCTATACCTATGGGGATGCGCAGTTGGCGCAGGCCCAGGCATCAGAGCGCAGTTTTCAGCAGGCGCTGGCGGACAAGGGGTACGGTGCAATTACCACGGAAATCCAGCCCGCCCCGACATTTTTCTACGCCGAAGAAGATCACCAGCAGTATCTGGCGAAGAATCCGGGCGGTTATTGCGGCCTTGCCGGAACCGGCGCCTGCCTGCTGCGTTGATTGCCGGCCCGATTAACCAGGTCAGTGGACAAGCAAGCGTGGATCAGGCCGACTCGGTGCGTGGATAGAGAATGTGCGCGCACCAGTCACTCCAGCTGCCCGGGTAAAGCCGTGCTTCGCGCCCAATCAGGTGCAAAGAGAACAGGTTTACACACGCGGTAACCCCGGAGCCGCAATAACATACGATCTCGTCGTCTGCCGGGATGCTCTGCCAGTTTTCGCGCAGGGCCGCCAACGGCTTGATAAAGCCTTTGTCATCAGTGACATCCTGCCAGGGCTTGTTGATGGCCCCCGGAATATGGCCCGCAATCGGGTCGATGGGTTCTTCATTCCCCAGAAAACGTTTGGTTTCCCGTGCATCTACCAACTGCCAGGGCGGATTGTCCAGATGCGGATAAATATCCTCGTAACGCAATAGCGCGCCTGCCTCAGTGGACGCACTGAAATCACCCGGGGCCTTTGCATCTTCCTCGTCATTTGAGAGCGGCAACCCCGCGTCTTTCCACGCATTGAATCCGCCATTCAGGATGGCAACGCGCGCGTGGCCATAGTGCCGAAACAACCACCAGGCGCGCGCAGCAAAAGCGAAACGCTGGTCATCGTAGACCACGACTTGCGTATCCGCAGAAATACCCATGGAGCGGGCAAATTCGGAAAACTGCTTGGCAGCGGGGAAGGGGTGACGGCCGCCGTAGCGATCACACGGGGCCGAGAGGTCACGGTGCAGGCTGGCGTAGCGCGCGCCGGGAATATGTTCGTTGAGATAGGCCTGTTCTCCAGCCCCGGTATCAGCCAGGTTGTAGCGACAGTCCAGAATAACGAGTTGGCCACTTCCTTGATCCTGTTGATCCAGAAGTCCAGCCAGCTCGGTAACTTCAATCACGCCCTGATAGTTCATAGACACTGCGTTTTATAGTCGTTATTGCTCTCAAATTAAGCTGCGGGGAGCATTTTGTCCAGTGTCAGTGGGCTTCCGAGTAGCGGTTGCCGGCTGGTATCTTGCGGTTGCGCTGATCGTCGTCCTCCGATGCACCCCTTGTCGCGCCGTCCTGCTCCTGTTTTTCTCGCTCGGCTTCCAGTTCCGCAAGCTTTTTTTCCAGCTCCGCCTGTTGGGCGAGTTCTTCTTTGCGGCAGCTGGCCGCTATTTCCGCTACTGGCTGCTCGGGCTGGTCGAGAAAACTTGCCGCCGCCTGCTCTGCGCAGTCGCTCGCCGAGATTACATCATGGGCCAGCTGCGGGAACAGCAGCCACTGGTGGTTTGGCAGCTTCTTGCGGGCCTTGTCTGCGTCTTTGGCGGAGAGTACCGGGTCCAGCGCGCCGTGCATGACAAGTGTCGGAACCCTGGGTTTTATCGCCCGGGACTCCAGCAGCGGCGCAGACGGAATGGCCCAGATACGGCATTGAACCTGCATCATGTCGATATCTGAGCGTACCGACCCTCCCAGGATACCGCTATTGGCAGCGGACTGCCGTGCCACATCGAAGTCGACAAACGGCGCTTCTTCGTAGCAGAAGTGGCTGATGCCCGCCGCATCGCCAAAGTTGGGGTCCAGAACGAGTCCCATAAAACTGGCGATGGACGGCTTCAGGAGGTCCGCCTGCTCGGATTCCAGTTCTTCGATGATTGCCGGCAGCTCCTTGTAAAACTGCTCGTTGTACAGCGCCTGAAATAGCACGCGCAGCAGGCGCTGGCCAGTAAGTACAAAGGGATACTGTTCCCCCGGGTGCACATTGGCGGTTTCAACGGTGAGTGGGGATTCGTCGAGCGCCTGCACGAGGGATTCCAGCCGCCGCTTGAGATCGGGGTACTGCTTGTTGCAGGCCGTGTCCTGGCCACAGTAATCCAGCCCGCGCTGGTAGGCGGCGATGACGTCTTCCGGGAGCTGCTGGGTGTAGATGATGTTTGGGAACACGGCGCTGTTCAGCACCATGGCGCGCACGGAATCGGGAAAGTCTCTGGCGATGGTCAGCGCATAGCGGCTTGCGTAGGAAACGCCATACAGGTTGAACTGGGGGACTCCCAGTGCCTCGCGCAGCGCATCGATGTCCTGGGCCACGGTGGCACTGTTGTATTGCGCGAGGTCAGCAGTCTCACTCAGCCGGCTATAGCAGCGCTCCATACTGTAAGTGAATACCCGGGATTCTTCGTCGGTACTCAGGTTGCGGGTAAAGGCGAGGTCGGCATCTTTGATGAATTCGTCGCAGGCGAGTTTCGGCTGCGCCATGCCAGTGCCGCGCGGGTCGATGACGATCAGGTCGCGGCCATCTTCGATCGTCATACCGGCGTAGTTGACCCACAGCCAGTCGCTGGCATTTTCGGGCTCCAGGCCCATGCTGGCTCCGGGGCCGCCCGCACCCAGGTGGAGCAGGGGTTCTTTGTCCGGGTCGCCGATCTCGGCAAAAAAGCGCACCACTGGGAACTGGATTTTGCGACCTGACGGCTTTGCGTGATTTTCCGGTACTTCCATCATGTAGCACTGGGTGGTAGGCCAGCCGGCCTCGGTGTCAAACCAGCAGGGTTTGGAAATCAGGCGGTTGGGCGTCAGAGCCTCGCTGGAATCTTCTCTGGCGCATCCGCTCGCAACCGCGGCGAGCAGTGCGGCAAGGAGCAGCCGGCCGGCGCCTGAGGGGGATTTCATAATACGTGGGGGCATAGTTGGTTTGTCTGCAGTGGAGTCGTGGACGCTGGTGCTATTGCTCGGGACGAATGCGCGCGATGGGCGCCGAGAGATTCCAGCGCAATGCTGCAAGTCGAAACCCGAGGGTCACCAGTACCGCAATGGCTACCACGGCTTCGCCGGGCAGCGCCTGAATGTCGTCCAGTATCACCAGAGTGGCGGCGCCACTCAAGGCTGCGGTGGCATAAATTTCGCGGCGCAGAAGCAGGGGGATATCGCCGCACAGGATGTCGCGTATCAGGCCGCCGAAGGTGCCGGTCATCACGCCCATGACGATAGCGATGGCGGGGGTGTGCCCCAGGCTCAGGACCTTCTGGGTGCCGATGACGACGAATACCGCGAGGCCGGCCGCATCGGCAATCATCAGCAGGCGCATGGGGACCTGCAGATAGCGAATAAGGTAAAAGCTGATTACCCCGGTGACAACGGCAATCCACAGGTAGTAACTGTCGGAAAGCCAGAAGACGGGGACATTGAGGATCATGTCGCGGAGGGTGCCGCCACCGGTGGCGGTAACACAGGCGAGTACCACTGCGCCGAACAGGTCCATCTGCTTGTGGCCGGCGGCCAAAACGCCGGTAAAGGCGAAGACCACAATGCCGATCAGGTCGCACCAGTGCAGTAGTTGTTCCATGGATTCCCGTTTGCCACATTGTCGCGGATAGCGGGGAATTATGGAGCCCCGCAGGGCTCCGGTACAGCCGAATGCTGTGGGCGCTTAGGAAAACGCCTGCAAGCCGGTCTGTGCGCGCCCCAGAATCAGGGCGTGTACATCGTGGGTGCCTTCGTAGGTATTGACCGCTTCCAGGTTCATCACATGGCGGATGACGTGGAACTCGTCGGCAATGCCGTTGCCACCGTGCATGTCCCGCGCGACGCGCGCGATATCCAGGGCTTTGCCGCAGTTGTTGCGCTTGACCAGGGAGATCATGGTGGGGTCGAAGTGGCTTTTCTGTTCGTCCATCAGGCGGCCCACGCGCAGCGAGGCCTGCAGGCCGAGGGTGATTTCGGTCTGCATGTCGGCGAGCTTTTTCTGGAACAGCTGGGTCTGTGCCAGGGGCTTGTTGAACTGCTTGCGGTCGAGGCCGTACTGGCGCGCGGCGTGCCAGCAGAACTCCGCGGCACCCATGGCGCCCCAGGAAATACCGTAACGGGCGCGGTTCAGACAGCCGAAGGGCCCGCTGAGGCCTTTGATGTCCGGGAAGCGGTTTTCCTCGGGCACAAATACGTTGTCCATCACGATCTCACCAGTGATGGAGGCGCGCAGGGAGAATTTGCCTTCGATTTTGGGGGCGCTGAGGCCCTCCATGCCTTTCTCAAGCACGAAGCCGCGGATATCACCCTCGTCGTCCTTGCCCCAAACCACGAATACGTCGGCGATGGGGCTATTGGTGATCCACATTTTGGAGCCGCTGATGCGGTAGCCGCCGTCGACTTTTTTCGCGCGGGTTTTCATGCCGCCGGGGTCGGAGCCGGCGTCTGGCTCGGTGAGGCCGAAGCAGCCGACCCATTCGCCACTGGCGAGCTTGGGCAGGTATTTCTGCTTCTGTTCTTCGCTGCCGTAGGCGTAAATCGGGTGCATTACCAGGCTGGACTGAACGCTCATCGCAGAGCGATAACCGGAGTCAACGCGCTCCACTTCGCGAGCGACCAGGCCGTAGGACACATAATTCAGGCCGGCGCAGTCGTAGCCTTCGATGGTGGAGCCAAGCAGGCCCAGTTCACCCATTTCACGCATGATCTCGCGGTCGAAGATTTCGTGGCGGTTGGCTTCCAGCACGCGCGGCATCAACTTGGATTGGCAATACTCGCGCGCGGTGTCGCGGATCATGCGCTCTTCGTCACTTAGTTGGCGGTCCAGCAGGAGAATATCGTCCCAGTGCGCCAGTGGCTGATTTTTGCTCATGGTTCGGTCCATACTAAGGGTTCTAGCGGTCATCATAGCGAACCTTTATCCAGAGTTCACTATTTGTGATCACATTATGCCTGGGTGACCATAGCATCGGGGATTGTGCCAGGCTGGCAGCCGAAGAGGCTCGTGACCGATCGGTAAACAAACGTAAATCACCTTGGCTCCTCTAATAGGAATTTCGATAATCAAAATAAATGCCTTTATGCCGATATCGTTTTATGGGGCTTCTGACTAAAACAGCTTCTTGCCGACGCCCGTCGCGCCTCTACTGCGGTGCATTGGTTGTGACGCTGGCCGCGTGCTCCACGACAGAGCCACTGCCGCCGCAATTGCCGGAGCAGTCGCTTGGCCTGCCAGATCAATTCAGCACAAGCGGTACCCAGTTACCGGAACAGCGCTGGTGGCAGAGCTTTGGTGATCGGGAGCTCGATCAGCTGGTGGCTCTGGCGCTTTCCGCCAACCCCGACCTGCAGGCCACCTACTGGCGGCTGCAGCAGGCCGATGCCGCCGCCGACCAGGCGCGCAGCGGTTTCTGGCCGCGGTTGACCGGAGGGCTGGAAAATACCGAGCAGCGGCGCGCATCCAGTAACGATTTCGATTTTTCCGGTGCCGAAAACGAAGGCAACAGCTGGAGTGGCAGCCTCGCGGCGGGATACGAAGTGGACCTGTGGGGGCGCGTGCGCAGTGGCGCCCGCGCGGCCGAAGCCGGACGCCTGGCACAGCGGGACAACTTCCAGGTGGCGGCACTGACGCTTTCTGCCGAAGTGACCAATATCTGGCTGCAGCTGCAGGAAGCCCGAGGGCAGCAACAATTGCTCGCGCAGCAGCTGGATACCAACCGCAAGACCCTGCGGGTATTGGAGCTGCGTTTTGGTGGCGGCGTGAGTGGGGCGGCAGACGTGCTCCAGCAGCGCCAGCTGGTCGAGCAGTCGCAACAGGAACTGGAGCAGAGCCGCGCGGATATCCAGATACTGCAGGTGCAGCTCGCTGCGCTGCTCGGGCTCAGCCCGGACCAGCTGCCGTCGTTTGCCCGGGCAGAGACCGGGTTACCGGTGCTTCCCGCGCTGCCGGATACCGGTGTTCCCTCGCAACTCTTGCTGCGTCGGCCGGACGTGCGCGTGGCTCAGCGCCAACTCCTGCAGGGGCACTATCTTGCCGATCAGGCCTGGGCTGAGCGACTACCGGCGCTCACTCTCGGCCTGTTCTTTAGCGGTGGCGGCCGCTCGCTCTCCGATATTGCCGATGACTGGCTTCTGAATTTCAGCACTGCCCTGGAGGGTGTCATATTCGACGGCGGCAATCTGGCCGCAGCGCAGCGCCAGCAGCAAGCCGTGGAGCAGGAGCGCTGGTCCGCGTTCCGTCACACCGTAATGCAGGCGCTTGCAGAAGTGGAGCAGGCGCTGATCAACGAGCGCGCCATTCGCGAACGACTGCACTTCCTCGAAACCCGTACCACATTGGCCGACCAGATTACCCTGCGTCAGCGGCGGGCCTATGGGCAGGGTTCGGTGGACTTTCTGAATGTACTGTCTGCGACCGACAACCAACAATCACTGCAGCGGCAGCTGCTTACTGCGCGCCGCGAATTACTGGAAAACCGCGTAACACTCTATCGCGCCCTGTCTGGTGGCCTGCCGGAACAGGACCTGCCGAAACCGGCGGCGCAGGAGCTGGAAGTTTACCGTGTGGAGAATCAATGATGTCCAGACATCCGCTGTTGGGAAAAATAAACTGGGGTATTGCTTTACCGGTTCTCCTGATCGTGTTCGCGGTACTGGTTTCCCAGTGGCTGCTGCGTGAAAAACCCACCATGCAGCGCGGCGCGCGCACCGCGCCGCCACTCACCGTCGAAGTGGCCACCGCGGAATACGGGCAGTTTCCCCTCACGGTCAGGGCGCTGGGAAAAGTGCGAGCGCGGGAGCTGGTAGAACTGCAGCCACAGGTCGATGGACGTGTGGAGTGGCTGAATTACGATCTGGGACCGGGATCGACCCTGTCGCAGGGGGAAGAATTGATGCGCATCGAGCAGGAACCCTACCAGCTGGCCCTGCAGACCGCCCGCAGTACCCTGGCTGAACGCCGCGCAGAGTTGCAGCAGGAGCAGGGGCAGCGCCTGGTGGCGAAGGAAGAATTCGAGCTGCTGGGCGCCTCACTGCCCGATGCCGACCGGTCGCTGGTCATGCGCGAGCCGCAATTGGCTGCGGCGCGCGCCCGGGTGGACGCGGCACAGGCGCAGCTAAAACTGGCGGAACGGGACCTCCGGCTGACCTCGCTCTCTGCCCCGTTCAATGCGCTGCTGGTGGCCCGCTCCGTGGATGTCGGCGACCGGGTAGCGCCGGGCACAGTGCTGTACACCCTGGCGGGCGCCGACCGCTTTCAGATCGAAGTGGAAGTGCCGGCGAGCCAGCTTCCGCAACTCAATACGCCACAAGCCCGGGTGCGGATCCGCGGCAGCCAGTGGCCGCGGGAGAAATTCCGTGACGGGCGTTTTGTCAGGGTGATCCCGGTGCTGGAGGAGCAGGGCAGGCTGGCGCGTGTATTGGTAGAGCTGGACGATCCCCTCGGTATCGAGGACCCGTCCCGGCCGCAGTTATTGCTGAATGACCTTGCGCGGGTGGAGATCACTGGCCGGGCCGATGGTCAGCAGGTCCGGATACCCCTGACCGCACTGCAGGATGGCAACGAAGTGTGGGTGGTTCGCGAGGGTAAGATCCACATTCAGCCGGTGCAGGTTTCCCATTTTGACGACGAGTTCGCGGTGCTGGAAAGCGGCCTGCGCGGCGGTGAAACCCTGGTGATCACGCGGTTGACCAGCGTGACCGAGGACATGCCGGTACGCACTGCAGGCTCGGCAGCCAGTGAACCCGGCAGCAAGCGCGCACTGTACCCGGAGTTAAAGCGCAAGCCATCGAAGGGCGGGGCCCCTACGCCAGCCTCCGAGGGCGCACCTCCGGAGTTGCCGGAACCTTCAAAAAAATCCCGCGAGCAGGGCACCGATGGTGAGCGAGGATGAGCGAGCAATATCCCTCTCCGGCCCAAAAACGGCCCCCAGTCGATACCAGCCGCGGCGCCATCGCGTGGATGACCCACAACCATGTCACCGCCAACTTACTGATGCTGGTCTTTCTGGTTGGCGGGCTGATTTTTTCGCTCACCATCAAGAAGGAAGTGTTTCCTGAATTCAGCCTCGATATGGTGACCGTGAACATTTCCTATCCGGGCGCCAGCCCGGAAGAAGTGGAGCGGGGTGTGCTGGTGCCGGCCGAGCAGGCGATCACCGGCCTTGAAGGGATCAAGGAGTTGCGCGGCAGTGCCGGGGAGGGCAGTGCGAGCCTTACCCTGGAGCTGGATGAAGACGCAAACGGGAACAAGGTTTTCCAGGATGTGCAGGCAGCGATCGATCGCGTTAGTACCTTCCCGTCAGACATTGAGCGGCCACAGGTCAGTCTGGCCGAGCGCAAGCGGGATGTGCTGGATCTGGTGGTGCACGGGAATGTGGACGAGCGCACCCTGCGCGAGTTCGTCATGCAGGTATACGACAAACTGGAAGCACATCCGGACATCACCCAGCTGGAAGCCTATGGGATAAAAGATTACGAGGTCGCCATTGAAATCCATCGCGACGACCTGCGGCGCTATAACCTTTCGCTACCGGATATCGCGCAGCTGGTGCGCAACGACGCGGTGGATGTGCCCGCCGGCGGGGTGAAATCCGAAGCCGGGGAAATCCTGGTGCGGGTCACCGAGCGCAAGGACTGGGCGCGGCAGTTTGGCGAAATCGCCATCGCCCGTACTGAAAACGGCGGCACTGTGCGGTTGAAGGATATTGCCCGTATCCGCGATGCCCTGGTGGACGAGCCGCGTAATATGGTGTTCAACGGGGAAGCGGCGGCGGGGATCGATGTGTTCCGCATCGGCGACCAGACGCCCATGAGCGTGAGCGAAGCTACCCATCAGGTACTGGCAGAGCTGCGCCCGGCATTACCGCCGGGTATTCATATCAGCGTGCGTGATGACGATTCGGAGATCTTCACCGAGCGCCTGTCGCTGCTGCTGAAGAATGGGTTCATCGGCCTGCTGCTGGTGTTTGTGGTGCTCGGTGCCTTTCTCGAACTGCGTCTCGCGTTCTGGGTGACCCTCGGTATCCCCATCAGCTTTCTCGGTGCGTTGCTGTTTCTGCCGGCGATGGATGTCTCCATCAATATGGTGAGCATGTTTGCGTTCATCATCGCCCTTGGCATCGTGGTGGACGATGCGATCATCGCCGGGGAAAATATCCACGAGTGGCGGCAGCGGGGCTACAGCAACTTCGATGCCGCGGTGGCCGGTGCCAAGCAGGTGGCAGTACCGCTGACTTTTGCGATCCTCACCAACATTGTCGCCTTCCTGCCACTCAGGGAGCTGCCCGGGTTTATGGGCAAGATCTTCGGTGTGATTCCGCTTGTGGTGGGAGCTGTATTTATCATCTCCTGGGTGGAAGCCCTGTTTATTCTGCCCGCGCACCTGGCGCACTCCAAGCGGGGCTATAAAAGCCGTCCGGCGCGTCGCCTGGCCGCGCGCCAGAAAATGCTTGCGCGCACTCTCGACCGATTTGTGGAACACCGCTTCAAGCCGCTGCTGGATCTGTGTGTGCGCCACCGCTACACCACCATTGCCATTTCCGTTGCCGTCCTCATCGTGATGAGTGGGTATGCGGCCAGCGGGCGCATGGGCTTTACCCTGATGCCCAAGGTCGAGCGTGATTCCGGTCGGGTCCAGGTGACATTCCCCCCGGGCACGGCGGAAGCCCAACTGGAACGTGCGCGCAAACAGATCATGGGCGCGGCCGACAAGATTCTTGAAGAAGCCGGTCGCGAGGGCTTCTTTATCGGCATGCGGGGCCTGATCAGGAACGACTCCGTGCAGGTGGATGTCTATCTCACTCCCGGGGACCAGCGCGAGGTATCGACCGGTGAATTCGTGCGGCGCTGGCGCCGCCAAGTTGGTCCGGTACCCGGCGCACTCAGCTCAAGTTTTGCCAGCGACCGCGGCGGCCCCGGCGCGGGCCCGGCCCTGACCGTTGAATTACGCCATACGGATACCGACCTGCTTGAGCAGGCGGCGGTCCAGTTGTCTGAAGCCCTGCAGGGATTCCCGGCGGTGGGTGATATCGATGCCGGTGTCTCCCAGGGCAAGCGACAGCTGGACCTGACCCTGACAGATACCGCAACAAGTCTCGGCTTGTCTGCGGAAGATATCGGCCGCCAGTTGCGCGCCTCCCTCTACGGCGCGGAAGCCTTCCGCCAGCAGCGCGGGCGCGACCAGATCAAGGTAATGGTGCGCCTGCCCGAGGAGGAGCGCGTTACCCTCGACGATGTGAACAACATCATGATCCGTGCCGGCAACGGGCTATGGTTGCCACTGCCAGACCTGGTGGAAATCGACCAGGGGCGTGCCTACGCCAGCATCAACCGTCGCGAAGGCCGGCGGGTCATGACCGTTACCGCCAATGTCGAACCCGCCGACCAGGCCGCACTGGTGATCAACGAGCTGGACCAGTCGGTAATGCCACAGCTGCGTGCGCAGTACCCGGGACTGTCGCTTTCCTACGAGGGCCGTCAGGCCGACGAGCGAGAGGGGCTCTCTTCTCTGGGCCTGACCTTCAGCCTGACCCTGGCGGTGCTGTACTTTCTGCTGGCGATTCCCCTGAAAAGCTATATCCAGCCACTGACGGTCATGGTGGCCATTCCTTTCGGCGTGATCGGTGCCATTCTCGGGCATCTGGTCATGGGCTACGGGCTCAGTATGGTCAGCCTGTTGGGCATGGTGGCGCTGGCAGGGGTGGTGATCAACGATACCCTGGTGATGATCGAATACGGCAACCGCCTGCGCGCCGACGGTATGCCCATCACCGATGCCATCAAAGCGGCAGCCGTCCGCCGCTTCCGCCCGATCATCCTCACCACGGTCACCACCTTCTGCGGTCTGATGCCGATGATTTTTGAAACTTCGGTACAGGCGAAGTTTATGATCCCGATGGCCATCTCCCTTGGTTATGGCATTCTGGCCGCAACCACCATTTCACTGTTGCTGGTGCCTTGTCTTTATCTGATGTTTTCGCGGGATATTCCGGTGTTGTTTGGGATGTTGAGGGGGAGGGGAGTTGGGCGGGCCAGGGCCTAGCGGTCACTTCAGGAATGGCGCTCGTGTGACACGGCGCGAGACACCTTACCGGGATAATAGAAGCGGCGGAGTAACGGGCTCGGGGGCAGGGCCCGTGATCGTATACTCCCGAAATATATTCGCCGAGTCTCCTATTTATGGAGGCTCGCTCGTAACTTATTGATTTGTAAGGGGTTCGTAATATGCTTAATAGCCAGAGTTGTTGCCCTAAAAACTACGCCAAGTCTTTTTATTCCAATACGCGGTGCGCCCTATCCGATGGAAGTCGTTGATTTCAAAGTTAAAACTGTAAAGACTGCGACTGCAGCTAGATAAATAGTAGCCAGGGAATTATAAAGCCACTGGCCTTTGAATAAACTGTTAGGTGAAAATCAGCATGAGACTGTTGAGTATAATTTTTTTCTTTTTATTAAGTTCATCCGCTTATTCCAATGAGATTCCATGCTGGATGAATCCTGATACAGTTCCAGAGACAACTCAGTTAGCACTGTTAAAGACGTACCTATTGCCAATTAATTTAAATTCACCCAGAAAAGATGTAGAAGCGAGGATCAAGCATAAAGATTATCGCTTCATAGCAATTGGCGGATTCGGAATCGGCTATCCAGGTCTATCCAACAAGGAGTTGCTCTGCAAATATGGTTCTAGATATATCATGGGCACCTCAGATGCATTGGAGAGTAAGGAGCATGGCAAGCTGTCTCACGAATTTAACAGTTACGCCAAAGAATATAATATGGCGCTGGAGAGAAAGCTTAGTGCCCAGTAAGCCACCTAACAATCAGCGGCAGAGCGATAGCCAACACTACGCGCCTTTTGTGTTGCTCGCTGTCGCTCAAACAGTAACACAAAAGGCGCTCCGCGTTGGCTGCGCCTGCGCTGGGCGTCAGGTTTTGAAGCGTGAATCAAAATATTTTTTCTATTGGTGCAGTTCTTATTTCGCTAGCTTTGATTGGCATATATTCACAAGATCTTGGTAAGCAAAGCAATGGGTTTGCTCGTAAGCCTGAAAATAACGAATCTATCGCCAATAGAGCGAAACTTTTTCGTTCAAATAGTATATACAAACAAAAAGATAAGAACTTAGTACGCTTTTCGCTCTCACGATCATTTGATCCCACAGTTCAGATCACCTTATCCATTGATGATGGAAATATGCAGATAGAGTCTTTATCAAGATGTATGTCTCAAGCGAACGAGATAGGTATGTCAAAAATCGTAAATGTGGACAGGGAATATTTAAGTCAGATACGAACTCTAATTAAAACTGAGTATCTAACCTCTAAGAAGGAAGAATCGGACGCGGGGCTAGACGGAGCCATTTGGGAGATCGAAGTTACTTGGGAAGGTGAGTACTATTTCCATAGTGTATGGAGCCCTAGCTCTGGGCCTGAGTACAAACTTGGCTACGCCTTGTTTAGCCGTGCATCAAGATACGTGTCTCTTGGAGAGCTGTACTAAAGCCTAACAAGCGGCTGTTATCGCCCCTGCGGGGCTGGGGCGGCCTTTCCGCCGCTTCGCGGCTCCAAGTCCGCCCCAAATCCGGGCGTTAAATTTAAACCATGCGTAAATTGAAGAATCTTTCTAAAAATGAGCAAGCAGAGATCTTGGAAGTTTTTCCAGGAGTGCTTAATGTTATCTGCGATATAGAGCCTTATAGCTACAATCAGACTTCAGTATCAATATTCGATCATTGGTTGAGTGAAGAGGAAGCAATTAAGCTTCTTGTAAACGTTCCCTCGGAAGAGCAACATCGCAGGGATGATGCATTCAAGCGATTTAATTATTTTTTGGTTGAGTCAACAGAATGTTATAAATTCACATTAAAGGGGATGAGAAAAGAGCGAATACAATTGAAAAGGTTCACATCCAAAGAATCGGCTCTTGATTGTATTAATCCTGATACATGGCCATTCTTTTGGGTAATAATTCCAGAGTACAAAGTGGTGTACGGGCAGGGCTATGATGACACAGCTTATTTCTGGCATATTAGTGATACGATTCCTAAACCACTAGAAGCATTGGTTAATAAACGTGGGCTGCATGTTTTATAAGTATCCAAAATTTAACAAGGGCAAGCAGCGGACAGCCAAACCTGTCACTCGTTATTGCCATAAAGCCGGAACAACAAGCGCCAGCTTTGTCTGCCGCTGTTATACACCGATCTAAGATTGAAGTTCAAAAGGACTAGAAATTGAATACTATTTTTAAACATTTGCTGTACGTAGGATGCATCCTGTCCGTCACTCCAGTTATGATCCAAGGCTATATATGGGGCAAGACTGCCGATGCGTTTGCCGCGGGAAGTACTGCTCGCTTTGATCTGAGTGGTTACGGAATGTATGACTACTTTTGCCTCGGGGCTGGGCTCTCAATAATTTTACTGGTTGTGATCGTCGCCTTAACCAGAAATAGTTCAACCCTACAATCGGCTGCACATGGAGAAAGCTCCGTTACTAATGTATAACAACGCCGGGCAATTTACTCCGGGCCTTCAGCCCTCCGTGGGACAGCTTACCTTTCGCACGTTTTGCGCAGGTCGTTTTGCTCCCTTTATCGCGCACAAGGTAAGCGGCCCCTGTCGGCGGCGTTACGTGATGGTAGCTAAACATTGAAAATTGTATTTCTACCAGGAATGGATGGGACGGGATCGCTCTTTAATGAGCTAATTTTGAATATCCCTGAAGAATTGGATCGAGAAATTATTTGCCTCAATGAAATACCGGGTGTGAGCTACCGTCAGCAGGCTGAGCAGATCGCAGAAAAAATTGAAACATCAAGTGTTGTAGTAGTTGCTGAATCATATTCCGGAAGGATTGCGTATGAATTATGCAATATCCTTGGTAGTAGAGTGTCAAAGGTAGTTTTTATAGCTAGCTTCGTTTCTTGTCCGGGAAGGCTTGCAAAACTTGCTACTGTCCTACCGAAGTATGTTCTTAAGCCCAGTCTGTTTCCAAACTGGCTTATGAAAACGCTATGTTTTGACGGCGGTGGCAATAGGGCGCTAATGGCTCAAGTTCGCCAGGCTATTGCGCAGGTTGAGCCAAGCGTTTTAAAGCAGCGGTTACTGAATATTGCAGAACTTGATGAGCCAAAACATCATCAATCAACGCCAGCCGTATATATCCGGCCAACAAATGATCGCTTGGTCGCATTTGATGCAGTCAAAGTTTTGGGTAATATTTATCCCCAGTTAAGAATCGAATCTGTGGAAGGTGGGCATTTCATTGCTCAAACGGCCCCGGAATCATGTGCGAGAGTCATAGTCTGTGCCACAACCACGTAACAAGGTGCTTCAGGGGACGTCTTACTTTATGCACCTTTTGCGCAGTCGCTGCGCCCCTATTTTCGTGCAAAAGACGCCCAAAGTAAGCCGTCCCTGAGCGCGGCGTTATGCTCAAGTAGGAATAAAATGAATCGTATATTTCTCGCAATAATTTTTATCGCAATTGGCGGTTGTGCGTCTCAAGAAGTGAGGGATATTGAGCTTCCTGAAATCATGACTATTGATGGACAAAATTTCATTTCTGCTGCCGCGTTCAAAGAGCATGAGTTAAATATCACCAGGCCAGAAAGTGGTGAGTTAATGGTAAACATCCCTGAAAAAGAAGAACCAATGTATTGGACTTGTGGCGGGGTTTACTGGGATGGTCTCGTTCAAGGCCAAAACATCTTAGAAGAAGCAGATCTGGTCTTGGACTTTAAAGGCGTCAAAGAGGTTTGGGTTCCAATTGAAGGAAAGCCCAAGAAGCTATACATTTTCGAAGTCCGCTAGCATAACAAGCAGCGGCAGAGCGACAGCCAACGCTACGCACCTTTTGTGTTGCTCGCTGCGCTCAAACAATAACACAAAAGGCGCTCCGCGCTAGCTGCGCCTGCGCTGGGCGTTAGGTGAAAAATGAAATTAGCGGCATCATTCATATTTTTCATGCTGGCTCATTCGGTGAGTGCATCAGAAGAACTGGTAATTGTGGCGAAACCAATTTCTGCTGCATTGAGTTCAAAGAGTTGCAATGAGTACATTGATAATGATCCAGATTCAAAGCTTCAAGAGGTTTGCATGGATAGAGTGTTTAATGTCTCCTATCAGGTTCTTAGTGTTTTATCAGGCAATTTCAGCAGTAAAATAATTAGCGGTATTGATTTCTACCACTATACAGGGTTGCCTGACCATATGATTATTGACCCTGTTTGTGTGACATTTAATTATGATCGTGGTGAGTATATTCGTGTTGAGTCCGTACCAGCTGGAAAATCTAATAATGGCTATATCTGTGAAAGCACCTAACAAATTGCGCAGGTACACTCCAGCCACAAAAAGCGTAGCCTCCGCGGGACATGCTACGCGCGTGCTCCGCACGCAACTTAGCAAGGCGTTAATGCTGTAATCTAGAAACGAGACACGTTATGTACAAGGCACTGGCCACTTTAATTTGATGCTGATTGCTGCCGCTTCGCAAGCCAATCCATGGAGTGAGGTAGTGTCGAGGGGGATTAACAAGCGGTTGTAGTCGCCGCCAGAGCCTATCCCGCTTTTGCTCAAGCCTCCTTCCAGCCGACATAGATGCGCCAAATAGACCACTGAAACCACTACAATCGTTACAATGATTATTGTAACGCAACAGCCGGTTCACTATTGGAAACTCTAGGCGTGCTGGCTTAAGTCGTTGCTGAAACCCTCAATATCCATAAGGTGATGCTTTAGCGTGGTGAATGATGAAGTATCTGATCTTTGTTCTTTTAATACTGCTTCCACTATATGTAGTTTCCGAAGATGCTCCGGAAATAGAGGGGATAGAGGATTTGCAGTGGAAGAATCGGGTTATATTGATCCGGTCTGCGGATGAAGATGTACTGGCTCAGTCATTAAATGACTCGGTAAGTGCTATTGATGACCGCGATATTGTCTGGTTTATTTTAAACGGTGCGGAAGTGACCAGTAATTATCCGGGTAAGATTTCTGCAAAGTTTGCCGCAAATACAACAGGGAAGTATTCCAGTGCTGGCGCAAAAGTGATTCTTATAGGCAAGGATGGTGAGGTGAAGAGGGCAGCTGATACGTTAGCGTTGGATGTTCTTTTTGCGACGATTGACGCTATGCCAATGAGAATCAATGAAATTCAAGAAAAGAAAAATAATGGTGACTAAACAAATTTTTGTTCACGAATTCTGTGCGTGCGCGCCGACGTATGCAGGTGCTTAACACCGGTGTAGAGAATGCTATGCATGCGGGGGAGGGACCGGGTGCGCTGAACGGATGGCGCAGAATTATATCCTTTTGCTACCCTGCGGCAGATTACCCTGGTGGGCTGGCTGGTTTTCGGGCAAAAGCTCGATATTGCCAGTGTGATCGGCATGGCGCTGATCGTCGCCGGGGTGGCAGTGATCAACCTGTTTTCCAACGTCAGTGCCCGGTAGGCTTGCAACGATCCCCCGCGGCTTCGCAGGAGATCAGTCCCTTCGTAACTCGTCTTTAATGGCAATCGGGTTGGGGAAGTTCAGCACCACGATATAAGAAGACACCAGGAAGGTGAGAATCGCGGTCGCCTGGATCAGGTGCGAGGCCTTGCTGCCAATCAATTGCTGGCTTACCGCCAGAAACGCGATCAATAGCGAGAATTCGCTGATCTGCCCCAGGCGAAAGCCGATATCCCACGCCAGTATCTTGCGCTCGCTCTGCTGTCCCAGCAGGTAGCGAAATACCACCGGTTTGATGATCAACACCGCCGCTGCGGCCACCAGCGCAGGCAGTGCAATCTCCGGCACCATATCCAGGTGGAACTGGGCCCCGAGGCTGAAGAAAAACAGGATCAGGAAAAAGTCCCGCAGCGGCTTCAGGCTGATGGCGATGTACTGTGCGATCGGACTGGTGGCGAGGGTGATGCCGGCAATGAAAGCGCCGATCTCCCGAGAAAGGCCCACCACCTCTGCCAGTTCCGCTAGGCCCATACACCAGCCGAGGGCGAGCAGAAATACGTACTCGTGGAAGCGGTCGAATTTACTCAGCAGGGGCTGGAGTACGTAGCGTACGGCGCCCCAGGCGAAGGCGATGAGCAGGGGCAGGGCGGCAAAAGAGGTGCCGAGTTGGGCGAAGTCGACGGAGCCGGTACTGCCACTCAGCAGGATCATAAGGCAGGTGATGGCGACAAAATCCTGGAACAGGAGCAGGCCGACCATCATTTCGCCGAGGTGTTTGTGATGCAGTACGGTGGTGGGAAGTAGTTTGATGCCGATGATGGTGCTGGAGAACATCATGGCCATGCCGATGACCCAGCTTTCGGTGTCGGTGAAGCCAAACAGGTGGCCGATGCCGTAGCCGAGCGCAAGGAAGACGCCGCAACTGATGAGGCCAACGAAGGTGGCTTTGCGCAGTACGGCGATCAGCGCTTTGGGCTGCATGTCGAGGCCGAGCAGGAACAGCAGGAAGATGATTCCGATGCTGGACATTTCAGCCATCAGGTTAACGTTGTCGATGACGGCGAGACCAGAGGGGCCGAGAAGGCAGCCGAGGGCAATGTACGCGACCAGCAGCGGTTGGCGACCCCACAGTGCGAGAGAGGCGACGACGGCTGCGCCACTGAAGATCAGGAAGAACGACTGGAACAGGGAGGTCTCAGGCACTGCGCATCCTTGTAGCAGACTGGGCGTTGAGGGTTGCGGCCATTATCGACCGTGAACCCTCAGGGTTTCAATGGGGGCTGTTACGCCCCCGGCCACTTACAGCTTAAACCAGCGAAGGTTTTCCCCCTCTGCGGAAAGGATCGGCTGTTCGCACTTTTCACCCGGCGGGTTCTCGAGAATCGGGCGGGCCTGTTGAATAAACGCTTGCAAGGGTGTGGCCAACTTTTCCGGCGCGGGGTCGCTGTCATCAAAATTCAGTGACAGGGGTGCGTCGGCCTCTTTGCCCTGGTATCGCCATACACCGTGCGCTGCATCGTACTGGTAGTAGGGCAGCATGCGATGGCCGAACTCTGCGATCAGCTCGATGGCATCGATCAGGTAGTCGACGGTTTCCTCATCGAGGAAGTAGTTGAAGTTCAAACGGACCCAGCCGGGTTTGAGGATGCTCTCCCCCTCGCTCACCAGTTTCTCGATGGCGTTGCTCTGCTCGTCGGTCAGGTGCAGCAGGTGGTGGCCGTAGGGGCCGGCGCAGGAACAGCCGCCGCGCACCTGGATGCCAAACAGGTCGTTCAGCAGTGCGACCACATAGCCGTGGTGTAGCGGCTTGCCGTCGTGCAGCAGGTGCAGGGAGACGATACTCACGCGCTCGGCTTCGGTACCGCCGAGGATCTGGATGTTTTCGTTGCCACTCCAGCGGGCGAACGCACGTGCGATCCAGGTGGCTTCGCGGGCTTCGATGGTGCCGGCGCCCACCTGGTCCTTCAGTGCGAAGGCCATGCCGGCGCGCACGGACTCAACAATGGCCGGGGTGCCGGCTTCTTCGCGGCGTTCACCGGCGGGAAGGTAAGTGTGGCGCGCGGGGCCGACCCAGGACACGGTGCCGCCGCCGGTAACGGCGGGCTGCGTCTCTGGTAGCAGGCTGCGGCGCACGATGAGTATGCCGGGTGTGCCCGGGCCACCAACGAATTTGTGCGGCGAGATAAACAGGGCGTCTTTGCTTGAGAGGCTGTCTTTACCCTGCACGTCGATGTCGACATAGGGTCCGGCTGCCGCGTAGTCCCAGAAGGAGAGTGCACCGTTCTGGTGGAGCAGGCGGGTGACGGCTTCGACGTCGGTGCGGATACCGGTGACGTTGGAGGCAGCCGAGAAACTGCCGATTTTCATGGGGCGTGCGGCGTACTTGTCGAGCGCGTTTTGCAGTGCCTGCAGGTCGACGCCACCGGTGTCGTTCTGCGGAATGGTCACTACTTCCGCAATGGACTCCCGCCAAGGCAGATCGTTGGAGTGGTGTTCGTAGGGGCCGATAAATACCACGGGGCGCTTTTCATCTGGAATCTTCCCGGGCTCTCCGCCAATACGGGCGTAGCTGTCGACGCGCAGCCCCAGGCAGTCGACGAGGCGATTGACCGCGGCGGTGGCGCCGGAGCCGCAGAAGATGATGGCGTGGTCCTCGCCAGCATTGACCGATTTACGCACGGCGGCTCGCGCCTGTTCGCGGAAAGCGGTGGTCTGGCGGCCGGTGGCTGAGGTTTCCGTGTGCGTATTTGCGTACCAGGGAAGTACACGATGGCGAATGGTGTCTTCAATAAATTCCAGCGCGCGGCCGGATGCGGTGTAGTCCGCGTAAATCAGTGGGCGCTGGCCGAAGGGCGTTTCCATCGGCATGCGTTCGCCGATGACGCTCGTGCGGATGCGTTTCAATAGGGCTTCGGTATTTGCATCAAGGGTGGGTATGTCTGATGCGGCTTGTGCATGACTGTGCATGGCTACCTCAATGTACTGCGCCCGCGAGGATCACCCGCGGGCGTGGTTAAAACAGTAATTGAGCTGGGGCTATTCTCCCGACGGTATGGGCAGTTGCGTGGTGCTTTTAATCTGCTCCATGGCGAAATTGGAGGCCACATCGGAAATGCCCGAGTGGGCGATCAGCTTTTTATAGAAGCGATCGTAAGAGGCCACATCACTGACCACAATCCTGAGGATGTAGTCGTAGTCACCCGCCATGCGGTAGCAGTCCACCACTTCCGGTAAATCCGCCATCGCGTTGGAAAAGGAATCAGCCCATTCTGCACTGTGCTGGTTGGTTTTTACCTGGGCGAATACCGATACCGGCAGGCCAAGTACTTCTGCATCCAGCAAGGCTACCTTGCGGCGGATGATGCCGCTTTTCTCCAATTTCTGAATCCGGCGCCAGCAGGGGGTCTTGGTAAGGCCCACGCGCTCGGCCAGCTCTTCGATGGAGAGACTAACATCAGATTGAAGGATGGCAAGAAGTTGTCGATCAATCGCGTCGAGTGAGGACATAGTGCTAAATATCTCCCTAAAACGCGGGGGTGCGTTCCTTTGGTGATGTTCAGACAGCTATCCTTAGCAACAAAATACCCCGGTAATTTTGGAGGGCCCAGCGGGATCCGACTTTGCTTGTCTGCAGAAGAACCCTTTACCGTGCCCCTTGTCTTGCCGATAACGATAATCTCAGTTCCGGGGGATCAGTAGTGGAAATTTTCTCTGGGAACAATCGGGAGGAATTAGGGAATTAAAAATGCCGGGCAATGCCCGGCCAAACAACACAGAGATGTTAGAAAAATATGCTGAGTGATCAGGCGGCTTCCTTTGGCGGAAACAGTGGCTCGTACAGTCCTGCCGCCATGGCTTCGCGGACGCGGGCCATCAGGTCGATCTCGGTCAGCTGCTGCAGGGTTTCCAGATCGTCGAGCACATAGTAGATGGGCTGGACGATATCGATCCGATAGGGAGTACGCAGCGCGTCGACAACCTCGAAGGGCGCGCGAATGGGCGCATCGCTGAGCGCATACAGGGTTTCTTTCGGTGATGACAGGATGCCGCCGCCGTAAATGCGCAGGCCGTCGGCGGTATTCATCAGGCCGAATTCAACGGTAAACCAGTACAGGCGGGCGAGGTAGGCGCGCTCTTTGGGGGAGGCCTTGAGGCCCAGTTCGCCGTACTTCTGGGTGAAGTTCGCAAACGCCGGATTGGTGAGCATGGCGCAGTGGCCGAAGATCTCGTGGAAAATATCTGGTTCCTGCAGGTAGTCGAACTCTTCCGGCGTGCGGATAAAGGTCGCCACCGGGAACTTGCGCTCCGACAGCAGGCGGAAGAAGGTTTCGAAACCGATCAGAGCGGGCACGCGGGCGCATTCCCAGCCGGTTTCACGACGCAGCACATCGCTGACTTCGGCCAGCTGGGGGATGCGGTCGCGGGGAAGGCCGAGTAGCTCCAGGCCGTGCAGGTACTCGTCGCAGGCGCGACCGGGTACTACCTCGAGCTGGCGCTCGATCAGCCGGCGCCAGGTGTCGTGCTCCTGGGCTGAATACTCAATAAAGCCGCTGGAGTCGGGCTCGCGGGCAACGTACTTACTGGGCTGTTTGCCACTACTCATGATGACCTCCTGAGTCTGCGGGCGGTTCTGTTGCCGCCACGTCTGTTGTTATCTGCCTTCTATTCTTAGACAGCTTCGGTGGGTGATGGCAGGGGAGGAGGCTCAGAAAGCAGTGTCCGGAGCGTGGTTTGACTACACTTTCTGTAAATAAAAGTTTACAGTTTGGCCATGCGGATAGAAATTACCTGTAGTGACCGGGTCGGAATATTGCAGGAAATCATGTCGATATTCTCCGATTACCGGATTAATGTGCGCTCCGGCGAGATCGGTGGTGACAGCGGGGACAAGGTCTACCTGTCTGCGCCTGACTTGTTGGTTGCGCAGTACCAGTCCATCGAAAAATCCCTGCACCGGGTGCGCGGTGTGCGTCAGGTGCGCCGTATCGAGCTGATTCCGTCCGAGCGACGGCACTTTGAGCTGGATACGCTGCTCAGGCATGTGACGTATCCGGTACTCTCGGTAGATCGCAGCGGCCGTATCGTCGCCGCCAACCAGGCGGCTGCACGGGCCTTTGGGGTCAGTCACAGCCTGGTGGCCGGCATGTCCCTGCAGCGCTTTCTGCCGCGGCTGCAGCTCGCGGAGCTTCTGCGCGGTATTACTGCACCTCGGTATGGCTTTCCGGTGACCGTGCGGGGGCAGGAATTCGCCGTGGACTGGTCGCCGATTGCCCTCGCAGAGGCACCCGGGGCTGTCGCCTCTCTCGCCGGTGCGGTGCTTACCCTGCAGCAGCGGGAGAGTTTGCCGTCGTCAGAGGCGCCGCCCCCGCAAGTACTGTGGGATCTGGACAGGCGCAGGGACAGCTGCCTGAGGCTGCAGCAGATGGCGCCGCTGGATGAGCCGCTGCTTATCTGTGGTGAACGCGGCGCCGGCAAGAGCACATTTTTACGCGCGGCGTATTACCTGAGCCCGCTCGCCGATAGCGGGCTGCTGCGTGAATATCAGGGCAGCGATTTCAGTGACAGTAGCCTGTCTGAGATGCTGCTTCTGCCGTGCGATACCATTGTGCTGCTGGATGACCTCGATCTTGTCCCCGAATCATTGCAGCAGGCACTCGCCGAACATTTGCTTCAGGGAAAACTGCGCCCGCGTATGGTCCTGTCGGCGCGCTCGATTTCCGCACTCATTGTGCCATTTCGCCAGTTACTGGAAACCCAGCAAATTGTTTTGCCGCCACTGAGGTCGATGCGGCCTGCGGTTGCCGGATTTGCTGAGAAGATCCTCGGGGAATCCGGCTTCACTCTCGATCCTGCCGCGGCGCACGCACTGGCAACGCGCGACTGGCCGAGCAATTTTTCGGGCCTGCAAGATTGCCTGCAGGCGGCTGTCGCGCATTCGCAAGGCCGAGGAGGGCGGTCAGTTGAGGTGGCGGACTTACCTGCATCAGGGGTAGAAGAAACGTTACCCTGGACGGACTGGGGGCGGGGGCTGACGCTGAAAGAGCAGATGGACAAGGTGGAGCGGGCGATTCTCGCCGAACAGCTCGAGGTACAGGGTTCCGCTGGGCACTCCACCCGGGATCTGGCCCGGCGGCTGGGAATTTCTCATACCGCCGTGGCCAACAAGTTGCGCAAGTATGGCCTGAACGAAGGTGGAGCCAGCAGTTAGCGCTCGATCTTGCCTAGTAGAATGTCTTTGAACATGACGAAGTCGCCCCACAGGGAATAGAGTGGGTTCTTGAATGTGGCTGGGCGGTTGTGTTCGAAGAAGAAGTGTCCGACCCAGGCAAAACCGTATCCGGCAACCGGCAGCACTGCGAGTAGCGCCCAGTTCTGTGTGAGAAGCGCGGTAAGCAGTAGCCCGATCACCAGGGCGGTGCCTACAAAGTGCAGTCGGCGACAGGTCAGGTTGCTGTGCTCGTTGAGGTAGAACGGGTAGAACTCTTTGAAGGAGTTAAACCGCGGCGTGGTTTCCGCACTGGTAGATTCAGGCTCTGCCTGGCGCGCCTGGTCTGTGGTTGTCTCTGCCATCGCAATGGTCCCTTTCTCAATCGTCTTTTTTCGTTATCTGACGGGCCACACCATTGTATGCGTTGTGGCGGGCCTAAACTGGTTTTCACCGGACACTCGCCAGCCAGTGTACGCCGGCATATGGTTTAGACCAATCAGTTCCAAATCTGTTAATGTTTGCGGCTTGTAATTTGTGATCACGTTTTGCCTTCCGCTTCACAGGTATTCTCAGGATTGAACACTATGGCCGGCCCGCTCGCACATCTGAAAGTTCTCGACCTCAGCCGAATCCTCGCCGGACCCTGGGCCAGCCAGGTGCTGGCTGACTTCGGTGCTGAGGTCATCAAGGTCGAGCGACCGGGGAAGGGGGACGATACCCGCCACTGGGGGCCTCCCTACCTGAAAGACGCCGAGGGTCAGGACACGGCCGAGGCCGCCTATTACCTGAGTGCCAATCGCGGCAAAAAATCGATCACCGTCGATATCACCCAACCGCGCGGACAGGTGCTGATCCGGCAGCTAGCCGAACAGTGCGACATCCTGCTGGAGAACTACAAAGTCGGCGGCCTTGAAAAGTACGGACTGGACTACGCCTCCATCAAGGCGGTCAACCCGAAAATCATTTACTGCTCCATTACCGGATTCGGCCAAAGTGGCCCCTACGCTCGGCGCGCTGGCTACGATGCGATGATCCAGGGGATGGGCGGACTGATGAGCCTGACGGGCGTCCCCGAGGGGCAGCCGGGTGCTGGGCCGCAGAAAGTCGGGGTTGCCGTGGCCGACCTGATGACGGGAATGTACGCGGTGTCCGGTGTATTAGCGGCGGTTATTCACCGGGACAGAACCGGGGAGGGGCAGCAGATAGACCTGGCGTTGCTGGATACCCAGGTTGCATGGCTTGCCAATCAGGCGCAGAACTTCCTGACCTCAGGCAAAAGCCCACAACGCCAGGGTACCGCGCACCCGAACATCGTGCCGTATCAGGCAGTGCCCGCCAGTGACGGCTATTTTATGCTGGCGGTGGGTAACGACGCGCAGTTCAAGAAGTTCTGCGAGATCGCCGGCCTCCAGGACGTCGCGGCAGACCCGGACTATGAAACCAATAAGGCGCGGGTCCAGGCGCGTGAGGTACTGGTGCCGATTATTGAGCGCGCCACTCGCACGCAGCCTGCCGCCTGGTGGCTGGAAAAACTGAGCGATGCCCATGTGCCCTGCGGGCCGATCAACAACCTCGAGCAGGTGTTTGCCGACCCCCAGGTTCAGTATCGCGGGATGGTGCTGGAACAGGACCACCCGGTGGCGGGCAAAGTGAAAACCGTGCGCAACCCGCTAGGCTTTTCGTCGTCACCTCTGGCCTACGACCAGGCCCCGCCCACGCTGGGCGAGCATACCGACGAAGTGCTGGCAGACTTGTTGTCGCTGGGCTCTGATGAGATCGAGTCCCTGAAGCGGGATGGCGTTGTCTGAGCGGCGCGGGCACCCGCAAATACCCCGGAAATGCAATGCAAAGCACGTAGCCGGAACGGACGCCGAGAAATACAGCGCCAAATATGAGGAATTTGGCGCAATTGTCGCCGATGTTTAAGGCGACTGCGCTAGTATCCTTGAAGTCGGGCGGTTGGCACCTGATTAAGGTGCGCAACAGGGAAGGGCGGCATTGGCGCAATATGGCTGATCTTTAATGCCCCTCCATTCCTGTATCCCTGCCGGAACCGGTACAAGGAGCTGAGGGTGAGAGGATGGAATCATCTCAAGGACTGTCTCAAAAATCAGGGCTGCCAAGAAACCTTAAATTGGTTTTTCGTCGAATCGGTGAGCAGCTCGATGTCTACCACAATGGATCATGCCACCACATGTTCACGCGTACAGAAGGGGATATACAAGGCCTGCTTTTGGTGCGCGGGCGCTACAAGCGCTGCCGAAATATCCTGAGTCCGAAAACAGAACTGCCCGACAGGGAGGCTGCCGGGCAGTAGTGTCGCTCAATCGCTGCGTAATGGCTCAGGCCAGAGCGCGACGGCGGTAGATTGGCAGGGGCTGGTCCACTGCGGCCTGGTAGCTGTCGGTAAAATCGCTTGTGGATTCCAGCAGGCGTTCCAGCGGCTGGTCGCCCTGATAAGCAAACGCATTGAATCCGCAGCGGGTCAGGTAGGTCAGCTGATCGCGTATAAAGTTACCTACTGCACGCACTTCTCCGGTATAGCCATAGCGCTCGCGCAGAAGGCGGCCCACGGTAAACGCGCGACCATCGGTAAATGCGGGGAAGTGAGCCGCAATCAATGGCAGCTCTGCCGCGTACTCACCAATGAGGTCGACGGTCTCATCGCTGTCCAGCCAGACCCCGATATCTTCCCCGCGTTCCTGCAACTGGTCACGCAGTTCCAGCCAAACGCTCAGCGGCAGGATTACCTTGCCCGGTGCCAGGTTTTCCGCGGTGACTTCCTCTTCTCCGCCAAGGGGCAACAAGTTCCACTGGTTGTCAGTAACCGCACCGTCCAGAATCAGTTTTGCCGGATTTTCCGGCTGTTCACCGACCGGCTTTTTAACAGAGGGCTTAGCTGGCTTTGGCATATACACGCTCCTTGAATGGCTGAAGCCCGATACGGTTGTAGGTGTCGATAAACAGTTCGTCCGGATGGCGGTTTTCCACGAATACATCGAGAATTTTGCCGATAGTGTTCGGCATCTCGTCGCGTGAGAAGCTCGGGCCGAGAACCTTGCCCAGGCTGGCCTTTTCGTTCGAGCTACCGCCCAGCTGTACCTGGTAAAACTCCTCGCCTTTCTTGTCCACGCCCAGAATGCCGATGTGGCCGATGTGGTGGTGGCCACAGGCGTTCATGCAGCCGGAAATATTCAGGTCCAGGTCGCCGATATCGTAGAGGTAATCCAGGTCGTCAAACTTGCGCTGGATTGCCTCCGCCACCGGAATGGACTTGGCATTGGCGAGCGAGCAGTAATCGCCGCCGGGGCAGCAGATCATGTCGGTCAGGGTACCGATGTTCGGGGTGGCGAAGCCGTTTTTACGCGCTTCCTGCCACAGCTCAAACAACTTTTCCTGCTCCACATCAGCCAATACAACGTTCTGCTCGTGGGTAACACGAATCTCGCCGAAGCTGTATTTGTCCGCGAGGTCGGCAATGGCTTCCAGCTGGCGATCGGTGACGTCACCCGGCGGAATGCCAGTGGGCTTTGTGCTGAGGGTGACCGCCTGATATCCGTTAACGCGGTGCGGGAAGGTGTTGCGCTCCAGCCAGCGGGCAAACGCCTTGTCTTCACCGGCGTGGTCGCGCAGAACCGCTTCGCCGTGGCCGTTGGCGATGGATTTGTACTCGGGCTCCGGGAAAAATCGCTTGGCCCAGCGGATGGCTTCCGGTGTCAGCTCGTCGGCGCCGTCCTTGATCTGTTCCCACTCCGCCTCAACGCGGCGTGCAAACTCTTCGGCACCCATGGCTTTCACCAGAATCTTGATCCGCGCCTTGAACTTGTTGTCGCGGCGACCCAGCTGGTTGTATACGCGAACGATGGCTTCCAGATAGGAGAGCAGGTGGGTCTCCGGGAGGAAGTCGCGGATGGCAACGCCGAGAATCGGGGTGCGGCCAAGGCCGCCGCCGACCAGCACCTGGAAGCCAACTTCGCCCTTGTCGTTTTTCACGATCTGTACGCCGATGTCGTGCGCACGGATGGCGGCGCGGTCCTGGTCAGCGCCGCACACCGCGATCTTGAACTTGCGCGGCAGGAAGGCAAATTCCGGGTGGAAAGTGGACCACTGGCGAATCAGCTCACAGTAGGGGCGCGGGTCGACCAGTTCATCCCGGGCGACACCGGCAAACTGGTCGGTGGTGGTATTGCGGATACAGTTGCCACTGGTCTGGACCGCGTGCATCTCCACTTCGGCCAGCTCGGCGAGGATATCGGGCACGTCTTCCAGATTCGGCCAGTTCAGCTGAACGTTCTGGCGGGTGGTGAAGTGGGCGTAACCCTTGTCGTATTTGCGGGTGATGTGAGCCAGGCGGCGTACTTGTGCGCTGTTCATCAGTCCGTAGGGCACCGCGATGCGCAGCATGGGCGCCAACCGCTGCACATACAGGCCGTTCTGCAGGCGCAGGGGTAAAAATTCTTCTTCTTTCAGCTCACCGGCGAGATAGCGTTCGGTCTGGCCGCGAAACTGGGCCACCCGTTCCCGAACCAGTTTGTGGTCCTGTTCGTCGTATCGATACATAAGAGCTTGATTCCATTACTTTTTTACGCCATTACCCGGCATCCGGAGGGTATTTTGGACCCTACCTGTGACCCTGAGTGGCGCATAACATACCAGCCGCCTTATACAAAAAATAACAATTTTTTTCGCTACCTTAGTAACCGGTGGTTATAAGAAGGAGGTGTCGCGGGAAACGGGTGGTCACGGCACGGTTGCGCCCCCAGCGGGGATTTGATCTACTTGAGAAACCGCGTTTTTTAGCGGTGCTGCTACCTTTAAAAACAATAATGATTTCTTGAGTGACGGAGTATTCCGATGAACGATCAAGTAGCACGAGAAGTAGTAGTTGTATCAGACGATAGCGATAACACAGTAGACGCCATTGCGGCGGTAGCACTGGTGGCCATTTTCGTCGCCACCTGCATTTTCTGGGTTGCGTCTCAGGGCTAACGCCCGTTGTCTAAAAGCGGAGGCCTAACGGCCTGGCTGGCTGGATGAGAGCAGGGGCCCGGAAGTAATCCTCCCGGTCGTCCCGAGCTTTCTGTTATCTGTTTCCCCCGGGTTCCCCTGGAAGCCTGGCGCTATCCCATATTGCTCAAAACAGTCTTCACCACTAGCACAAGCGTAATCACAAACAGTGCGGTGAAGATCAGTCCTGCGGCCACGTACGTCTTGATGCTGCCCGCTTTGAAATCCCTTTCCCGATTTTTATTCGACTGAACCCCGATCGCAGCGGCCAGGGTGCTCAGCACCACCTGGCCAAAAGACGGCTTTTGCTTATTGTCTTCTTCCATCACCAGATCCTCCAGTAGGAGCCTGCCTGCAGGCGAACATTTCGGTCCAGTGAACCCGATTGCCGTCACTCCTGCAAGCGGGCCGCACCTGTGGTGTCCCGATTATTCTTCCAGATTTGGACGCAACCAGCGTTCCAGTTCGTCCTCGCGCATACCCTTGCGCTTTGCCAGACTGGCGAGCTGGTCACGGCTGATCTTGCCGACGTTGAAGTATTTGGACTCGGGATGCGCAAAGTACCAGCCGCTCACCGCAGCCGCGGGCATCATGGCAAAGCTCGAGGTGAGTTCTATACCAGCATTGTTTTCCGCGTCCAGCAGCCTGAACAGGGTCGCCTTTTCGGTGTGGTCCGGGCAGGCCGGGTAGCCGGGCGCCGGGCGGATGCCGGTGTAGGCTTCCTTGATCAGTTGGTCATTGCTCAGGGTTTCGTCCGGCTGGTAGCCCCAGTAGTTCCTGCGTACCTCGCGGTGCAGGTATTCGGCGAAGGACTCAGCAAGACGGTCGGCCAGGGCCTTGACCATGATTGCGCTGTAATCGTCGTGCTTCGCTTCATACTCCGCTGCCAGTTCATCGGCGCCGATGCCGGTGGTTACCGCAAAGCCGCCAATATAATCGGCAACGCCTGAGCCTACCGGAGCGATAAAGTCGGCCAGGGAGCGGCAGTAGCCGTCGCCGCCGCGCTTCTGTACTTGCTGGCGCATCTGGTGCAGGCGGGCCAGCTCTTCGGTGCGGCTCTCGTCGGTGTAGACAATAATGTCATCACCATCCGCATTCGCCGGCCACAGGCCGAAGGCCGCGCGCGCGGTAAGGCGTTTGTTGTCAATGATATCCGCGAGCATGGTCTGGGCGTTCTTGAACAGGTCCGTTGCCGCTTCGCCGACCACTTTATCGTTCAGTATCGCCGGGTATTTACCGGCCAGGTCCCAGGAGATGAAGAAGGGCGTCCAGTCGATGGTGTCGACGAGTTTCTCCAGCGGGAAATCATTCAGCACGGTGAGGCCGGGGTTGTTCGGTGCTTTCGGCTCGAAGTTGGCCCAGTCAAACTGTGGGCCCGCTTTCAGCGCTTTTTCATAGCTGAGTCGCGGGTCGTTGCGCTTGCGGTTGGCGGTGCGCTCGCGCACCTTGTCGTACTCTTCCTGAATCCCTTTTACAAACGCAGGGCGCAGTTCGTCAGACAGCAGGTTGCTGGCGACGCCAACCGCGCGCGAGGCGTCCGCCACGTACACGGTCTGGTTGCGGTTGAACTGCGGGTCGATCTTGACCGCGGTGTGCGCCTTGGAAGTGGTGGCACCGCCAATCATCAGCGGGATATCAAATCCCTGGCGCTCCATCTCTGCGGCCACGTGCACCATTTCGTCCAGCGACGGGGTGATCAGGCCGGACAGGCCGATGATGTCACAGTTCTTTTCCTTGGCCGTCTGCAGGATCGTTTCCGCCGGCACCATCACGCCGAGGTCGATCACCTCGAAGTTGTTGCAGGCCAGTACCACGCCGACAATATTCTTGCCGATATCGTGCACGTCGCCTTTCACCGTCGCCATCAGGATGCGGCCGTTGGGTTTGCTGTCGACGGTTTTTTCCGCCTCGATATAGGGCTGCAGGTAGGCCACGGCCTGCTTCATCACACGCGCAGACTTCACCACCTGGGGAAGGAACATTTTGCCTTCACCGAACAGGTCGCCGACGATATTCATACCGTCCATCAGCGGGCCTTCAATCACGTCCAGCGGGCGCTTGGCGGCAGCGCGGGCCTCTTCGGTGTCTTGTTCGATAAAGTTGTTGATGCCTTTCACCAGCGAGTGCGCCAGGCGCTCGTTGATCGGCAGCTGGCGCCAGGCCAGGTCTTCCTTGCGCTCCGCAGTGGAGCCATCACCACGGTATTTTTCCGCGATATCCAGCAGTGCCTCTGTGGCTTCGTCACTGCGGTTGAGGATCACATCCTCAACTTTTTCCCGCAGTTCGTCCGGCAGGTCGTCGTACACCGCGAGCTGACCCGCATTGACGATCCCCATGTTCAGGCCCGCCTTGATGGCGTAGTACAGGAACACGGAGTGGATCGCCTCGCGCACCGGGTTGTTGCCGCGGAAGGAGAAAGACACATTGGACACGCCACCGGAGACATTGGCCCCCGGCAGGTTCTGGCGAATCCACTGGGTGGCCTCGATAAAGTCCACCGCGTAGTTGTTGTGCTCTTCGATACCAGTGGCGACCGCGAAAATGTTCGGGTCGAAAATGATATCGGACGGATTGAAACCGACCTTGTCTACGAGGATGTCGTAACTGCGCTTGCAGATCTCGGTCTTGCGCTCGAAGGTGTCCGCCTGGCCTTTTTCGTCGAAGGCCATCACCACCACCGCGGCACCGTACATCAGGCAGGAGCGCGCCTTGTCGACAAAATCCTCTTCGCCTTCCTTCAGGCTGATGGAGTTAACGATGGGCTTGCCCTGGATGCACTGCAGGCCGGCCTCGATCACCTCCCACTTGGAGGAGTCCACCATAAACGGGACTTTGGAAATGTCCGGCTCGGTGGCGCACAGGTTGAGGAAGCGGCGCATGGCGGCGACGGAATCCAGCATCGCCTCGTCCATGTTGAAGTCGATCACCTGTGCCCCGTCTTCCACCTGGGCGGCAGCGACCTGCAGTGCAGTATCGTAATCCTCTTCCATGATCAGGCGCTTGAAGCGCGCGGAACCGGTGACGTTACAGCGCTCGCCCACGTTCACAAACAGCGCGTTTTCGTCCACTACGTAGGGTTCCAGGCCGGAAAGCCGCAGCGCAGGCTTCTGCTCTGGCAGCTTGCGCGGCGGAATATCCACAACCGCATCGGCAATCGCACGGATATGATCCGGAGTGGTGCCGCAGCAGCCGCCGAGAATGTTGATGAAGCCGCTGCGGGCGAACTCGGCAACGATTGCCGCGGTCTGCTCCGGAGTCTCGTCGTATTCGCCAAACTCGTTCGGCAGTCCCGCATTGGGGTGGGCGGACACGTGCTCGGCACAGACGCCAGAGAGCGCCTCCACATACGGGCGCAGCTCGGTGGCGCCGAGCGCGCAGTTCAGGCCCACGGACAGAGGCTTGGCGTGGGCAATGGAATAGTAAAAGGCTTCCGTGGTCTGCCCGGAGAGGGTGCGCCCGGACGCATCGGTGATGGTGCCGGAAATCATGATCGGCAGCTCGAAACCGCGCTGATCGAACACCTTCTTTAGGGCGTAGATCGCGGCCTTTGCGTTCAGGGTGTCGAAGATGGTCTCGATCAGGAGCAGGTCCGAGCCGCCGTCGATCAGCGCGTTGGCGGACTCAATGTAGTTTTCCACCAGCGCGTCGAAGGTCACATTGCGCGCGCCGGGGTCATTTACGTCGGGAGAGATGCTGGCGGTGCGCGAGGTCGGGCCCAGCACCCCCGCAACATAGCGTGGCTTCTCCGGGGTGGAGAGCGCATCAGCTGCGCGCCGCGCGACCTGTGCCGCCACCAGATTCAGTTCCGGCACCAGGTCCTCCATATCGTAGTCGGACTGGGAAAGCCGGGTGGCGTTGAAGGTATTGGTCTCGATGATGTCGGCCCCGGCCTCCAGGTATTCCCGGTGCAGGCGCTCGATCAGGTCGGGCTGGGTGAGTACCAGCAGGTCATTGTTGCCCTTCAGGTCGGAAGGGTAGTCGGCAAAGCGCGCACCCCGGTAGTCCGCTTCGCCCAGTTTTTCCTGCTGAATCATGGTTCCCATACCGCCGTCCAGAATCAGGATACGCTCGGCGAGGGCGCTGTGAAGCTGTTGCAGACGCTGGTCACGGGACTGCTGAGACCGATTATCCGACATGGTCATTTCCTTGTTACCGACTAATTAGAACCGGGTGATCGAAAAAGGGCGGCAATATTAGCACAAACCGGCGCCACGGCAGGTCCCGTGCGTCGCCGCCGGGCGGCTGTTGAAGATCGTGTGTATATAAGCTTGTAACCAAATGATCTACATGGCGCAGGGGGTAGCGGTGGAAATTTCGCATAGAGGTCACCACTAGGGGGAGAGGCAGCCTAAAGTTACTGAATGCCGATTGAGAGCGGACTGGAGGTTCGATGAAAATCCTGATGATACTTACATCCCATGATGAGCTGGGCGATACCGGCAACAAGACCGGTTTCTGGCTGGAGGAATTTGCCGCGCCTTATTACGTCTTTGTGGATGCTGGTGCTGATGTGACCCTGGCGTCGCCCAAGGGTGGCCAGCCGCCGCTGGACCCGAAAAGTGACGCCGATGACGCACAGACTGCGGCCACCCGCCGGTTTAAGACTGATCCCATCGCCCAGGAGGCTCTCGCCAACACCAAAACGCTGGATGAAGTGGACACCGAGGGGTTTGATGCGCTCTTCTACCCGGGCGGGCACGGCCCGCTGTGGGACCTGGCTGAAGACCAGCGCTCCATTGCCATCATCCATGGCTTCTACCGGGCGAATAAACCTGTGGGCGCCGTCTGCCATGCACCCGCGGTGTTTCGGCATACGCTCGATGAAAGCGGTGAGCCGCTGGTGAAAGGCCGCCGGGTTACCGGATTCAGCAACAGTGAAGAGGCCGGTGTTGAGCTGACCGATGTAGTGCCGTTTCTGCTGGAAGACATGCTCAAGGAGCGGGGTGCTGAGTATTCGAAAGGGGATGACTGGCAGAGCTATATCTGTACCGACGGACTACTGATCACCGGCCAGAACCCGGCATCCTCCGAAGCCGCTGCCCGGGCACTGCTGGGGGCGCTGGCCTGACACCCGGTTTATCTTGACGGCCGTTGCGCGTAAAATACCCGACAACACCGCTAGGTTATTTGGCCTTGGTTAATTTACGCTCGGCCATTTGAAGCCGGATTGCTCAAACCCGGTACTCTCGCCCGGTAAATCAGAGAAGGTTTATGTCAGAACAACCGTCAGAATTGAACGTTACCATCACCGACTCCGCCCAGGAGTACCTGCGCGACCTGCTGGCCAAGCAGGACTGCGAGGGCATCGCCATCCGCATGTTCGTATCCAACCCGGGTACCCCCAACGCGGAAACCTGTATCGCCTACAGCCGCCCCGGCGAAGAGAAAGAGGGCGATCTGGAGATGCAACTCAACGGCTTCAAGGCCTACTTTGAAGGCCGCAGTATCCCCTACCTGGACGAAGCCCGGGTGGACTACTCCTCAGACAAAATGGGCGGCCAGCTCACCATTCGCGCGCCCAACTCGCGCATGCCCAAGGTCACCGATGACAGTCCCATCGAAGACCGCATCAACTACGTCCTTTACAGCGATGTAAACCCCGGCCTCGCCTCCCACGGCGGACAGGTGAGCCTGGTGGAAGTTACCGAGGACCACTACGCGGTACTCAAGTTCGGCGGCGGCTGCCAGGGTTGCGGTATGGTGGACATGACGCTGAAAGAGGGCGTGGAGAAAACCCTGAAAGAAAAGATTCCGGAACTGGCCGGTGTGAAAGACATTACCGACCACACCGACAAGTCCCAGGCTTACTATTGAGCCCGGCTCGTTCGGAACTTAAAAAAACGCGGCTCTGGCCGCGTTTTTTTGTGGCTTCAGGTTGACGTCAAAGACCAAAACCGCCATCAATATCCAGATGGGCATTGCGCATACCAATACTGGCGTTGCTTAGCAGGTAGCTGATTGCCGCTGCCATATCATCCGGCAGCAGCGCCCGTCCCAGTGGCGTTTCCTGCATAGAGTCCATCAGTCCTGCAATCTGCTCATCGCTCATGCCCGCCTTGCGCTGTATCTCTGTTGCCGTCACCCCGGGTCGTACCGAATTGATCCGGATTCCCCTCGCGGCCAGTTCCTGGTTCAGTACCAGAGCGGTTGCCTCAAAGGCCGCTTTACTGGCGCTGTAGACGGCTGCTCCCTGAAACGCTTTTTTAACCACCAGTGATGAAACGAATACGACACTGGCGGGGTTCTTTAGGCATGGGAGTAGGGCATGCAGACTAAATAGTGGGCCCTTGAAATTTACCGCCATGGTCTGGTCAAAATTGGTTTCGGTCAGATCCTCGAACGTTTGTGGCAGGAAGGTGCCGGCGTTCAACACCAGTCCATCAAACGCGATGCCATCATTCTGTAATGCGCGTGTCATATCCAATATCTGTGACATATCCGCGCTGTCACATAATTGGGTGGCTACCGCGTGGTTGCTCAATTGTGAAATCTCGCTAGCCGCTTTTTGCAGGCGTTGGGAGTCGCGCCCGGTGATCGTCAATTGGTGTCCCTGTGTGGCGAGAACTTTGGCTGTTGTCAGGCCAATACCAGCAGTAGCGCCGGTAACCAGGTAGTGTCTAAGGGTCATAAGTCATTTCCATTTGTGATTGACGGTGACCACTCTAATCCAGACAATTGGATCGGATTAGTCACGTATTGGGAAACAGGTTGTTTCCATAATGGAAATAAACGGAATCACGGGGAGTCCACAAATGGATGACTCACTACATCTGCAATTACCCAATCTCTATGTATTTCAGCAGGTAGCAAAGCGTGGCAGTTTTCAGGCGGCCGCGGATCACCTGAAGCTGTCTCGTTCGGCAGTTAGCAAGAAAGTGGCGCAATTGGAGGATCGACTCAGTCAGCGCCTATTGCAGCGTTCTACCCGCAAGTTGCGCTTGACCGAATCCGGTGAGTCTTTGCTGCGGGCAACGGCGACGCTTGAGCAGCTGGTATTGAATACGGAGCAGATACGCCAGAACCGAGAGGAGCAGCCGAAGGGTTCGGTAAAGATCAGCAGTTCTACACTGATTACTCAACGCTTTTTAGTGCCGCTACTGCCGGAACTGCAGGCGGAGCTTCCCCTGGTTACCACAACCATCAACGCGGATGATCGTCAGGTAGATTTGATAGATACCGGCGTTGATATTGCTGTGCGGGTAGGGCACTTGCCGGATTCATCCCTGGTGGCGCGCCAGATCGGTGAAAAAACATGGGGTTACTTTGCCAGTCCGCTGTACCTGGAACGTTACGGGGAGCCGGCCACCCCTCGGCAGTTGCTGAATCATCGCTGTCTGGTATTCCAAAGTCAGCAGTTGAACGCGGATCATTGGCGATTTGCTGATCCCGAAGGGACTGACGACGTCATTGAGACTGTCACGGTCACCCCCGCGATGACCACTGATGACGGCCGCACGATGGTAGAAATGGCGACGTTGGGATTGGGTGTGATCCGCGTCGATCCCCTTTTGATTGGAGAGGAATTGGCTAGTGGGGTATTGGTGCCGGTTTTGCCACGTTGGCAGCACCCGGATAGCGTGCCCATTCACTTGATATGCCTGGGGCGGAAGGCCAGAAACCGCGCCGTAGACGCGGTCTGGGAGTTCCTGGGTGCGAGGCTACCGGGTTTGATCGGGAAGCATCGGTAGCCCCTACCGTCTTTACTGATAAACCCGCACGTAATCGACATACATGCGTTGTGGAAACACGCTGCTGCCATCCGGACTGCCGGGCCAGCTGCCGCCCACAGCGACGTTCAGCAGAATGAAGAAGGGGTGGTCGTATGCCCAGGGCCCGTACTGCTCGACCTGTGCCCGGGAGGCGTTGTAGAAATTGTTGCCGTCGACGTACCAGCTGATCCCATTGCTGTTCCATTCCACCGCATACACGTGGTAACCGGTATCGACACTTTGGCCCACATTGTAGGTGCCCATGATCGGTGTATTGCCGGAGTAACCGGGACCGTGCAGTGCACCGTGGGTGAGTGTTGGTTCAAAACCGACGTGCTCCATGATGTCGATTTCTCCTGAATTCGGCCAGGGGGTTCCAGTGCGAATATTGCCGCCCAGCATCCAGAACGCGGGCCAGATGCCCTGGGTCTGTGGCAGCTTGATACGGGCTTCGATACGTCCGTACTGAAATTCCTTTTTCCCAGCGGTAATCATGCGCGTGGAGGTGTACTGACAAGCGCCGTACCAGCAGCTGTTTCCGCCTTCGCGGCGCGCCTCGATCACCAGCACATTGCTGCCGGCCTGCGCGTCGTACTGGATCGACGCATTCTGGCCGGCGGTGTAGTACTGCAGCTCGCTATTGCCCCAGCCGCCGCCACCGGTTTCAAAGGTCCAGTTGGCACTGTTGATCGAGTCGAACTCGTCGCCCCATACCAGGCCATTATTTGCAGCAGGACTCACCACGATCGAGCTGATGTTATCGTTGAAGCCTTCGTTGTTGAGGCAGCCATCATCACCGGTCACCGTCACGGAGGCGCCGGAAAAATTGTTGTTTTCGTAGAGCGTGGCCTGATAGCCGGAAGATACGCGGATGGAGGAGGCATCGTCATTGACGAAGCCGAGGGCTTGCAGGGCTGCCAGATTGTAGCTGCCAACGCCGAGTGCCGCAGACCAGCCGCCGAAGTTACAGTGCTGGTAAACGGTCGCGACGCCGGTGCTCGGGTTATCTGCAACGACCTCGATCCAGTTCAGGTTCCAGTCTCCGGTCGCGGCGTAAACGCCCAGGCTATAGGTGCCCGCATCAATATGTACACGGTGGGAGATCGTCTGCCAGTTCTGCCAGCCACCGGTGTTGGGTACGCTCAGATTGCCGAGCACGATCGAGCCACCATTCAGGTCATTGGACAGGGTGCCGCCGGTGGGGCTGGCGACGCGGAACCGGATGGTGTATTCGCCGCTGGTGGGGATCGTCAGGTTGTTGTAGGCGAGCCATTCACCGGCGACAACCCAGCCGACGTTGTGGCCACCGCCAGTATCGGTGGTAGCTTCGATGTCGACATCATCCGCGCGGTAGGCGCCACCGGTATTACCGGGCGTGGTGTCGTAAAAGGCGTTGTAGTCCTCTGCCTGGAAGATGGTCGCGCTGGCTCCGGCAGATAACAACGTTGCGCAACACGCCGCAAGCAGGGTGCAGAGACCTCTGCGATATACAGTCTGTTTCGGTATTCTCATATTCGCCTTCTCATTTTTATTGTGAGGTGGGTGAACCCGCTTTTTCTGCTGTGTGAAGAATGCGGGTCCCGGAAATATCACGGGAAAATGAAGGTGTGGCGTCCCAGAACCACGTGAAAATAAAAGTGGCACGGGCAAAATGGGAAATTTGGCGGCTGCTTTTCCCGCTGGATGACATCGTTGTCGTAGCGCTGTGGGGTGTGAAAGAAATACAAGCAAGAGCGGGAAGAAAATGAGGTGTGGCACGATGGTGCCATATTGATCGACTGGCAATCTATTCTTTTAATTCGTACCAATCGTGCGTGCGGCGGGATGGGGGGCGGTCCCGCCTCCTATGCGATTATTTGAATAGGGCTGCTTTGCCTGGATAAATTGCCGGGGGCTTCTTACCTGGTCAGTTCTGGAAATGCTCGTACGCATCGAGACCTTGTAAGTAGGCACCGTCAAAACCTGCATTGGCGATTCTGTATATATAAGAGCTGGCTTCCCCGTAGATGATGTCTTGCCAGGCGGGGTTCCAGTAATTCACATAGTACTGCTCATCGCTATCGGGAACCTGCTCTTTCAACCAGTTTGGAGGATTGGATGCCCAGTGATTTTTCCAGTAGTAGCGGTTATTTTCAGCATTGCCAATATTTACGGTCGCAACGATCAGTCGCGTTGCCCCATTACGTTTTCTCTGCAACTGGCGAACCTGTTCTGATGTGAATTCCTCTCCGTTGAAAAAGAAGTCCAAAACAATCAGGTCGTAATCGGTTTCGGCGAGTGCATCAACCAGTTCCTGTCGAGTTGACTTGAGGCGGGTATCCGTCAAAACCAGAAAGTTGCTGGCCTCTGCAAGCTCGAGAATATCGCGACGATTTGCCTTATAGGGGTCCGTGGGATATATCGGAATATTGTCGAGTTCAGTGTGGTCAGCAACAAACCCCAGATAGCCCGCATCGTTATTCAGCTCGTACGCGTTATCGATTTTTTGCTCAGTTACGGCAAAGTCAGTCACCAATATAGTGGTGTTGCCTGTGTCTCGGGCCATATCCAGGTAGCTGCGCAAGCTATTGCGGCGGCTGTTGCTTGTTGGCAGATCGATTCCGTCATAGCCGTAAAAGAGTGAATCTTGTGCGACCCCGTCCAAACTGCGGATGTAAGCGTCGTCCGGGTCGCCACTGGTAAGTTCATTTGAACTCAACAAGGGCAAGGCGCCATGCCCTATAACAAAGAAGCCGGGTTTCAGTCCGCGGGCATAACCTCGAATACCGGCGACAAAGTCCCGCATTTCTTGAGGGTGGTCGGTGTAGCCCTGTTCAGGGAACATGTTGGGCACATCTTCAAAATTGCAGGCGCTGAGGGATGCTGTAAGTAGAGCGGGTAGCAGAAACTTTGCTGAGGAAGTCCATTTCATGGTGAGGGGCTCGGTTTAATGCACGGCAAAGCAGGGATTGTAACAATGTGGCGCCATCCAAGTCAGCACACCATTTGCGCGGTTTAAATCATGGGCCCGGCACGCCGTGGCGTCCCGAGGAGCCATGAGCGCAGGGAGCGCCTGCCGCAAATACATCTCTGGTCCAATCTGGAAGTTTGTCCATTACATTCTTTTTTTGGTTTTACTGGTTGCCTGCGCCGTTGCCGGGTCGTCCGGCCAGAAATGTTTCTGGTATTTGATACGCAGCTCTTTTTTGACCTCGTGATAGGTGTTCGCCCAGAAACTGGCGAGATCCCGGGTTACCTGCACCGGTCGCTGTGCCGGGGAGAGGAGGTGAATCATCAATGGGTAGCGGCCGTTGAGGATGGCCGGGGTCTGTGCGAGGCCGAACATTTCCTGTAAGCGCACTGGAAGCACCGGCGGTGACTCCCCGTATTGAATGGCAATGCGCGAGCCGCTGGGTACCTCCATGTGCGACGGTGCCAGTTCGTCAATACGCTGTTGTGTGGACCATTCCAGTTGCGCGAGCAGCAGGCTTTTCAGATCCAGTTGTTTGAGCTGGTCGAGCTTGTTCAGGCCATGTAGATGCGGCAGCAACCATTCATCCAGGGTTTCCAGTAAGGCCGACTCGCTCCAGTCCGGCAGTGAGAGTTGTTCCAGGAGATCCGGAAAGGCGTCTGCCTGCCCGGACAGGAAGCGCACTCGCTCTAGCAGGCTCTCGGACTCCTTGTTCCAGGGAAGGATGCGCAATCCCTTTTGTCGAATAGCGTCGAGCAGGGCGCGGCTCAGTAACTCCGGTGAAATTTCCTGGGCTGGTTTTTCTTCCAGGACCAGCTTCTCCAAGCGAGTTTGCTCGCTGGCCACGGCGCGCCCGGCGTTGTCGTCCCAGCGCACGGCGGTCTCGCGGATTATCCGATCATCGAAATGCTCGTACAGGGCCTCACTGGAAATACGCGCGGCCAGTTGAATGCGGGCATCGCGTCCGTGGCCATCGAGATCGGCGACCACCAGATATTCTTCGTGGGCCAGTTCGTCGTCGTGGGAGAAGTGCGCACCGCGACCGTTGGACAGCAAAAAACGTCGCCCGCGGTCGTGACGATTTTTGGCGATGCGATCCGGGTAGGCGTGGGCGAGTAGTACGCCGGTACTTTCCATGTGGTCCGGACGCGCCTGAGTGATATCCGCACGCGCCGGTAACTGCGCCTTCCAGATTTTGGCCTGCTGGCGGATGCGCTGCACCGCGCCTTTGTCGGAATGTCGCTCGGCACCCCGGCCTGTACCGCTGCGCTGGGTGCCGGCCAGCACTTCCATGCGCTTGTGAATGTCGCGGTCCCAGCGTTGCTCACCGCGGAAAATATCCCGTTCCGAAAGCAGTGCCGCGAGCAAGCAGGCCTGCTCTGCGAGCCCCAGAGCATTGCCGCACAGCATCATGTGTGCCAGCCGCGGGTGGGTTCCCAGATTCAGCATCGCCTCGCCGTGGGCGGTGATACGCAGGTCTTCATCCAGCGCGCCCAGTTCCTGCAACAGCGTGCGCGCCTGGGCGACGGGGCCGGGTGGAGGGATATCCAGCCAGTGCAGCTCCGCCACATCGGTCACCCCCCATTGTGCGAGATCCAGCATGACCGGAGCCAGGTCGCTCAGGAGGATCTCGGGTGCGTTTTTCTTCGCCATTCCGCGCTGGGTGGATTCACTCCACAAGCGCAGGCTGCGTCCGGCGCAGAGGCGTCCTGCGCGGCCGGTGCGCTGGGTTGCGGATGACTGCGAGATTTGCGTGGTCACCAGACGGTTCATGCCGGTGTTGGGATCGAAGCGGGATTCGCGCATCAGGCCGGAGTCCACCACCAGTCGGATGCCTTCGATGGTGATGGATGTCTCGGCGACATTGGTGGCGAGGACAATTTTGCGCCTGCCGCCAGGGCAGGGGGCGATGGCAGAATCCTGCTGCTGTTTGCTCAGGTCGCCGTACAGCGGTGCGACGACGATGTCCGCGCGATCGGCAAAGGCTTCCCGCAGGTTGCTTTCCACTTCGCGTATTTCCCTTACGCCGGGCAGAAAGGCGAGCAGGCTGCCTTCTTCTGATCCCACCAGTTCCCGAATCTTGCGGCTCATCAGTGCCGGAAGTTGGCGGGTATCCTCGGGTACTTCCCGATGGGAAAGGTATTCAATCTCTACCGGGTAGGCGCGGCCCTCGCTGGTGATGACCGGCGCATCGCCGAGGAGCCCGGCAACGGCACCCGCATCGAGCGTGGCGGACATCACCAGCAGCTTAAGATCTTCCCGCAGTACTTCCTGGGACTGCAGGCTCAGGGCCAGTGCGAGATCGCCCTGCAGATTGCGCTCGTGGAATTCGTCGAAGATCACCAGTGCGGTGTCGGCGAGCTCGGGGTCGGACTGCAGCAGGCGGGTCAGAATCCCCTCGGTAACGACGAGAATCCGGGTATCCGGGCCGGATTTACGCTCCGCCCGAATCTGGTAACCCACGGTCCTGCCGACCGGCTCGCCGAGCAATTCCGCCATGCGCGCGGCCGCGGAGCGCGCGGCAAGACGCCGTGGTTCCAGCATGATGATCTTGCGGTTCTGCAGCCAAGGGCTATCCAGCAGAGCAAGGGGTACAGCGGTGGTTTTACCGGCCCCGGGGGGCGCCTGTAAAACCACGTTGCTGTGCTCGGTGAGCGCGTCTTGCAGCTCAGGCAAGACGTCCTGGATGGGCAAACTGGGTAACTCTGGCATGGGTGCTATTATACCCGCCAGTTTCTGCATTGGAGAGATCTCGATGGAAAAAGCATTCTGGTTGAATAAATGGCTGAGCAATGAGATCGGCTTTCACAACCCCGAGGCCCACGGGCTGTTGGTCAAGTATTTCGGGCAGCTGAAATTGACACCCGGGAGCCGTGTATTCGTGCCCCTTTGCGGCAAGACACTGGATATCGGCTGGTTGCTCAAGCAGGGCTTCAGTGTTTGCGGTGCAGAGCTGAGCGAGGATGCGGTGATCCAGCTGTTTGAAGAATTGGCGGTTGAACCCGAAATTGTGGAAGTGGGCCCGTTGCGGCGCTATGGCAACGAATGTATCGACATTTACGTGGGCGATATTTTTCACCTTTCACGAGAAGATCTGGGACCCGTGGATGCCATCTACGACCGTGCGGCGCTGGTGGCCTTGCCGGAAGCCATGCGCCATCAATACACACAACACCTGATTCACCTGACAGATACTGCCGCTCAATTGCTCATCACGTTTGACTACGATCAACAGCGGATGCCGGGACCTCCGTTCTGTGTCAGCGATCAGGAAGTCGCGCAACATTACGCTGCCGATTACCAACTGGTACTCGTAGATAGTGTTGAGGTGCCCGGGGGGCTAAAGGGCAAGTGTCCTGCCCAGGAGAAAGTCTGGCTGCTGAAAGGCAAATGATGGGGTGCGCAGCCGATGCGCGGACATCAGTGCCGGCGGCGCACAAGCTTCATAATGTAAGGGCGCCCGAAGGCGGCAAAGCCAAGCAGGATGCCCAGCGCGGCCAGGGCGATCGGGCTGGTTTCGGCAAGTCTTACGACCAGCGCAACAAAAGCCGCGGCTGCCGCCAGTGCGCCAAAGCCAGTAATGAAGCGTAGGCCGGCGCGTTTTTGGAATGCCAGCGCGCAGACCACCGAGAATGTCAGCAGGAACGCCAGACTGGCGGCCTCTACCAGCAACTCGAGCGAGCCGATGGATGCCAGCAACGCTGCGCCTACCCCCAGAGAGAGCACCGCGCGGTCGGGAATTCCCTGTTCATCCTGATGGCTAAACACACGGGGCAGCTCCCCGGCATCGGCTACTGTGCGGCTGAGTCTCGCGGTGGCAAACAGGGTTGAGTTGATCGCCGAACCGGTGGAAAAAGCCGCGGCGATGGTGACGATAATCAGCCCCGCTGTGCCCAGTGCCTCCCGCCCGGCGATTGCCAGTGCGACTTCTTTGTGTTTCACCACCTGGTCCGCACCAATCAACATCGCTGTGCCGATTGCTACCAGAATGTAAACCACGATCACCACCGCGATGGCCGAAAGCATCGCCCTCGGCATCGTCTTGGCCGGATCCTTGATATCGTCGTAGTCGTACGAAAGTAGCTGGAAGCCTTCATAGGCCATGAAAATTGCAGCCGCACCGAAGATCGCCGCGCCGACACCGTTGTCGTTGATTCCCTGCGAGAGCATGTCTGGTTGCCAGCCAGCCAGCCCCCAACATGCCAGCCCCAGCAGTACCACCAGCTTGAACCAGACCAGAAACGTTTCCACCCAGCCCGCTTCGGCAACGCCTTTCAGGTTAAGCGCAATAAAAACAGATATGATCAAGATGGCAAAAAAGCGGGCGAACAGTGGCCCCAGGTCCAGCACATAGCTTATATATTGTCCGAAGGTAAACGCGTACACCGCATTGGTCAGCACATATCCAACAATCAGTATCCACGCCAGACTGGCAGCAAATCCGTCCCTGTCGACCTTGCGAAGATAGGTAAACGCGCCGCCCCCCTCGTGATAGTGCCTTGCAAGGCTGGCATAGCTGTAACCGGCGGCCAGGGAAATCACGCCGGCCACCAGAAAGCTCAACCACGCCCGGGGGCCGGCAACCTCGATCACCACGCCCAGCGTGGAGAATATCCCGCCACCAATCATGCCGCCCACGGCCATGGACCAGGTGGCCTGAAAGCCCAGTTTGGGGGTCGAATCACTCACGCAGTTGCTTCACCGGGTTACGTTGAAAGGGGTACCGAAAAGTCCAGGCACATAAAACGTTACTGGATGGACATCGAAACCTTGTCGATACAGATTTTAGCTTACGGGTATGTTTGCCAAATTCGGCGGCAGGAGCAAGTAACAGAGCTGCACTTGACGAGGGTGGGCCGGCTTCGGGGCGAGGTTTGATCGACACTGGCATAAGCGAAATATTAACGGCAGGATAAAGATTCAGGTCGAGGTTTAGACACACGATTGCATTCAGAACACAGGGATCGCGATGAGCCAGACTATTTCGTGGATTGATTGGGCCATTATCGCTGTGTACGGTTTCGGGCTGCTGGCGATGGCGTACTGGCTGGCGCGTCGCCAGGAGAGCAGGGAAGACTACTATGTGGCCGGCCGCAACGTCGGCCCCTGGCCGGTGGGGCTCTCCATTATGGCTACCCAGTGTTCCACCAACAGTATTCTCGGGGCCCCGGCGTTTGTGGCCTTTGCGGCCGGGGGTGGATTGCTCTGGCTCCAGTACGAGCTGGCGGTGCCGCTGGCCATGGTGGTACTGATCCTGTTTGCTATGCCACTGTTCCGCCACCTGCAGCTGGTGTCGGTGTACGCCTATCTTGAGCAGCGCTTTGATCTTCCCACGCGCCTGACCTTGAGTGGTCTGTTCCTGTTTGTGCGTGCCTTCGCCACCGCGGTAACGGTATACAGCATTGCGCTGGTGATCGACCTGATCACCGGATTAGGGTTCACCGCGTCGGTGGTACTGCTGGGGGCATTTACCGTTGTGTACGACGTGATGGGTGGTATACGGGGAGTTATTTATTCCGATGTCCTGCAATTGCTGATTCTGGCCGCGATGCTGGTACTGGTGCTGATTTTTCTTGTGGATGCCAGCGGTGGGTTCACGCAGATGTGGCAGTCATTCGATGCCGGCCGCAAAACCACCCTGGACTTTTCCCACCACGGATTTGGTGACGGTCAGACGTTCGCCTTCTGGCCAATGCTGATTGGCGGCCTGTTTCTGTACGTTTCCTACTACGGCTGCGATCAAAGCCAGGTGCAACGCCAGCTCAGTACCCGGGATATCGATGCCACCAACAACGCACTGCTGATCAACGGCCTGCTGCGCTTCCCGCTGGTATTGCTGTATTGCCTGGTGGGTGTTGGCATCGCGGTTTACGCCACGCAAAATCCCCAGTTTATCGCGGCACTCCCGGATTCCGGAGGGGGGCCGGAATACAACCTCGCCGTACCGCTGTACATGATTAATGCACTCCCGGTCGGTTTGGTGGGTCTCAGTCTCGTCGCGCTGTTTGCCGCGGCCATGTCCTCACTGGATTCCGTGCTGAACTCCCTCAGCGCCACCACTATGGAAGACTTTGTGCGCCGCTTTCACCGCGGAAGCTGGAGCCCCCACAAGGAGCTGATACTTTCCCGGGGGATAACCGCAATCTGGGGTGGCGTTACGCTACTAATGGCATTCTATGTGGGAGATATTGCCCCAACCGTACTCGAAGCCATCAACAAGATCGGCTCTCTCGCCAATGGCCCGATACTCGCGGTTTTCGTACTGGGCTTTCTGACGCATCGTGTAGCAGGGCCACATGCGATTGCCGGCTTGCTACTGGGCATGATCACCAATGGCACTTGCTGGATTTTCCTGCCGGATATTTCCTGGCTATGGTGGAATGTGATCGGGTTTGCGGTCGCGGTGGTGGTTGCGCTGGCGTTGTCATACCTGGCTCGTATTCACCGGGTAGGGCACAACGCCCGCGAGGAAAATGTTGATCTTTATGAATCTGCAATCCGCCACCATTTACGTGAGGAGGCCCGGCATAACTGGTACAGACGAAGTTTATGGTTGGTGGCGTGGTTTACCGGTTTGTTGGTATTGCTTCTGTATTTAAATACATAAGGTCGCGACTTTACGTGATCGCCTCATTACGTTCGTAACGCTAAACGTAGCGCTTGCGATAGTGTTCATCCCAACCTGAATCAGGATATATTCTTCCGTACTCACGCTTTGCTCGTACGTGGCATCAAATACCATAGTACGGCTGCCACTAAAAAGAGCGCCGGCACGTCACCCAGCAGGTTTGCACGCTCGGTTTCATCGACAATCGCCTGTACCAGCATGATTCCACCGTGAACAATACTTGACCAGACCGTAAACCAGATAAGGCTCGTATTAGCCAGCGGATCTTTTGCGGCACGGATTAAAAACACTCCAAGGGTCGCATAAACACCCATGATCATCTGTTCATACTCGGGCTGCCGGGGTGTCCAGCCCCAGCCGGAAGGCCATATCCACATCATCATCGCGTAGATGCCGAAAATAAATATGACGCCAAATACGATAAGGGCCACTTTAAGATACTTGAGCTTCTGCTGTTCTTGCATAACCAGTTCCTCGAGAGATTTAATGGGTATAGCATTTGTTGCTGATTTGACTACTTAATCGGGCGACATACTGGCAGTAACAACAATGGGAGGACGCTGATATGGCTATTCGAGGCATATCATGGGTAAAAGCTTGGTTACTGTTTGCATCGGTTATGCTGCAGACAGGTTTGGTGTCAGCCGATACGAATACCAATTCAGAAGCAGAGTCTGCCATTGCCAGGCAACTGGATGAATTTCACCAGGCCGCGGCGAACGCGGACTTCGATGCCTACTTTGGCCGGTTCAGTAAAGACGGTGTCTTTATCGGCACCGACGCCAGTGAACGCTGGAGCGTAGAAGACTTCAAACAGTATGTGAAACCGTATTTCAGCCAGGGCAAAGGCTGGACCTATGTGCCGCGAGACCGCACCATCGTGGTCCACGACGGCGTAGCCTGGTTTGACGAGTTGCTGGATAACGAAGCTTACGGCGAGTGCCGCGGGAGCGGGGTACTGGTCAGAGAAGGCGGGCAGTGGAAGATCGCCCAGTACAACCTGCACTTCCCCGTACCGAACGATCTCGCCAAGCAGATTACACAAATGATCCGGAAATCCCGGAAAAAGTAGGCTGATTGAGATAGATGACAGCCGGAGTTCGCTATTGCCTCAAGTGCACTTCGGGAGCTGCTCACCCAGCCACTGGATAAACTGTGGCTTCGGTAAGGCGCCGGAAAGACGTGCAATTTCACGTCCGCGATGAAAAACCATCAGCGTCGGAATCGACCGGATTTGGAAAGCACCGGCAGTCTGCTGATTAGCTTCTGTGTCCAGTTTGACAAACACCGCACGCGTCGCCAGTTCCCCGGCAACCTGGCTGAATACCGGCGCGAACTGCTGACAGGGTCCGCACCAGGTGGCCCAGAAATCCACCACCACCGGCAGGTCACTCTTGTCGATGAAACGGCGGAAATTGGCATCGGTGCCATTGATCGGGTGGCCATCCACCAGTGGCGCGCCACATTTGCCACACCGCGGGCGATCGCCGAGTCGTTGGTGAGGTACACGGTTCGGCGTGGTGCAGGAAGGGCAGATGACCTGGGTAAGTTGAACGTCAGACATCGAAATTCTCCTTGAGCGGGCAGGGTGGAAGTGTGAACCAGCCTAGAACGAAGCGCCATCCACCCGCCTGATTTTAACCGAATCCAGCAGCGCAGGGTCTGCCATGCGCAGGTTTACTGCGATGTGCTTGGTGGGGCACTTCCCTGTCGTGATGTAATGCGTTACGCACCCGCAGCTATGGTAGCGGTGGTACTCGATATCCCGGTCGCCCAAAATGCAGTCCGCGCTGCTGAGTCGCGAATTTCAAATAAAAAAAGCCGGCGATGCCGGCTTTTTTGGATCTTGGCAGGGTTAGCTTTGGCCATTGCGTGCCTTATCCCAGTCGAGCCTTGAGCGGGCCGCGCAGTTGCTCCGCCATATTCAGCAGCAGTTTTTCGGTAGTGTCCCAGTCTATGCACTTGTCGGTAACGGAAACGCCGTATTCCATCTGGCTACGATCTTTGTTGATCTTCTGGTTGCCGGCCTTCAGGTTGCTCTCGACCATGATACCGATAATGGACTTGTTGCCATCCAGGATCTGGTGGGTGACGTTGTCCACGACCAGCGGTTGCAGCTCGTGGTTTTTGTTGGAGTTGGCGTGGCTGCAGTCGACCATGATATTGGGCACCAGGCCGGCGTCTTCCAGTTCTTTCTCGCACATGGCGACGCTCACGGAGTCATAGTTGGGCTTTTCGTTGCCACCGCGCAGTACCACGTGGCCGTATTTGTTGCCGGCGGTGTGGATGATCGCTACCTGGCCTTCCTTGTTGATGCCCAGGAACCGGTGCGGGTTGGCGGTGGACTGAAGGGCGTTGATAGCAACTTCCAGGCTGCCGTCGGTGCCATTCTTGAAGCCCACGGCGGAGGAGAGGCCGCTGGCCATTTCCCGGTGGGTCTGGGATTCGGTGGTGCGCGCGCCGATGGCGGACCAGGAGATCAGGTCCTGCAGGTACTGGGGAGAAATCGGGTCCAGTGCCTCGGTGGAGGTGGGCAGTCCCAGCTCGGCGATGTCCAGCAGGAGTTTACGGCCGATGTGCAGGCCGTCTTCGATCTTGAAAGAGTCGTCCAGGTGCGGGTCGTTGATCAGGCCTTTCCAGCCCACGGTGGTGCGGGGCTTTTCAAAATACACGCGCATGACGATCAGCAGGGTGTCGGCGACCTTGTCGGCCAGCGCCTTGAGGCGCTTGGCATAGTCGATGGCGGCGTCCACATCGTGTACGGAACAGGGACCGATGACGACCATCAGGCGGTGGTCTTTGTGGTCCAGAATATCGCGCACTGCGGCGCGTCCGGCGGCGACTGAAGCTTCGGCAGCCTCGCTGACGGGCAGTTCCGTTTTCAGCGCTTCCGGGGTGATGAGGATGTCCTGGGAGACGACATTCAGGTCGTCGAACTGCTGAGTGGTCATGATTAAATCACTACTTTTTCAATAATTTTTTCGCGTCCGTGCCCGCAAACCGTGCTCTGCGGGGCAGTTATGCTAACCAGTGGCGGGGATGAGGGCTAGCGTTTCATTTGAAACAGTTTTACGCGTCACGGATTTGACGTGAAGGTGGAACGTTTATCCGGGTAATCTGGATTCTCTTGGGATGATATTGTGCGGTGTGAGGCTGCAATCGGCTATGGGTAGGACAGGCCAACCATTCGGTGGGCCTGTCCTTGTTCTACTATTTAAACGGCGGCTACTCCGGGGGGAGTTCCACGAGTGCCTGCAGCAGAGGGAAGTAGAGGGCGCAACGGATGGTGGTTTCACCCCGCTGATAGAACAGTTTGCGATAGCCATCCAGCTGCTTGCGGTAGCGCTCCAGCTGGTCGGTGAAAAACGCATTGCGCTCTTCATCTGCGGTGGGCTCTGCGGTCTTGTAGTCGACGATCCAGCGGCTTCCCTGCTCATCCACAAAGGTGCGGTCGATGATCGAGCGGCGCAGTTGCTGGCCGCCGCTGTGCAGTTCGAGTTCGGCCGCAGAATCCCGATGGTTGCTATCGAGAATCCAGCGCCCCTGTTCACAGTCGAGGGTGCGCAGTATCGCCTGCTCGACTTTGTCTGTTGCTTCTTCCAGTTTGCTGCCGTGGATACCGAGCTGGCTCAAGCGCAGTCGCCACAGGGGGCGCATTGATTGGGAGAGCGCCTGTGGGTCCTGTTCCATCAAGCGATTGTTTTCACTCAGGGTGGCGAGGGTTTCGTGGGCGACGGTACCGGCGTGGCGGAACCAGCGCTGGGCCACCTGGCCCATTTCCGGCAGGTTGGGTTCTTCGGTTTCCTTGGGCCGGTAATCCGGTGTGCGGTATTCGGCCAGCCACTCCTGTTTTGGCAGCGCGGGGGGTTGCCATTTACCGGGCAGGCGTAGCAGGTAATCGTAGTTGCCGTTGGAGGCCCCGGCTGCCTCGTTGTGCTCGGGGGCTTCTGGCCAGTGGCACCAGTCGGCCTCTTCGTTGCTGGTGATTGTGGGCCAGATGCCGGCGAGCAGGGCGGCGGCCCCCGGTGCCTTCAGGGAACCTTTCTTCTCATCCCGCTGCACGCAGGCCAGCAGGTGCAGCGAACGGATGGCGCGGGTGCAGCCTACGTAGAGCAGGCGCGTGCCCTCGAGGCGTTCGCGTTCGTTGTTGTCGTGCTTCAGGTAATCAAAGAGCGGGTCGCTGTCACCGCGGGCGCTTTTGGGCGCGAGCATGAAGCGGCTTTCGCCGGTGCCGTTGAGCCATTCCGCCCAGCGCAGCAGCTGGTCGCCACCGGGCTTGCCGCCCTGGTCCAGGCCCGGGATCAGCACGTGCTCGAATTCCAGCCCTTTGGATTTGTGGATGGTCATCACCTGCACGCTGGCATCATCGCCGGGACGGGCGAAGAGCTTTTCCAGCGCGTTCTGGAACTGCACCCAGTCGGCGATGGCGCCGCCGGTGTCGAACTTTTCCAGCAGCTGGAAAAAATCCTGCACGTTGTCGAGTTCCGCTTTATGCGCGACGGTGGCCGCGCCGCCCAGTGCCAGCCACAGGCCTTCTATCCACAATCGCAGGGGTTTGCGACCGCGCTGTTGCCAGGCCTGCAACATCGGGCTGGCGATGCGTTGCAGGCGCTCGCGGCCGTCCTCGCTGAGCAGCGGGATTTCCACATCGCCACTGGCGCACTCCTGCAGCGCGAGGATAAGCGGACGCGCGCTGGTATCCGTGGGCGCGGTGTAATCCTGCTGGCCGGGGCTGCCATTGCCCCAGTTGGCGAGGGTGTACAGGTCGGGCAACTGCAAACCGCACCAGGGCGCGCGCAGTACCGAGAGCCAGGCAATGCGGTCGCTGGGGTCGAGCAGGGCGCGGGTGAGGCTGAGCAGGTCGAGCACCACCATCTTGCTCGCCAGTGGTGCCAGGTCCGGAGCCTGGAATGGAATGCCGGCAGCGCTGAGTGCGGGCAGTATCCGGCCGAGGTGTTTTTTCTTGCGTACCAGTATTGCCACACGACCTTGCGGGTCCTCATTGCGTAACGCTTTCACCAGCTCTACCGCCTGCTCGGCTTCCAGATCGCGGTTGTCGTCGTTGACGCAGCCGTAGAAGTTCACCGCCGGTGCGGGCCACTTGCTGCCTTTGAACGCGTGGGACTGTAAATACTTCACAGCGCCGCGGCTGATGTTGTCTTTGGCCGGGAAGGCACGCAGGAAGGTGCTGTTGACCCAGTCCACCACCGCGCTCTCGGAACGGAAGTTCACCTGGAGGTCGAGGGGTTCCAGGTCCACCTGGCCAATACCGCGCGCGCGGGCATCGAGGAAGATGCCCACATTGGCATTGCGGAATCCGTAGCAGGACTGCATGCCGTCACCGACGATAAACAGGGTGCGGCCATCGCCGGGCTCCCAGCCCGCGGTGAGCTTTTCCAGCAGTTGCAACTGCATCTGCGAGGTGTCCTGGAATTCGTCCACCAGGATGTGGCTGGTCTGCAGGTCCAGTTTCAGGGCCAGGTCGGTCGGGGCATCGCTGTTGCCCAGGGCAATGAGAGCTGCCTGGGCGACCTCGGTGTAGTCCGTCGCGCCGAGCTGCTGAAACACCACCTTAAGTTGTGCTACCAGTTTGGGCAGTACCTGAGCCAGGGCCTGTAGCAGTTCCCACTGGCTGTCTTGCAATCCACTGGGCAGTTTGCGGGTTTCGTTCAGTGCGGCCAGCAGGTCGTCATTGGCCGCGAGTTCCGCCAGCAGGGCCTTGATGCGGGATTTGTACTCATCGGCGAGCGCCGTCTCGGGATCTTTTTTGTCGATCGGTGGAAAGCCGATGCGTTTGTCGACCGATTTGCGCGGGCTGCCGGTGCCGGTCAGCAGCAGTTCCGTCAGTGCCAGCCACTGGGGCAGGGCGCTGCTGTCGGTTGCCGGGAGTGCGCTGATGTCGGCGCAGGCGCACAGGGGGTGACCGGGTTTGTCTTTTTGCAGGTTTTTGGCCGCATAGCTGGCGAGTTCCACCAGCTCGCCGGCGTAGCCTTTCAGTGCGTTCGCGAGTTTTTCGAGATTCTCGCCAACCAGTTCGTCGATGGCGAAATGGAAATAATCCTGCGCACCCTGGTGGCCCACACTGAGCAAGGGGCCGAGCCACTGGTCGCGCTTCTCCAGCAGTATCTGCAGCAGTTTGTTGAGCTGGCCGAGGTCGTTGTCCAGGTGCAGCAATAGCTGTTGCAGCGCGCTGTCCGGGGTTTCCCCGTCGAGCTGCTTGAGCAGGTTCACCACGGCCATTTCAAACGCGATCTCGGTCTGCTCCAGTGGCTCCCCCGGCGCACCCAGGCCGCTTTCGATCGGCAGCTGGCTGGCAAGGCTGCGGCAGAGGCCGTCGATGGTTTGTATCCGCAAGCGCTGGGGCATCTGTAGCAGCTGCCAGTTCTGCTCCTGGTCCCGGGCCAATAGCGCGCGCGCCAGGTCCCAGGTGATTGCATCGTGCGGGTTGTGCGGGCGCTCGGAGTCGCGGGCATGTTGCAGCGCTTCGATCAGGCGTTCGCGCATCTCCCCGGCGGCTTTGCGGGTAAAGGTAATCGCCAGTACTTCTTCCGGCTGCTGGCACGCGGTGAGCAGTTTGAGCACGCGCTGGGTGAGCAGGCCGGTTTTACCGGAGCCAGCAGGGGCGGAGACGGCAAAACTCGCGGAAATATCCAGCGCGCGGGCTCGCGCCTCGGCATCGATGGGCTGTTTCGATTCAGTCATGGTCTTTTCTGGCGTTACTACCTGGCTCATTGCGCTGCCTGCTCCCGTTCCGGCCAGCGGTTCAGGGGCCAGAGATCGCTTTGATTGGTGTTGTCCTGCTTGCGGTCAAATTGCAGGGTGGCGACACCGTTGCGATATTCACCGGCGAGCAGTTCCAGTCCCTGTTGCCAGTGCTCCACCAGGTCTTGCCAGGTGGCGAAGGGGGAGTCTTTCAGGGTGTCGGCAACCGCCTTTATGCCGTCGATGGGCTGCTGCAATTCCCCGCAGCCCTTCCATTTGCAATCACTGGTACGCACCTGACCGAACGCGATCGCGTGCGCGTTTTGCTGGAACAGGGCATACAGCGGCAGCTGGGGTTCGCGGATACGGGTTTGCAGCCAGTCGCTGATCGTTGGCTGGCCGGTTTTGTAGTCGATCACCAGCGCCTGTGGTGTTGCACCATCGGAACTGCTCAGGATATCCAGGCGGTCAAGCCGCAGATTGAACTGCAGTTCGTTGATGGAGACCTGCTGCTCCCACTCGATTTTTTCTACGGTGAAGGTCGGGCGGTTCGCTTCCAGGTCCAGCCACTGTTTTATCAGCCGCTCGAGTCGTTGCTGCTCCATTTCCCAGAAGCCGTGGGGCAGGTGTCCATGTTTTTTGCGCGCACTGCGCAACGCATTGTCGATGGCGGTCTGAATCTGTTGTGTGCGTTCCTGCTCATCCAGGGCATACAGGTTTTCGCTGTTGCCGCACACTTGCCAGAACTCTGCCAGCACCTGATGCACAACGTTGCCGCGCTCGGCGGGGCTGAGGCCGATGGTGGGCGCCATATAATTCTGCGCGCCGAGGCGGTAACGCAACTGGGCATTCAGGGGGCATAGCGCCTGCGCCTTCAACACCGAGGCGCCGCCGCGCACGCGTTCGCATTCGGCGGGTAACAAGGGCGGCAGTTTTGCGTCCTGTACCTGCTCCAGGGCAGTGGCGCCGGCGAGTTGTTGCTGGTGCGCACTTAGTGCGTCGGATTCCAGCAGCGGTATTTTTTCCCGCTCGCCAAACAGTGTGCTCATCCCCTGATGCACACCATCTTCTTCCGAGGCATAGCTGACAACGATATCGGTGCTGGCATTGAGCAGGTCGTCGGTGAGTTCGCGGGCAAGTTCCAGTTCGCGCTCGGCGCTGGCGCGGGGCATTTTCCAGTGCTTTTGCCACTGGATCGGCAGCAGCGGATTGGGGGCCGGGGCCGTGGGCCACTGTTGCTGGCCGAATCCCACCAGCCACAGGTGGTCGAAGGACAGGCCGCCGGCTTCCAGCACGCCCAGGATCTGCAGCGGGCCGTCGCGGGTCTCTGCCTGAAAGGGCGTACGGTTGGCAATCTGGCGAAGTTGCTGCAGTGCCTGGGTCAGGGTGAGCGTGCCGGCGAATGCGGAGAGGCTGGCGAAATCTTCCAGCGTGCTCTCCCAGTGCATCAGCTGCTGGTATTCCTGACTGTCCGGGTTGCGGTTGCCGGGCCAGCCCAGGGTGTTTAAAACTTGCGAGAAGCGCGCAGCCCAGATTTCCGCCGGGGCTCTCTGCCAGCGGCGCTGCCAGTCGCCGAGTTTTTCCAGTTGGCCCGGCAGTTTGAGCGCCTCGGGGGCGGTGTTGCCCGGACCTTCGGCGATACGCTCAGCCCAGTAGCGCAGGGTGGCGCCGTCTATACGTCGCAATTCCATTTTCTGTATGCGCCGAAACAGGGCACTGCGCAACCAGAGCTCTTCTTCGGATCCCCACAGGGGGTTGAACAGCAGGTTGCGCAGTTGCGAGTAGTCCCATTCGTCAGTGAGCAGATCCAGCAGTTGCAGGGCAGTGCTGCCTACCGGGGTGTTCGCCAGCGGGGTACCGGCGGAAAAGTTGAACGGCAGTGTGTAGCGGGGCTGTGCCGGATCGAGAATCTGTGGTTCCAGAATACGCGCGAACACCGATTCCACCAGTGCGCGGCACTGGCCGAGATTGTTCACCACAATGCCGACACTGCTGCGCGGGTTCTGCTGTAACTTCTGTGCTGCCCAGCGGGCTGCCTGAACCAGTTCCTGTTCCAGGTTCTGGCAGGGGGCTGCTTGCACATGAGCGCCGCGACGGGTGCCCGGGTGATTGACGATCTGTGATGCCGCGCTGTCGATGATCGACTGGTGCAGCGGTGATATCTGGGCGAACCCGGCGGTATCGATGTGAGGCAGCCTGGCCAGTGCGCCTTCCTCAAATGCGCGCAGGATCAGTTGGTCCCTCTGGTCCGGGGTGATCGCGTTATGCGCGTGTATCTGCGCGGTGAATGCGCGAATCATGGCAAACAGCGGGAAGGCTTCGGCGTCCAGGGACAGCGCGAACTGTTCCAGCAGCGGCTCGATGGCTGTATCCATCTGGTCGAGATTGTCGACCAGCCGCCACTGCAGCAACTGGCTGAGGGCGCTGTCGGCGTCGCGGCAGAGCTGTGTGCTGTTCAGCAGGGCGCGGTCGAGGGCGTCGTCCAGGGCCGTTTGCCACAGGAGCTGTCGCTGCTCGCGGTTGAGCACCTGCTTCAGTGCGGGCGGCCAGCCTTGCTGCTGCAGCCGGAACCACTGCTTGTCCAGCCAGCCCTGCAAGGATTCCACCGGTGGCGGCGTCCAGCAGGTATTGGGGGGCTGGTTGCTGGCGTACACCTGTTGGCATCGGTTGCGCAGGCGATTGTTGGGTGTCAGCAGCAAGCCGCCATCGGGCTGTTGCGAAAAAATTTCCAGTACGGGGAATGCCGGTTGCAGCATGGGTGTAGCAGGCCTGATGTCATTTTTTTATAGCGCGGTGAAGATGTTTTTCACCGTCGCGGTTTGTCGGGGTTGTGTCAACTGCTGTCACCGCGACCGGGTTACCCGGCGGCGTCAGTGAGGGCGTGGCACTGGGGCGAAAACTCGGCGAAGGCGAGGGCAATCCGGTTGTCCGGGTCCTCGGCACTCATCAAAAGCTGGCTGGCAGCGGGCGTATCGGGGAGCTCCAGTTTCAGCTCGTCGAGCCACCAGCGCACGCGACGGGCAATGGCGGGGCCCGAATCGAGCCAGCGGATACTTCTTGGCGCGAACCTGTCCAGTTCTTCGCGCAACAGGGGGAAGTGTGTGCAGGCGAGAACCGCAATATCCACCTTGTCGCCCCCGGCGGTATCAAAAATCCGGTGTAGCACCGGTGCCAACTGTCCAGCGGTGATCGTCTCGCCGCGCAATTTGGCTTCCGCCAGTTGGACCAGTTCCGGCGCTGGAACATTGATCACCCGCTGGCCGTTAGCGAACTGCGCGATCAGGTCCCGGGTGTAACCGCGACTGACAGTGCCCTCTGTGGCGACCAGGGCAATGGTGCCGCTGCGGGTTTCCGCCGCCGCGGGCTTGATGGCGGGCACGACGCCCACCACCGGGTGCTCCAGCGTATCTCGCAATTCGGGGAGCGCCAGGGTGCTGGCGGTATTACAACCGACAACCAGCATGTCCGCCTGGCTGGCCGCCATCATGGCGGTGGCAACCTGTACGATCCGCGGGCGCAGGACTTCTTCTGGCTTGTCGCCATAGGGGTAGAAACCGTTGTCGACACCAAAGTGCAGAGTCAGCCCGGGGATCTGTCGGCGGATCTCCCGCGCAATGCTGATGGCACCGACCCCGGAATCGAATATCAATGCGCTGGGCGGACTGCTAAAATGGCCGCTTCCTGTTGGCATGTAAAAAGCTATCTCCTCAAGGCTCCCGAAGCGTACTCGCGCTGGCCAAGGATACCCCAGCCGGCGACATCAAATTAAGTTTAAGTGATTTTTATGACCTGGTTTCCCCTGCAGATCTCCCTGGAACAAGCCATTATCGCCGGAGTGGTCACACTGGTGGTGTTGGTGCTGTCGGTCTGGGCGGGACGTTCGCGGCTGGTTGGTCAGCTGCGCGAGCTGCAGGCGGAGCGCCAGATCAGCGCCGCGCAGTTGGCCAGCGCGCTGGAGCGGGAGACCCGGCTGGATCTGGATGTGCAGCAGTTGCGGGAAGAGCTGGGCAACAAATCCCAGCAGCTGGCGCGCTACCAGGTACTGGTAGAAAAGAGCGAAGCCTCCCTGGCGGAACAGAAGCAGCAGCTGGAGCAGACCCGCACGGCCATGACCCAGCAGTTCGAAAACCTCGCCAACCGCATCTTCGAAGAAAAGCAGCAGGTGTTCGCGCGCCGCAGTGAAGACAGCCTCAAGAAAAGCCTGGATCCGCTGGAGCGCCAGCTGGGGGATTTCCGCAAGCGTGTGGAGCATGTTTACGATCAGGAGAACCGCGAGCGCGGCAGTCTGGTGGGCCAGATCAAGGCGCTGCGCGAGCAGACCCAGCGCATCAGCGACGAGGCCCTGAACCTGACCTCAGCCCTCAAGGGCGACCGCAAGATCCAGGGCAATTGGGGAGAAGTGGTGCTGGAGCGCCTGCTGGAAGAATCCGGCTTGCAAAAGGGCCGCGAATACGAAACCCAGGTGTCGCTGAAAGACAGCACTGCCGAGGGCCGTCGCCGCCAGCCGGACGTGATCGTGCGCCTGCCGGAAAACAAGGACCTGATCATCGACTCCAAGGTGTCGTTGGTGGATTACGAGCGCTACGCCTCCGCCGAGACCGACGAGGAGCGCAGCCAGGCACTCAAACAACACGTCAATTCCCTGCGTGCGCATATCACCGGGCTCAATAAGAAAGCCTACGAACAGCTGGAAGGGGTGCGTACCCTCGACTTCGTGTTCATCTTTGTGCCCATCGAGGCGGCCTACATGCTCGCGATGCAGGCGGACCCGGAGATGTTCCGCTTCGCCTACGAGCGCCAGATTGTTCTGGTGAGCCCCACCAGCCTGATGGCGACCCTGCGTACCGTGGAGAATATCTGGCGCTACGAAAAGCAGAACAAGAACGCGGAAAAGATCGCCGACGAGGCGGGCAAGCTCCATGACCAGTTTGCACTGGTGCTGGAATCCCTGGATAACCTTGGTGGCCGCATCCGACAGGCCGACGAGGCCTTCCATGAAACCTACAAGCGTCTCGCCACCGGGCGCGGCAATGCGGTGAAGCGCATCGACAGTCTGCGCAAGCTGGGAGCCAAGACTCGCAAGCAGATCGCCGCCGACCTGCGGGAAAAGGCCGAAGACAGCCACAAGTTGCCGGCACCGGAAAGGACATCGGAAGAGGCGGACGAGCAACTGGCCACCGAAAGCGAAACGGAATAAACCTTGGACGCTATCCTGGATACATTCTCGTTTGCGCTCTCGGTCACCGCGCCGATCTTCCTGACCCTGTTGGTGGGTTACGGGCTGGCGCGGGTAAACCTGCTCAGCGAGTCTTTTGTCGACGACGCGTCCAAGCTGGTGTTTCTGGTAACCCTGCCAGCGCTGTTGTTTTTCAATATTTTTGGCTCCAACGCCCACCTGGGTGATGAGTGGCCGCTGTTGCTCGCCGGGTTGATTGGTACGATTCTGACGGTGCCGCTGGCCTGGTTGGTGGCGCGCCCACTGGAGCATGGCGATCGCAGCGCCTTCATTCAGGGCGCCTTCCGCGGCAACCTCGGTATTATCGGCCTCGCTTGGGCGGCGAATGCCTACGGCGCCTCGGGTCTGGCCCAGGCCGCGTTGCTGATGGCAGTGATTACGATCTTTTACAACATCGCGGCGGTGGCACTTTTTGCGGTGTACAGTCAGAAAGCGCAGTTCAGCTGGAACAAGCTGGCAAAGGATATCCTGCGCAACCCGCTGATCGTGGCGATCGTGCTGGCGCTAGTGTCGAAGGCTGTGGGCCTCAGGCTGCCACAGGTAATCGTGCAGACCGGTGAGTACCTGGCCTCGGTAACCTTGCCACTGGCGCTGCTGTGCATCGGTGCCAGCCTGGATCTCAGCATGTTACGGCGAAGCTCCTTCGGGGCATTTGCGGCTAGCGCGTTCAAGTTGCTGGTTGTGCCGGTGGTACTTGTGGCGGTAGGGCTGCTGTTCGGGCTCGGTGACCAGTCGCTGGCAATTCTGTTTCTGCTCGCGGCGGCGCCAACCGCGTCTGCCTCCTTTATCATGGCGCGCGCGCTCGGCGGCAACAGCCAACTCGCGGCCAACATCATTGCGATCAGTACTCTGTTTTCTATTATTACCGCGAGCCTCGGGCTCGCGCTGTTGAAGGTGTATCTCCCATGACTGAAGTACCTGTATGGATACTGGTAATTGCCGGCTTGATTATTTTTGTGTTGTCGGCAGTGGCTACCTATTACTGCCTGGAGTTGCGCAAGGCGCGCAAGCTGCAGAAGCAGCAACTGGCCGAGATCGAAGTGGCGGCGGAAGCACAGCGCGAGCGGGTCAATACCAGTATTCAGATCATTGCCAAGACGTTGCTGGATGAGGGTGTCGGGCTTACCGAAGCGTCCCTGCGTATTCGCGTGTTACTGGATTCACTGCAGGTAGAGCCGACGGTCAAGGAAGAGTTTGTGGCCTTTTACAAGGTGGCGGACCAGACCAGCCATATTCCGATCCTTCAGGACTGGAAAAAGCTTACCCGCAAAGAGCAGTTTGCGTTCGAGAAAGAGATGGCGCGGGTGGAATCGGAGTACCGGGACTTTGCCCTGGATGCCGCCAAGCGGATTCTTGGCCGCAACTTCTGACTGGCCGTTATTTTTTAACCAGCAGTACGGCGGATTCCGTGTGATCCGTGTACGGGAACTGATCAAATATCGCAAACCGTTCAATCTTGTGAGTTTTGGTCAGTTCCTCGAGGTTCTCGAGCTGGGTCTGCGGGTTGCACGAGATATACAGAATACGCGGATAGCGCGCGATCATCGCGCAGGTGTCGGCGTCGAGGCCGGCGCGGGGCGGGTCGACCAGCACGGTTGAAAAATCGTAGCTGTCCAGGTCGAAGTCTTTCAGGCGGCGAAAAGGGCGGACCTTGTCGATGGCCTGAGTGAACTCCTCGCTCGACAGGCGCACGATATCCAGGTTTTCCACACCGTTCACCGCGATATTTTCCTGCGCGGAGTTTACCGACACCTTTGAGATTTCCGTGGCGAGCACCTTGCGGAATTTTTCTGCCAGCGGAATGGTGAAGTTGCCATTGCCGCAGTAAAGCTCCAGCAAATCTCCTGAAGCATCTTCACAGCAGCTGCGCGCCCACTGGATCATGGAACGGCAGATTTCGCCGTTGGGCTGGGTGAAGCTGCCTTCCACCTGCTTGTACTGATACGTACGGCCGTCGATGTCCAGCTTCTCGATGACGTAGTCCCGGTCCAGCACCAGCTTCTGTTTGCGCGAGCGACCGAGGATCGGTACGCCGAGGGCCTCTTGCAGAGCACGGGCTTCCTGTTCCCAGGCATCGTCCAGCGGCTTGTGGTATATCAGCGTGATCAGCGCATCGCCGCTCAGGGTGGTGAGAAACTCGGTACAGAATAGCCGCTTGCGCAGGATTTCGCTCTGATTGATGGCGTCGAGCAGTGGCGGCATCAATTCGTTGATACGGCGGGAGCCCACGGTAAACTCTTCAATCACAAACGGCTTTTTGTATTCGCCCTGCTTGTACATGGCGTAATCGACGCGGCCACCTTCCTGCCACATCTTGAACTCCGCACGCAGGCGGTAATGGTTTGGCGGGGAGGGGTAAACTTCCGGCGCAAGGCTGGTAAAGGGTGCGTAGGCCTGACGCAGGCGATCGACCTTGTGGTCCAGTTGCTGCTGGTAGTCGTCGGTGTTTACGCGGTGAAGAGCCATGTGAAAGAGCCGTATCTGGTGAATTGAATCGGGCGCGGATTATACGCGAAGTGGTAAAGGAGTAGGACAATGGCCGTTGGGCAACTGGAGATTGTAGTGCGGGGCCAGGGACTGCACGAATTCACCCGTGAGGTGGAGCACTGGCTGGCTGGTCAGAGTTACGGCGGGGATGGATTGTGCACGCTGTTTATTCAGCACACCTCCGCAAGCCTGCTGATCCAGGAGAACGCAGACCCCAGTGCCCGGGTTGATCTGGAGAACTGGCTGAACCGGCTGGTGCCGGAAAATGACCCACTGTACACGCACACTCTGGAAGGCCCCGATGATATGCCCGCTCACATCAAGTCCGCGCTGACCGCCAGCAGCCTCAGTATCCCGGTGGTGGACGGCCATCTGGCGCTGGGCACCTGGCAGGGCATTTACCTGTGGGAGCACCGCTATCATGCGGGCAAGCGCCGGGTGATCATGCACCTCGGCAATTAGCTTTCGCGCCCTATACTGGCCAGTTCACAGGCAGTTGGTGGGTTTGGGTAGCCCTGCAATCTTGCTGCCGATCTTGGCGGGGCTCGGTGGAAACAGTTTCATCAGGAAAATACTGCGGCCTTTTTCTGGTCCCAGATTCTGCCCTACATACTTCACCAGTGGGCGCATCGCCGGAGAGAGTTCAAACTCTGTGTAAAACGCCTGCAGCAGGCGAATCACATCCCAGTGGTCCTCGGTCAGCTCAATGTTTTCCTGTGCGGCCAGTGCCTCGGCCACCTCGGGGCTCCAGTCTTCCAGGTTGCGCAGGAAACCTTCCTTGTCCAGCGGAATTTCCCGCCCTTCGATTACGAGATTGCTCATCGAACTCACTTGAACCAGCTGACGACAGGATTGTGCTCGGTGCACAGGGATACCCAGCGCAGGTCGTCAATACCCTCGACATTTGCCGCAAGGGTAATGCCGCGGGCGTCCGCATCGGCCTGCAGACAGTAGACGTTGTTTTCCGGCAGTGGCTGGTGACCTGCAGCGCCGTACACGCCGTCTTCGATCAGCAACAGGGCATCGCCTTCGGCAAAGCTTGCGAGGCAGTCACGCAGCGCGCTGCCGGTATGGGGAGACTGGTTGACAATGTGCAGCGTCATTTTAAAAACTCAGTACCTGGTCGAAGTTGCCGATAAAGGTGCCGGTGTCCTCCAGCAGTTTCAGTTCGGCACCGGCAATATTCAGTTGCTCGGGGGCCAGCCCGCGCTCCTTCAGGCTCCTGTGGCAGACGTACAGAGTCTCCACGCCGAACATGGGCAGCGCCTGCAGGTTTCGGCGCAGGTTCTTTTCGCCGATGGCCTTCGGATCTTGTTCGAGCAGCTGGAATACGCCGTCGTTGATAAACAGCACATCCGGAATCTGATCCATTGCCGCACTGGCGAGCACGGCCTCCAGGCCTTCGCGGGCAAGCGCGTTGCCGTAGGGGGCGTGGCGGCAGAGGGCGAGGATGGATTTAGGTTGCGACATTCACTCAACCTCCAAAGGTCACGACGCGGTCACTGACCACGCAGGCTTCAGCGAGCTGGCCGAGCCCGGCCAGTTCGAAGCCGTCCGCCAGATTGCCCGCGGGCTTTTCCAGCCGGGCTGATTCGCTGATACTCAGCACACCGCGGCGCTGGGCGGCGGCGATACAGATGGTTAGGTCCAGCGTGTGCGCTTCCTGGAGTTCCTGCCACTGACGGAGCAGGTCCTGCTCATCCTGTGGTGGCGCGGTGAGAGCGCTGCCGTTGTGTACGCCGTCGCCATAGAAAAATACCCGGTAGATACTGTGGCCGGACTGCAGCAGTGCGCGGGCGAAGCGCAGAGCCGTTGCGGCACCTTCCGTGGAGTGTGGTGCCGCGTAGATGACGAGGGTGAATTGCATGAGTGGTTCGCTATAAACGCCGGAAAACGCACCGATAAAAAAATGCCCCGCGGAGCGGGGCACTGTGTGAACTATCTCAGCGGGCTGATTAGTCTTCTGAGGCGAAGCCGAAGATGGTCAGCAGGCTGGTGAACAGGTTCAGGATACTAAGGTACAACATGGTTGTGGCCATGATGTAGTTGGTCTCACCGCCGTTCACGATGCTACCCGTTGTAAATAGGATGTACCCAGAAAAAACAAGGGCAGACACACAGCTAATGACCAGGTGGGCCATTTTGATGTCAACCCCAAAAAATGCTGCGGCGACGAACGCGACAATCGAGCTGACGATTACGGCAACAAGCCCCATAAAGAGGAATCCGGCCATAAAGCTGAAATCCTTGCGGGTGGTCAGTACGTAAGCGGACAGGGCAAAGAAAATCAGCGCGGTCGTACCCAGCGCCTGCATGACGATCTGGCCGCCGCCAGCGAGGCCGAGGTAATGGTTCAGCATGGGGCCGAGGGAGGCACCCAGCAGGCCGGTGAAGGCGAATACCACGCCCACGCCGGATGCGGAGTTGGCGGTACGGGGAAGGACAAACCAGACCAGTGCGATGGCGGCGATGGAGCAGATCAGGCTCATACCGCGGCTCATGCCGATGGCCATGGAAACACCGGCAGTGACTGCGCTGAACAGAACGGTCATTGCGAGCAGTGCGTAGGTGTTACGCAGTACTTTGGCGGATTCTGAGCGATCCAGTGCTCCGGACTGTGTATAGACTTCTTGGCGCATTAGCGTCTCCTGGAAGTGAATATGAAATCTCTTGGATCATATAGCCAGTGCTTTAGACCTTCAAGTAGGCGCTGGGTTCGACGATCTTGTGATAGTTGGGGCAAAATAGCGTGCAAACAGGAGTTATGAAAATGAAATTGCTGAAAACCCTACTCACACTGTGTGTATTGACCCTTGTTTCGGTCGCGCATCCGGTATACGCCAGCGAATCCACACAGGTACCCTTTGGAGACAAGATGGGGGCGGAGGTGCTGAATTACAATCGCCTCCGGCCATTTCTTGCCACTGGTGGCAGTATAGATCTTGGCAAACTGGAAACCCTAAGGGAAAAAGGTTTCCAGACGATTATTGACCTGCGCATGCCGGAAGAGGGTACCGCGGAAGAGCGCGCGGCGGTGGAAGCGGCGGGAATGACCTACGTGAACCTGCCGATCGGCAAAGGAGCGCCAACCGATGATCAGATCGTGCGTCTGACAGAGCTTCTTGAGGATCCCGATGCCGCACCAATCCTGATGCACTGTGCCAGTGGCAACCGGGTGGGCACGGCGTGGGCGATCTACCGGGCTCGCAGCGGCGTCCCGCTGGGTATCGCGATCGAGGAGGGCCTTACCACCGGAATGCGCCCATCCCGTGTAGAGCAGGTGCAGGCGCTGTTCCAGTGAGGGCGCTTTTGCATTAGTCCGGACTGGACTGCTTGTTTCGCACCGGGACTCTCAGGTCAACGATCAGTGGCAGGTGATCGGACGCGAGCTGGGTCAGTTCACTGCGGGGGACATGGATGTCGTTCACTGTGAGTTCGGTATCCGCAAAGACATAGTCGATGCGGGCCTTTGGCAGGCGGCTGAAAAATGTGCCCTTTGGTTTGTGGCCGGGCAGGCTCATTTGAGTGTCGGCCAGCTCTGCGGTTATCCGCTTGATTTCAGTCGAGCCGGGCAGGGCATTGAAATCCCCCACCAATATGCGCGGTCCGACGCAATCCGGGCTGCCCATCCAGCCTTCACCCAGCAGCGCATCCACCTGTCGTAACCGTTCTGCCTTGGTCAGGCCCAGATGCGTGTTGAAAATGTGCACCGGTGTGCCGTGAAAATCCACTTCCATCCACAGCGCACCGCGGGGCTCCGCGCGCCCGTCATGAAATGAGCCTTCCGGTGGGCCGGGAAGAATATCCTTGCGTACCAGCCGCAGCGGATAGGTGGACATGATGGCGTCGCCGTAGCGTTCATCTTCGAGGTGCATGGCGGGTTGAAAGTGGCAGTCCATGGACAGCAGGTTGGAAATCTGGTGTGCCTGATCGATGCCACCCGTGCGCTTTCGGCGTACGTCTACTTCCTGTAGTGCGACCACGTCTGGCGAATAGCGTGCGATCACGCGGGCTATTCGCTCCGGCGAAAGCTTGCCGTCCATACCCTTGCAGATATGCACGTTATAGGTCATTACCCGCAGACTTTTGCTGGTGGTGAGGCTCATCTCTTGGGCGGTTGCTGCCGGATCTTCGCCGCGCCGTGGCTCTGCTGCCAGTGGCGCGTGCGATGTTACGGAATTGCCCCCGCTGGCGGTCGCCCCCGGTCGGTTTGCGACGCTGATCGCCGGCGGGGACTTCAGTCGCTGCGCCGGTTGTGCCTTCAGGAACGCCAGTGCCGCGTTGCGGATATCTTTCGGGCGCCAGTGGCCAAGGCCGTTTTCCGGGAAGTGAATATCGCCCGGCATCAGCGCAAAAGCGTGGGTTTCATTCGGGCCGGCACCTCCGTGACTGCCGGACTCAATGGCGAACGAGATACTTTCGTGACCCGCACACCATCCGCTCACCACAAAATCACCAGCATCCGGATGGCGGCACAGGTTTGCGAGGTCTTCTACCGCTTCATCTGCGAAGGGATGATCCTCGCCCATGATCTTGTGGCCGTCTTCGGGCAGGGAGAAGGCGCCCTCACGCCACCAGCCGCGCACTTTGGTTACCGGTTCTCCGTCTGGGCCAGGTTCGAGTGTCGTCTTGTCTTCATACAAGACCATCGGAGCCTTGGTTTTGTCGACAATCAACTGGGCGATTTTATCCGGTGGGGTGCCCTTGCAGTGAACGTTGTACAACAGCGCAAGAGGACCCATGGCCGAGAGTGCCATGGGCGCATCGCCTTCCTGGCGGTCTACCGGGTCCTCGATCGGAAACAGTTTCTGTACCCACTGGCCGCCAAACAGGCGCACGCGCTGCAGCTGAACCCCTTGCTCACCGGTGGCCCGATATCCATGGGGGCTTTGCGGCAGATCGGAAAGGGCGTCGCTGACGGCGTCGGCGAAGCTGCGGCCGTGCAGCGTTTCGTAGGGGGTGCTGTCTTCCTGGCCGTGGTCGGAGTAGATCCAAACATCGTAGTGCCGGCGTGAAGAGCGGTGTGCGGCACGCCAGATGCGGGCAATCGCATCATCGATGCCCTTGAGCGTCCAGTGTGCAAACTTGGAGCTGGGGCCACGCCGATGAGCCTGTTCATCGTATCCCAGCAGATTGATGTAAATAACCGGAAGGCCGCGGGCAATGTCGATTTTCACCCCGACCGTGGACAGCTCCCGCAGCAGAATGGTGATGGCGATGCGGGTTGGGATAAACATCAGCTCACGGAGCAAATCCTGGCCGGTGACCATGCCCCGCAGGAAGTCGACCACGGAGAGAATAAATTCAAGCAGCAGCAGACCAAGGGTACGAATCAGACTCCACAGGTTGGCCAATAACATGACGATCAGGGCCAGGGGGCCGGCTTCCTTGAGGGATGGCCCCCACCCCTGTGAGGCGGGGCAGAAGTGCGCTTCATTGTGTTCCGCACCCGCACGAAACACGCTCACATAGCAACTGCCCTGTTGCAGCAGCGGCTCGTGGCCGGCATCGGTAAGTTGTTTTTCCACCTTGTTGGCAGCATTGGATTCGTACATCCGCAGCATTTCCTGGGATTCGGTCGACATGAATCCAAAGGCGGGTACCGCAGATTTCACACCATAGAAAATTTCCGCCTGTACGGCCGGTGTGGTGGCGGGAACACCGGAATACATATGGTCGAGATGGTAGTGTTCACGCTCGATCAGCTTCTTGAGGAAAGGCATTTTCCCATCCGCGAGTGCTCTGTCGAACTGCGGACGGGCGAGACCATCTATCTGGATCAGCACCAGCGCCGGTGCGTCCGGTTCCCGTTCATTGATCTGTAACTTGAGCATCCGTGCCAGCCACTCGCTGCGGCTGATCCGGCGGCGCCAGCGGCGCAGGGTGCTCTCGATACGGGTCATCATTGGGAGCAATCCATTATGGTTTTGGAATTATGCGTTTGTTATGAGCTGCTTTTTCCGGAGTGATCCGGATCAAGTGCGGCGCTGGCGGCACTGGTGACACCTTCGAGTATTTCCCACTGGGCGCCGATCATATTGCGCAGGCGCATCCACTGGGCGTACAGGGAGTCGTCAAGTGGCCAGTGTTGGTGCACCAGCGTCTCGTAGTGGTCGAGGGCGGCGGAAGCGCAGTTCTCCATGGAGAAGCGCTCTGCGGTGTCGAGAGCCGCTGCGCACAGCGATTGATACTCCTCCCGGGAGAGGTCGAGCACCCACTGCAGGGCAGCGATCATCTCCCGCTGGCAGTGCTTGAGTACCAGGCGGCCATTGATCCGGTCCTCGACCACTTCGCGACAGCCGCTGGCATCCAACGCCACTACAGGTACACCGGCGGCCATGGCTTCGGTAAGTACCATGCCCTGGGTTTCACTGGTGGAGGAGAACCCGAATACATTCATTGCGCTGTAGGCATCGCGCTGGGCCTCTCCCTGCAGAGTGCCGGTCAGATGGAGCCGGTCTCCCTTGCCGTGGGCATTGAACAGCTCCTCCATGCGGCTTTGCATGGGGCCGGTGCCGACAACCAGAAAGTGTATGTTGTCGTTGCGGTTTATAAGTTCGAGCACCGCCTCGGAAAGGAACTCGAGATTTTTCTCCGCCGCGAGACGACCGAGGTGGCCGATCACGAACGCCTGCTCCGGGATCCCGTACTGTGCACGTGCGGCAGCGCCATCCCCGTTCTGGTAATCCTCGAGTTTTACCCCGGTCGGTACCACCCGGATGGGGGATTTAACCCCGCGTTCCCTGAGCAGGTCCGCGACGCTTTCGCTGGGTGCAAACACCATACTGGCCAGGTTGCTATAACGCGTTGCGAGCTCGATCACAAAGCGTTTCAGCGCTTCCGAGTCGGCGGGCACATAGTGCGTGTAGCGTTCGTACAGGGTGTGGTGGGTGAAAACCAGGGGCAGTTCGCGGCTGCGCGCGATACGCAGGGCCGACATGCCAAGTAAAAACGGGTGGTGGGAATGCACCAGGTCCGGTTCGAAAAAATCCAGCTGTTCGGTGAGCTCGCCGGAGAGGGGAAGGGCTACTGAAAAATCGCTGCCATTAAAATTTTGTATTGCATGAATGCGCACCACATCTTTTTCATTTTCGATTTTTTGTGAAAACTCCGGGGCTACCACAAGTACCCGGTGCCCGCGCTTTCGGTACTCCCTGCAAAAGGCATCTACCGAGCGCGCCACCCCACCCACGTGCGGCAGGTAGGTATTGGTGAGCATGACGATGTTCACTTACGTTGCAACTCCAACATTTCAACACCGGAATCAGCGATTATCGGCTGGTAACCGAATGCGCGAACCTCAATCGCGGGGGGCTCGCCGTGCCATTTTCCCGCCCATGAAATACGCGGTCTCTCTCCTGGAGTAATTTCCAGTGAAATGGTTCCGAAATAAGTGGGGGCCGGGCCGAAGCGAATGGGTTTCTGTGCGCTGCTATCACCCAGCCATTCCGGCGGCAGGCCGGACGCGAGAATCAGTGTATCGCCTTCCTCACGCACAAAACAGTTGCGCTGCATGGTGACCCATTCTGCAGCGGCCCACGCGTGCTGCCCATCCCCCATGCAGCCACCGAAGGAGTGCGGGTGAATGGCTTCGGGCCACTGACCAGTGGGTGAGGCGAGATCGGCTACGTTGCGCATCAGCTCGATACAACGTGGATCCCCGGCGCGCAGCAATACCTGTGCCACATGAATGGTGAGATAGGCATTGATACCGGAATGGATCATGTCCTGGAAAAATCCACCGGACACAAAGCAGTTTTCCATCAGGAACTCCACCAGGTCGAGAAGGCGCGGGTCGTCTTCCGGGTAGAGCTTAAGTGGGTAGCCGGCAGCGATGGAGCCGATAGCGCCGGCGTCCAGCCGGCGTTTGGGTGAGGCCGGCATGGCGGGGCGCTTGAGCCTTTCCGCGCATTTTTCCAGCGCGGCGTCCACCGTGAGCATGAAATCGTCGGCTTGGCTCTGGAAGGTATCCGCATCCTGCGGATGGCCTTCACGACTGCAGATGGCGACAGCGGACAGCTGCCCGCCAATTCCCCAGAAGTCGTCCCAGAAATAGCAGTCGTTTGGACCCAGGTGCTCCGCGCTGAACCCTGCAGGCAGCAGGCCGCCGGTGAGGCTGCCATCTTTCGGCAGGCGTTTGTTGTGTATCCACTGGGCGCCGCGCAGTACCGGGTCCAGCCATTCGGACTTCAGCTTGTTGCCGGTAATTCGGCAATACTGATCAATAATCCACAGCGCCTCGCCATTGGAGTCCCATTCGCCATCTTGGGAGTGGAAGTAGCCATTGCGCTTCTGCCGGGATGGAAAACGCTCCAGTGCCCGTTCGGCCCGGTCGAGCAATCCCGCATGCAGCAGGGACTGGATCATGAACGCGGCATCGCGGAACCAGAACCGTTTGTAGGTGTAGGGGCCCGGATACACGTCGTGTGGCGAGTGCAGGATCAGGGTGCGGATTGCGGAGTCGTAGATAAATTGCAGCTGTTCATCGGGTATCGACATGGCGCAGTGCTGGTCGAGGTTCTGCTTCCAGGTTGAAGCAGCGTTGCCCTTGTTCAGCTTACAGTGCTGGGGAATGGTTACCAGCGTGTCAACGGTCTCCCCGGGTTCCAGCCGGAACAGGGCAGCGGCAGTGGCCATGCCCACCTCGCACTCCGCATGGTTTTCGTTGCCGTCATCGCGAAGGTGCAGCGCGATGTCACCGGTGTGGTAATCGGAAGCGTGGTGGCGGTCCACTGCACGGTCAAACAAAACTTTATCTTTGCCGTCCACCAGCCAGCGGTCGCGGGTATTTTCCAGGGTTACCTTGTTTACAAAGGCTACCCCCTCCGGGTTGCAGGGGCGCAGTGCCACCACCAGCCAGCCGCCGGTATTGTGGCGGGCGCGCAGTTGCATGTGGCAGTTGTTGTTGCGCTGATCCAGTTCTGCCCAAACGCGGTTGTAGAGTTCTGCCTGGTCGCTGGAGGATTCCGTTTCTATGGCGATGCCGCCGTTCAAGTCCAGCTTCTGCGTTACATCGTCGTGCTGGGAAGGGTAGAGGTTCCGCCCGTCGTCACCGATGATCCAGGTGTCGATAGACCAGCCGTCATAATGCGGCGTGAGCAGCCCGCGTGGATCCACAATGGGCATTTCTTCGCTCCCCGGTATACCCACTGCGGTCCAGTTGCGGTGGCTCAGGTTGCAGTGGGTAATGGAGAATGCGCGCGGGATAAACGACACATCGGCCGGGTCGAACTGGCGCTCAATCCAGTAGGGCCAGACCCAATCCAGGTTGTGCTGGATGACCTTGCTGTTCATCAGTGCACGAGCGTGAAAGATGACACCGGCGCGCAGCAGCTCGATCGGTTCGCTGACTTCGGAGGGTTCCGCGAAACGCTGCAGGCGCGCCATCACCGCCAGGGGATCGAGGAATCCGTGGGAAGTGGCGAACTTGCGTACGAAGAACCGCCAGGGAAGCCATTTCATCCAGGGCATCAGAGCTCTCCTTCGTCGATTTTCTGCTTGAGTGCGCGGCGCGCCATGCGGGTCAGACCGATAATCGCAATGATGGCGAGGCAGAACCCCAGGCCGTACAGCGCCCACTCCGTGGGTGTACGTGTGGCCCGGTCTGTACCAATACTGGCAAGGTCCGCGGCAATAGAACCCACGTAGACATTATTCACTGTGATGGGAATGACACCTAAGAAGTTCCCGATACAGAAATCCCGGAATCTCAGCGGTGTCAGCCCAAAGAAATAATTCGACAGCTTGAACGGGAATAGCGGCACCATACGCGTGAGCATGACCATACGCCAACCCTCATCGCGCAGCACTTCGCCCAGGTTGGCCGGTTTGACTTTTGCCAGGAGCCAATTGGAGGCGCGCTCACCCAGCAGGTAACGGGAAATCAGGAAAGCAATGGCGGCGCCAAGCACCGTGCCAAGCACGACATAAATGGTGCCTTTTATAACCCCGAATACGAACCCCGCACCCATGGTGAAAATCACGCCCGGGAACAGCAAAATAATGGAGACAGCGATCACCAGCATAAACCAGACGCCTGCCTGCCAGCCGAGTGTATCCAGCCACTGCATCAGCTCGATGAGTCGATCGTCAAGGTCGAAATAGTGCAGAATCGCCAGCATCACACCCACAGTGAGGATGCAGATGACAAGCAACCAGATCGGTGAAAACTTCACGCCATATTGTTCCGCTGGGCCCGCGCTCTTGGTGGCCGGATTACTTAAAGCTGATTGGAGTCGATAAGTTTGTACTCTTTATAGACTAGCCAACACGGTGACGTGTGTGTCGACATAATGTGCGGGTTATTTCTTGGCGCAATGAGCGACGGTGAGCCCTATTTAGATTTCTACTAAGGCCAGAACGAGAGCACGGCCAGCCCGGTAATAAACGGGATGGAAAACAGCGTCAGCACCCCGCGCAGCAGTGACAGGCCTCCCAGGAAGCCCGCAGCACAGGCCTTGAACACCAGGTTTGCGAGACTGGCGATCACCATCGCTCGCCAAGCTGTGTCCACCTCCATGGACCCCGCGCCGGCCATGTTGGCGGTAGACAGGGTGATGGCATCCACGTCGGTAAAGCCGGAAATGAGCGCGACGATATATATGCCACGATTGCCGAAGTATTCCTTGCCTGCGGCAATGGCCAGCAATATCACAGCGTAAAGGGCGCCAAAAATAAGTGCAGGCTTCAACTCCGCCGGGTTACTGGGCTCCGGCATCGTTTTTTCTCTATGCTGGATGCGGAGGTAGGCGAGGGCGCAAACCACCAGGCTGACCGCGAAAAGTGATGCCAGCGGTGGAAGAAATGCCCCCAGCTTGCGTGGTGCGACCACTGTGATCTCGACGAACATACGGATATACATACTGGTCGAGGCGATCAGTATCACCAGGGCTGCAAGTCCCACTGCCTTCTGCTGTGTGCGTGCCATACGCGCGTAAGTCACGGTGGTCGCCGTCGAAGAAATCAGGCCCCCGATCAGTCCGCTCAACAGAGTGCCGGCGCTGGCACCTACAATCTTGTAGGCGGCGTAGCCACCCAGGCCGATTCCGACGATCAGCACGACCAGCAACCAGATGGAAAAGGGGTTGAGAACGTCGTATGGGCCAAACGTGCGGTTGGGCAGTACCGGAAGAATGATCAGCGAAATAACCGCGAACTGCATGATTGAGCGGAGGTCTTTGTCGGAAAGCTTTTGCGCGAATGCGTGCATTCCCGGTTTGAAGTGCAGCAGTACTGCAATGGTGCCGCCGACAACGACCGCCACCGTCTTGTCGCCGAGTACAAGATAGGCACCAAGCAGAAATACCAGCAGGGCGCTCACCTCGGTCGTCACACCCACGTGATCGTCTTTACCACGGAACCGGTCCAGGTTGCCGAGCAGAATCAACGCCGTCATGGCCAGTAGCCCGGTCAGCATCAGCCAGTCCATACCGGGGTTGAGGCTCAGTCGTGCGGTCAGTGCGCCGAACAGCGCGATCATGGGGAAGGTGCGGATGCCGCCCAGGCGGTCGGTGGTGCGCTCGCGCTGCAGACCGATCAGCAGGCCCAGGCCAAGGGCGATGGCGAAAGCGATGATGCTTTCGGAGTCGAGCAGTGGCGGAAGTGCGGGTGTAGCTTCCTTGGGGGAGTTCATGAGTGATGCGAGTTTTGGATCATCACATCAGTGTAGAGGAGGAGGGGTTTCGTTGGTCTCTGCGCTGGCGCGCTCCGGCTAGAACGGGGTTCTCATCCAAATCTGCCCCACCGCCATACAAAAAAAGCCCGACTGTTGCCAGTCGGGCTTTTTTTGTATGGCGGTGGGGCAGGGATTCGAACCCTGGGACCTGTTACAGTCAACGGTTTTCAAGACCGCCGCTTTCGACCACTCAGCCACCCCACCAAATTGTGCTGCGCATTATACCGAGCTGTTTTGCGGGTACAAGTGCGCAGGAACTTTTTTTAGGAACTTCAATGGGTTAGCTGCATTTTTGAGCAGCTAACCCTGCGGGTTCCTCCGTCAATCGCTTAACCAGCTTCGGAGTTTTCCGCGCTGGTATTGCGCTTGGTGCGCGGGTCGTTGGCCGGGCGTTGAAGCGGGCGTGGGCTGTGCTCGATGTTGGCCGGTTGGGCGGTGTCGAGCGGGCGCAGATCGCCTACTTCTGGACGGGCAGTGACGACTTTGAAGTCAACCAGAGGCTTCGGGTTGATGCGCGGGTCGTTACTGGCGCGACCATAAGTGCCGGTTGCCGGAGCCCTTTCTTCGGTGGAAGCGACTGGCGCTGCTGGGGTCGAAGGAGCTTCCGGTTCGCTGGTCTCTTTCTCGGCGGTCGGTGCTTCCTCGTTCGAGGCCTCGATACTGGTGTCAGCCGCGGCACTGGTTTCGACAGATTGCCCTGCTTCGCTTTTGCTGGCTGCACTGGCAACGGATTTTTCCGGGGACTCCGCAAGCAGATCGCCTTCCGCATGGGTCTTCGGCGTTTCTGCGGTTTCCTCGGGTTTAGTGTCCGCCTTCGGTGCTTCAGCAACGTTCGCATCAGCCGCTACTTCGGGCTTGGGTTCTGCTGGAGCCTGTTTAACTTCGTCAGACTGCTTGTCCTGCTGAGGCGCGCTGCGCTCGGGTGCTGCTTCCGAGGTGGCGGCGGGCTTGCTGGGCTTTGCAGGTTGTTCAGAAACGGCGGGCTGCTCAGCCGTAGCTGGAGCTTGAGCTTCGGTTTTTTCACGCTTTGCTTTCGGTGCATCGGCGCGCACCTGTGCTTCTGCCCAGGGCTGCTCGGGCTTCTGTTCGCTTACCGGCTCTTCGGCCTGCTTTTCAACGGGCTGTTCCGCTTTTGCAGAGGGCTTGTCCTCGCGTTTCGCCCGCGGCTTGCGCTGGGGTTCTTCGGAAGGCTGCTCGACCTTGGCGGCTACGTCGCTCTCGGTGCTGGCGGGAACCTGGCGAGTTTCCTGCTTCTGCTCCTCGTTCGCAGCAGAGCGCTCCTCACCCTTGTCGCCACCACGGCGGCCACGGCGACGGGGCTGTGGGCGGCCGCGTACGTTGCTCGGGCGACGAGAAGGACGCTGCTGGTCGTCACTGCTTGCGTCTGCGGCGTCAGCTGCGATGTCGAGATTGGTGCTCTCTACGTCTGCTGCGGTAGTGGCCTGCTGCTCGTTGCGACGATCGCCACCACGGCGTCTGCGGCTGCGACGTTGACCTTCGCGCTGGCCTTCGCGCTGACCATCGCGCTGACCGTCACGACTTCCGTCACGGCTCGCTTCGCGGGTTTTATCCCGGTTGTCGCGGCGCTCACTGCCTTCGCTGTCATCACGGCGTTTGTCGCCGCGCTTGGAGCGGGTATCGTCCTTGCGGTCGTCACTGCGCTGATCGTCACGACGGTTGCCGCTGCGATTTCCGCGTCCGCGTCCACGGCCACCGCGCTGGTTGCGGTTGCGCTGCTGGTAGCCTTTATCACGACCGGTAGTCTTCTTGTCTTTCTTGTCGGACTTCTCCTCTTCGCCACTAAACAGGGCGGAGACGGCGCTGATCAGGCGGCTGAACAGGCCAGGTTTTTCGGTCTCTTGCTTCTCCTTGGCTTTCGCCTTGGTGGGTTTGGCCACCGGGGTCGGCGCAGGAGCGGTGTGGGCGATCTGCTGTACGGCGGGCTGCGCCGCGGCGCGCACAGGTTCGTCCTGTTTGCTCTTTTCTACGGTCTCTTCAATGGTGCCGGAAATCTTGTACGAGGTTTCCAGGGTGGTTTCGTCGTCACGCAGGCGAAGCACTTCAAAGTGCGGGGTTTCCAGATCGGCGTTGGGAACAACCACCACGCGGGTGTTGTTGCGTGCTTCGATGTGGGAGATCGCCTTGCGCTTTTCGTTGAGCAGGTAGGTCGCTACATTCACCGGGGTAATCGCGCGGATTTCTGCACTGCGTTCTTTCTTTGCCTCTTCTTCTACCAGTCGGAGAATGGAGAGGGCGAGGGACTTGGTGCCACGAATGGTGCCCTGGCCGCTACAGCGCGGGCATACGCGGAACGTGGTTTCACCCAGGGATGGGCGCAGGCGCTGGCGGGACATCTCCAGCAGGCCGAAGCGGGAGATGCGGCCTACCTGTACCCGGGCGCGGTCCATGCCGAGTGCCTTTTCCATACGCTTTTCAACTTCGCGCTGGCTGGACTTGCTCTGCATGTCGATAAAGTCGATGACGACCAGTCCGCCCATGTCACGCAGGCGCAGCTGGCGAGCGATTTCGTCAGCGGCTTCCAGGTTGATGGTGCGTGCGGTCTCTTCGATATCGCCGCCTTTGGTGGCGCGGGAGGAGTTGATGTCGATGGACACCAGCGCTTCGGTCACGTCGATGACGATGGAACCGCCGGATGGAAGTTTCACTTCGCGTTCGAAGGCGGTCTCGATCTGGCTTTCAATCTGGTAGCGATTGAACAGTGGGATATTGTCGTCGTAGAACTTCACCTTGTTGGCGTAGTTCGGCATCACCTGGCGGGCGAATTCCGCGGCCAGTTGGTAGGCGCCATCCTCGTCGACGATCACTTCACCGATATCGTCGCGCATGTAGTCGCGGATGGCGCGGATGATGACGTTACTCTCCTGGAACAGGAAGTGTGGTGCCCTGGAGTCATCCGCTTCCGTCTTGATGGCGTCCCAGAGTTGCAACAGGTAGGTAAGGTCCCACTGCAGCTCTTCGCCGCTGCGGCCAACGCCGGCGGTGCGCACGATGATGCCCATGCCGGAAGGTACTTCAACACTGGAGAGCGCGTCGCGCAGGTCGCTGCGCTCATCGCCTTCGATACGACGGGAAATACCGCCGGCGCGCGGGTTATTTGGCATCAACACCAGATAGCGGCCAGCGAGGCTGATGAAGGTGGTCAGGGCTGCGCCCTTGTTGCCACGCTCTTCTTTATCAACCTGTACGATGACTTCCATGCCTTCTTTGACCACATCCTTGATCTTGATGCGGCCTTCAATGTCTTTGGGCTGTTTCAGGAAGTATTCGCGGGAAATTTCTTTCAGGGGCAGGAAGCCGTGGCGCTCAGCACCGTAATCGACAAAGGCGGCTTCAAGGGAGGGTTCTACTCGGGTGATTTTACCTTTGTAGATATTGGCTTTTTTTTGTTCGCGGGTGCGATTTTCGATATCCAGGTCGTACAGCCATTGGCCGTCGACCAGTGCAACGCGCAGCTCTTCTGGCTGGGTTGCGTTGATCAGCATTCTCTTCATGCGTTCGTTTTTCCTTGCGTTGTGCAAAGGCAAAAACACCGCTGAAGCTCGCAGGCTTTGGTGATTACGGCGCAGAAGAGGGCGTTGCCCCACGTCCTGCTACCGTGCGGTACCCACTCTCTGCAGGGGCGCCAGTCAGGGGCACCTGCGGTGTACATACCGTATTAACTCTGAATACCGCTTCTAAATCAGGTATTCGTTTCCTGTCAGGCCGGCTCCGCATAGATCCCGGGCGGGTCCTGACTGCAGCCCGACTTCAGGCAGCATGGGTTACATCTTCTCTAGGCTCCGGGGCCGGCTCGTGGCTGGGCCCTGATGGTCTTGTCTAGTAGTTGCCGGCGGTGCAGGCGTGCCATTTTGCATCACTTGCAGGGGCCGGGGGCCAGTTCGGTCGCTGGCGCAAATTCGCGGAGCGAGATGTAACGAACAGAGTTTATTCCAAGCGCTGCGGGCATCAGCCCGTCTTACCTTCGCAAAAATCCCGTTGTACGGGGTCGGGTCGGCGAGAGCTTCGGGAGGGGCCTCTGAGGCCAGGATCCCTGGGCACCATCTTGCGACGCGCTCTTAAAGAGTCTCGCCGACGGAGTTTTGTTGATAACGCGGCTTTCCGCGCACCGGCCCGATTAGCGGTATTTTCTCAAGAGCGGCACCTGAGTTTTTGTATAGCAGAAAAACCGTGCACCGCCGAAAACCAGCCCTAATTCAGGCCGGCCGAATATACCATGGTGTTCGCACGTCATCAATCAGAGTGCTTCAAATGGCGGAGGCTTGCGGCTATCATGCGGCCCATGCGAAGTAGCCCCCCAAACAATCCCCCCAAATCCGCCGATTCCCCGCGTGATGGCGCCTCCAAGGCTTCTGAGCGGCTGGGCAATGGCGTTCAGTTTCTCACTGTCCCTGAGGAGTTGGCCGGTCAGCGGATCGACAACTTCCTACAGGCGCGCCTAAAAGGCGTGCCGCGATCGAGGATCTATCGGATCCTTCGCAAGGGGGAGGTGCGCGTAAATAAAGGAAGGGTGAAGGCCGAGTATCGCTTGAAAGGTGGCGATCAGGTCCGGGTGCCACCAATCCGGGTGGCCGAGGAGTCTGCGCCAGCAGTGGCTGGGGATTCCCTGCGGAAGACGCTGGAGGCGGCCATACTTTATGACGAGGGCGGCCTGCTGGTGGTCAACAAGCCCGCTGGGCTTGCAGTGCATGGCGGGAGCGGGGTTCGTCTCGGCTTGATTGAGGCGTTGCGCCAGATGTACCCGAATAGCCCTTTTATGGAGTTGGTGCATCGGCTGGATCGTGACACCAGCGGAGCGATCCTTGTGGCCCGTAAGCGCTCAGTCCTGCTGCATGTGCAGTCGGAGTTGCGTGCGGGCAAGCTTGGCAAATCCTATCTCGCGCTCGCGGCTGGCAAATGGCCGCGCGGGCGCAAGCTGGTGGAGGCGCCGTTGCGCAAAAACACCCTGAAGAGCGGCGAGCGGATGGTGATTGTGGATGGCGAGGGCAAGCCGTCGACTACGCGATTCCAGGTGGAGGAGCGCTTCAAGGGTGCGACACTGGTGTCGGCGGAACCGGTCACCGGTCGAACCCACCAGATCCGGGTGCACGCTCAGTTTGTGGGTTGCCCACTGGCTGGGGATGTCAAATACGCCACCGATGAAATCAATGGTGCATTCCGCGAGCTGGGTCTCAAGCGCCTGTTTCTCCACTCCGCGGGCGTGCGCTGCACGCTGCCGGATGGCTCGCGTGTCGATGTGAAGGCGCCTTTGCCTGCGGAGCTGGAGTCGGTATTGGCCGTTCTCCGTAAAGGGTGAGGGGCTCTGCGTACGGTTGCGGTTAGTCGTTAAACGCACGGGAAGGTTGGCAATGTTGGTAATTCTCGATTGGGATGGAACGGTGTGCAATTCTGAGGCGCGCATCATTTCCTGTATGCAGCGTGCTTCCGATCGGGTGGGGTTGCCCGTACTGGAGCCTGACGCAATCGGTAATATTATTGGGTTGGGGTTGCCTGAGGCGATTTCCTCGTTGTTCCCGGAGGCGCATAGCGAGCAACGTGCTCAGCTTGGCGCTTATTACTCCGAAGAGTGGCTCGCTGCGAGGGCAGAGCCGCTGCCACTGTTTGATGGTGTGCTCGCGACGCTGGATAAGTTACTTGGGGCGGGCCACCAGCTGGCGGTGGCGACGGGCAAAAGCAGGAGGGGACTCAACCGGGAGTTTGAAGATCACGGCATCGGCCACCTGTTTCCTATCAGTCGCTGCGCGGACGAAACCGCCTCCAAACCCAATCCAAAGATGTTGCGTGAGATCCTCTCGGAAACGGGTGTTCATGTGTCTGACGCGGTCATGGTGGGTGACACCGAATACGACCTGAAGATGGCTTCTGCGATCGATATGGCGTCCATCGGAGTGAGCTATGGGGTTCACTCTCGTGAGCGTCTAGACGACTGCCGCCCGCACCGAATCATTGATCACTTCACCGAGCTGCTGCAGTGGCCTCCGCTGGTAGCGTGATTGCGTTATTTTGCCCTGATGAATGGTTTAGTTTCGGGTGAGCGGGTCAATCCCGTAGGGCTTGAGCAACTCAATCAGTCGAATTAGTGGGAGGCCAATCAATGTATTCACGTCATTTCCTTCCATTTTTTCGAAGAGTGCGATTCCCAACCCTTCGGCTTTAAAGGATCCCGCGCAATCCAGCGGGTTATCCAGTTCGATGTAGTTTTCGGCTTCCAATCGGGTCAGATCCCTGAAATACACGCGGAAGGGTTCGCAAATTGTGGTGTGCCGGGCAGACTGGCCGTCCAGTACGCACAGGCCGGTATGGAAGGTGACCGGGTGGCCGGCGCATAGGAGGAGCTGCTCGAGCGCTTTTGCCCTGGTGCCCGGCTTGCCCAGTTGTCGCCCCTCGCATTCCGCCACTTGGTCGGATCCGATGATGATGGCATCCGGAAACTGGCTGTGCAGGGCGTGGGCTTTTTCCGTGGCGAGCCGCGTTGCCAGTTCCAGGGCGGACTCGCCGGGCAATGCTTCTTCATTTATATGGGGGCTTGCCGACTCGAATGGCAGTCGCAGCTTCTCAAGGAGGGCGCGACGGTAGGGGGAGCTAGAGGCTAGAATCAGTCGACGCATGGGAATTGGCTTCCTGGTTTGGAGGTCGGGTCCGGCGGGGCTGGTGCCGCTGATCATGCGGTGGTTGAATTGTTTTGACAAGGCTCAGGTGAGTCCATAGAATTGCGCGCTTATGTCGATACCCCCCCAGAAATCTGCGCTTCCGCGCCGCATTGATGCACGAAAATTGGTGCAGCGTGAGCAGCAACTGGACGGTACTGTTCCCTCGGATGAACTTCCGCGGCTGGTAGCGTCTACGGAGTCAGTAAATGGTGATGTGGCAGTGACTCTGGCATTTGCCAGGGATCTGCAGCGTAACCAGGTGGCTACCGGGCATCTTAAGCTGGAGGTAGAGCTGTTGTGTCAGCGCTGCCTGCAGCCGGTGTGTGAGCAGGTTGAGGCCGATATAGCCTGGGGCTTTGTGTGGTCGGAAGATCAGGGCAAGTCATTGCCCAAGTCTCTCGACCCGGTGATACAGGACGGCGATGAGCTGGATCTGTATCAGACATTGGAAGAAGAGATTTTGCTCAATCTGCCGATGGTGGCTTTCCACGACCGGGAGTGCGTCTCCAAAGAGGCATTCCGAAGTGGTGGCGATAAGCCGGAAGCGGTAGAGCAACAGGAAAACCCCTTTAAAGTACTGGAACAGTTGAAGGGTTCGTCAAACAAGTCTTGAGAGTTGTTTGAAGGGTTTGGGCTCGCCGGTAGGCGCCCCGGTTCCGGTGTTAACTGTTAGTTATGTTTAGGAGCACCAAATGGCTGTTCAGCAGAACAAAAAAACCCGTTCCCGTCGCGGCATGCGTCGCTCTCACGACGCTCTGAGCGGACCGACTCTGTCCGTTGATCCGACCACCGGTGAGAAGCATCACCGTCACCACGTGACCAAAGACGGTTTCTACCGTGGTCGCAAAGTGATTGATGTCGGCAGCTCTTCCGAAGAAGAGTAAGCTTTGTCCAGCCAATTACGATTGGCCGTGGATGCGATGGGCGGGGACTTAGGTCCCCGCTCTGTCGTTCCGGCCTGTGCAAGATTTCTCATCCGCTTCCCCCAGGCAGAACTGAAACTGTTCGGCCCCCGCTCCCAGCTGCATTCCCTTCTGATTAAACAGCCCCCATCGGTGCGTGAACGCCTCGAGCTGGTCGACTGTGCCCAGGTGATTACCCAAGGGTGTAATCCGGTGCAGGCATTGCGCCACAAGCGTGAATCGTCGATGGCGCTGGCGTTGCAGTCAGTGGCGAGTGGAAATTGCGCGGCCATGGTGACCTCTGGCAATACGGGTGCACTGCTGGCGCTTGGTCGCAGCATCCTGGGCACCGTCGAGGGGGTCCGTCGCCCGGCGCTCGGCAAATCCTTGCCCACCGCAGACGGTTCCTGCTTCATGCTCGATCTCGGTGCGAATATCGACTGCACTGCGGAAGACCTGGTGCTGTTCGCTCATATGGGGCAGGAGGCACAGCGCGTGTTCTCCGGTAAGTCTGAGCTGGCGGTAGCACTACTGAATATTGGTGCGGAGGAGCACAAGGGTACCGAAGAGATCCGGCGTGCCGGCAAACTGCTTCAGGCGGACCCCGTGATAAATTACGTGGGATTCGTTGAGGGGCACGATATTTTTACCGGTGCCGTGGATGTTGTGGTGTGCAATGGCCTGATGGGTAATGTAGCCATGAAATCCGCCGAGGGCGTTATACGACTCATAGGTCAAAAGACGTTTACCATTGACAAGAAGGCGCCGATAAAGCGCTTTTTTGGCCAATTAGCCATAAATCTGTTGCGAAAATGGCGCGCACAGCTAGAACCCGGTCGTTATAATGGCGCCAGCTTTTTGGGGCTGACAGGCAACGTTATCAAGAGTCATGGCGGTGCCAGTAGCGAAGCGTTTTACCGCGCGATGCTGACGGCAAAAGAGTGTGCCGAGTCAGACTTGGCGCAGCAGTTGGGCAGGGCAATGGCTCTGCAGTCGCAGCAGCAGACGGGGTGCGATTAAGCAGGGCCCCGTGACCTGTTCGCGGTCTATAACGTCCAGCCAGGCCCTCTCGTTTAAGGCTCCACTTATTTGGTTAAAGGATGTTCCATGACCAACCCAGTTTTGGCGTTTGTATTTCCCGGCCAGGGCTCCCAGCAGATTGGTATGCTGGCGGAAGCGGCCGAGGCTTTCCCGGAAATCAGCGCAACCTTTTCTCAAGCTTCCTCTGTTCTCGGGTATGACCTCTGGGACCTGTGCCAGAATGGCGCGCAGGAAGATATCAACCTTACTGAAAGAACCCAGCCGCTGCTCCTCACGGCCAGCGTCGCACTGTATCGCGCCTGGCAGGCCCAGGGTGGCGTGACACCCGCGCGTATGGCGGGCCATAGTCTGGGTGAATGGTCCGCGCTGGTATGTGCCGGCGTGCTGCAGTTTGAAGACGCCGTGCGCCTGGTGCGTGAACGCGGCCGCCTGATGCAGGAGGCTGTGCCGGCTGGAGAGGGCGCCATGGCGGCGGTCATCGGACTTGATGATCAGGCGGTGGAAGATGCCTGTGCCAGTGCCGCTGAAGGCGGTGTTGTTACTGCTGTAAATTACAACTCGCCCGGTCAGGTGGTGATTGCGGGGGGCGCTGCGGCTGTCGCGCGCGCTATCGATGCGTGCAAAGCGGCGGGCGCCAAGCGTGCGCTGCCACTGCCGGTTAGTGCGCCATTTCATACGGAACTGATGCGCCCGGCGGCGGAAAAGCTTGCGCCGCAGATTGAGGCGACCGTATTCCGCGCGCCGGAAATACCCGTTATCCATAATGTGCACGCCAAGCCGGAGGCTGATCCCTCCGCGATCAAGGCGCTGATGGTTGAGCAAATTTACAGCCCGGTGCGCTGGACTGCCTGTGTCCAGGCGATGGCCGAAGCGGGCACCGCGCAACTGGTTGAATGTGGTCCCGGCAAGGTTCTCGCCGGATTGGCGAAGCGTATTGATCGCAGCCTGACCGCACACAATATCGAAACTCCGGCACAGATGTCAGAAGCCGTAAAATCCACTGCACAATAAAAACGAACCCCAACCAGTGTGGCAGGCTGCGAAAGGCGCCAGCTGCAGGGGAGGGGAACGGGAGAAAATATGACTGTTTCAACTTCACTTGACGGCAAGGTAGCGCTTGTAACTGGCGCCAGTCGCGGCATCGGGGCCGCCATTGCCGACCTGCTCGGCGCTCAGGGTGCTATCGTCATTGGTACTGCGACCAGTGCCGGTGGTGCGGAAAAAATTTCCGCACGTTTTGCCGAAAAGGGCGTCAAAGGTACCGGTAAAGAACTCGATGTCACCAGCCCCGACAGCATTGCTGCGGTCCTGGAATCTGTTAAGGCGGAGTTTGGCGCTCCCACCATTCTTGTGAACAATGCGGGTATTACCAAAGACAACCTGCTGATGCGCATGAAAGACAACGAGTGGGAAGATGTCCTGAATACAAACCTGACCGCTGTCTACCGTGTGAGCAAAAGCTGCCTGCGCGATATGTCCAAGGCGCGCTGGGGTCGTATTATCAATATCAGCTCGGTTGTGGGCAGTATGGGTAATGCTGGCCAGAGCAACTATGCGGCCACCAAAGCCGGTGTCGGTGGTTTCGCTCGCGCACTGGCTGCCGAGGTTGGTTCGCGGGGTATAACCGTGAACACCGTTGCGCCAGGCTTTATTGATACCGATATGACCAAGGTGTTGCCGGAAGCACAGCGCGAAGCCCTGATGGGCAAGATCCCGCTGGGCCGTCTGGGTGCGCCGGAAGAGATTGCGTCGGTCGTCGCATTTTTGGCCAGCGATGCTGGTGGTTATGTGACCGGAGAGACCATTCACGTGAATGGCGGCATGTATATGGGGTGATTTTCTCTCGAGAAAATTGCCGTAAGTAGTTGATTGATAAGTTAATTTTTATCATTCAGTGGTTGGTGGGAGGCGGTGCATTACATCCCGAAAAAATCAGGGTACAATGCCGCCTCGAATTAACCATAAGCTGTGTTAGCCGGTTACTGAATCACCACATGTTGTGGGCAAATTTCAAACAGTGACCAAAACAGATTTTTATCCACTAGGAGTTAAATTGAATCATGAGCAGCATTGAAGAGCGCGTAAAAAAGATCGTTGCTGAACAACTGGGCGTGAAGGAAGAAGATGTAAAACCTGAAGCATCCTTTGTTGAAGATCTGGGCGCTGACTCCCTCGACACAGTTGAGCTGGTAATGGCTTTGGAAGAGGAATTCGAAACCGAAATCCCCGACGAAGAAGCAGAAAAAATCACCACTGTTCAGCTGGCCATTGATTACATCAACCAGAACCTCGGTTGATTCCTGCTGGATAGTTTAAGTAAAGGGTAAGTGCTACCCATTACTGTTGTACTGCGAGAGCCGTTCTATGTTCCATAGCGCGGCTCTCCGTCTATTTGAACCTTGTGAAAAAGCGACCGGTAAGCATTGCAAAGTTTCCGGCGTGTTTGATTGATTTCGGGGGAGGCGCAAGTGACGCGTAGAAGAGTCGTTATCACCGGAATGGGCACAGTAAGCCCTCTCGGAAATACCCTGGAAGACACCTGGCCCGCATTGTTAGCGGGTAAAAGTGGTGTGGTTCCGATCGAGTCATTTGATGTTTCGGCGTTTAGCACTCGCTTTGCCGCGACGGTAAAAAACTTTGACCCTGAACCCCACGTCGCGCAAAAAGAAGCGCGCAAGATGGATATTTTTCTACAGTATGGCCTCAGTGCAGGTATCCAGGCGGTAGAAGATAGCGGCCTGGAAGTGACGGATGCCAACGCACCGCGTATCGGTGCCTGTATCGGTTCTGGCATGGGCGGTATTGCCGCGATTGAAAACAATGCCTTGCTGATTGCGGAGAAGGGCCCGCGCCGGGTTTCTCCGTTTTTTGTTCCGGGCGCCATCATCAATATGGTTTCCGGCAACCTCTCGATTAAATACGGCATGAAAGGGCCGAACCTTTCCACCACTACGGCCTGTACCACAGGTACCCACGCCATCGGCCTGGGCCTGCGTACCATTCAGTATGGGGATGCCGATGTCATGGTGTGTGGTGGTGCCGAAATGGTGACCACTCCGGTTGGTCTCGGCGGATTCTGTGCCGCACGTGCACTCTCCACCCGCAATGACGACCCGCTGGCGGCCAGTCGCCCGTGGGATAAAGACCGCGACGGATTTGTTCTGGGTGAAGGTGCCGGCGTCCTGGTGCTCGAAGAGTACGAACATGCCAAGGCCCGCGGTGCGAAGATCTACGCGGAGCTGAGTGGCTTCGGCATGAGTGGTGATGCACACCACATGACCTCTCCACCGGAAGACGGAGCTGGTGCTGCGCTGTCGATGGAGAATGCGCTGAAAGATGCGGGACTCGAGGCATCTGCGGTTCAGTACATCAATGCACACGGTACTTCTACGCCTCTGGGCGACAAGGCAGAGATCGCTGCGGTGCGCTCGGTGTTTGATGGAAGCCTTGACCAAATTGCCGTGAGCTCGACCAAATCCATGACCGGACACCTGCTCGGCGCTGCCGGTGCCATCGAAGCTATTTTCTCCGTAATGGCGCTGCGGGATCAGGTGGCACCGCCCACGGTCAATCTCGATAACGTGGACGAAGCTTGTGGTGGTATCAACCTGGTGCCACACACGGCGCAGGAAATGAAAATCGATGCGGTACTGTCCAATTCGTTTGGATTTGGTGGTACCAACGGCTCGCTGGTCTTCCAGCGAATTTGATCCTTCAGAGGGTGCTGGCTTGCGGCCATTCGCGCGGGCCGGCACCGACTTCTATCCGTGACTTTCCCCACTCCTTTTTACTGGTCCGCCAACGGCGCGCAGCAATACCTGCCTGCCGATGACGAGTTTTCGTCTGGTGTGCTGGAGACAATGCGCGCGCAAAACGGTGCGATTCCTCTACTGGCAGGGCACATGGCCCGGCTTACGGGTTCGGGCGGCCCGGATTCCCGTACCGTTGAATACATCGAATCCGCTGCGTCCACGATAGCCCGGCGAACCGCCGGCTGGCCTCGGGGCGCACGGGTGCGGCTTCGTTATGGTGAATTGCAGGGTGAAATGGCCTGGGACTTTACGGTAGTACCGCTCGAGCCAGTTTCTCCGTGGGCGCATGGGGTGGCTCTGTCCCTCTGTGAGACCCGGGTCACTGCGGACGCTTCGCGCTCTCCGTTTTCGCCGTCAGTGGCCGGTGATACGGCGGAATCGAGTCGCGGCCTGGCGCGCGGGCCTTTGATCGGTTGCAAATTACTACACCGGGATCTCTACCGCCTCGCAGAGCGCGAACTGGGAGAGTGTTCGGTGGAGCTTCGGTCTGAGCTCTTTCATGAGGGGCTGCTTCTGGATAACCGGGGGCTGGTGATTGAAGGACTGCGGAGCAACCTGCTGTTATGGCGGGACGGTCGATGGCAAACCCCCAGTCTGCGCAACTGTGGGGTTCGCGGGGTGATGCTTAACTGGCTGGCAGGAAGGGTTGAAATCAGCGAAGATGACCTTCTGATCTCGGATATTGAACAGGCTGCGGAAGTGGCGGTCTGTAATGCAGTGCGCGGTGTGGTACCCGTAGTGCAGGTGGCGCTGGAAGCCGCCTGGTCGTCTGGGGGCCAGGTCCGCACACTGGGTTCAGGCCCGGCCACGCGGCGTATTCAGGCAGTGATCGCCGACGACTTGTGGCAATAGTGCCCCCCGGATAAAACATCCTTCGCAGTAATAATTGGTTGTGACACAAACGTGGCGAAAAAAAACGGCAAGCCTGCCGATAAAAACGTAGCTAAGCGAAAATCAGCAAACGCTGATGGCACCGGTCGTGTGGGCAAATGGCTGCGCGGCTTTTTGTTGTTGTTTGTTCTCGGCGTGGTCGCGGGCGGCTACGCCTTCTGGTCTGCGCAGAATGCGCTGGTTAAACCTCTCACGATTCCTGTGGATGGCTTGCGTATGGACGTCGAGTCCGGAAGCAACCTCTCCCGAATTCTCGCGCGCCTCGAGTCGCAGGGCGTAGTACGCTCTGCACGCTGGGTTCGGGTGTACGCCCGTGTTAAAGACCAGAGCAGTATCCACCCTGGCGAGTACATGATTCCCGCAGGCAGCAACGCGATGGACCTGGTGGCCAGGCTCAATAGCGGGGATGTTACCCGGTACAGGGTAACCATTGTGGAAGGTTGGACGTTTCAGCAGGCGCTGTCACAGATCAGGAATTCGAAAAAAATACGCAGCACCGATGCTGGTGTGTCAGTGCAGGCTGCGGCCAGGGCGCTGGGAATTGAAGGAAATCCTGAAGGCAGGATCTTTCCGGATACCTACATTTACCGCTCCGGTGCTTCGGATCTCGACTTGTTGCGTCAGGCGTTCGAGCGGATGGACTCCGTGCTGGCACAAGAGTGGCAGCAGCGCGCTGAAAATCTTCCGTATGACGATCCCTATGATGCGCTGATCATGGCCTCCATCGTTGAGAAAGAAACCGGTGTTCCCTGGGAGCGCGACGAAATCGCCGGTGTATTTGTGCGTCGCCTGGGGCGGGGCATGCGCCTGCAGACGGACCCTACAGTTATCTATGGGCTGGGAGCCAATTATGATGGCAACCTGCGCCGCGCGGATCTGCGTAATGCCACGCCATACAATACCTATGTGATCGGTGGAATGCCGCCCACACCTATTGCCCTGCCGGGACGGGAAGCGATACATGCGGCTCTCAACCCGAAAGACGGGAACAGCCTGTATTTTGTTGCCAAGGGCGATGGTTCCCATCACTTTTCGTCGACGCTCAATGAGCACAACCGCGCGGTTCGTGAATACCAGTTGAAACGTCGATCCGACTACCGCTCAAGTCCGGTAACAGACGAAGACTCCGAATAACGCAATCGATTAATACGAGGTTGGGGCTATTCCCAATCGGCAGAGATTCCATGTCAAATCAATCTTCAGGCAAGTTCATTACCCTTGAAGGGGGAGAAGGGGTCGGCAAATCGACCAATCTCCGATTTATTACCCAGTGGCTGGACAGCAGGGGTATCGACTATGTCCAGACAAGAGAGCCCGGCGGCACGCCGCTAGCGGAGCAGTTGCGAACCCTGTTACTGGAAAAGCGTGAAGAGTCCGTAGACCCCACCGCTGAATTACTGATGGTGTTTGCGGCGCGCGCACAGCATTTGAGCGAGGTCATCAAGCCGGCGCTCGCCAGTGGCAAATGGGTGATCTGTGACCGCTTTACCGATGCGACCTACGCCTACCAGGGTGGCGGTCGGGGCCTTGATCGCGCCCTGATTTCACAGCTTGAGCAGACCGTTCAGGGCGACCTCCGACCCGACCGCGTACTGTTACTGGATCTGGATCCGGAGGTCGGGCTACAGCGGGCCGCCTCCACCGGCGAGGCAGATCGCTTTGAGAGTGAGCAGTCCGCGTTTTTCACCAAGGTGCGGGCAGCGTATCGTGAGCGCGCGGCTGCTGCGCCGCAGCGCTATGCGGTAATTGATGCGTCCCAGCCTCTCGGCGAGGTGCAGGCGCGACTAGCACAGGAACTCGAAGACATTGCGGGTGCCGCATGAGCAAGGCGGCCAGCAAGCCCGAAACCGCGCCACCGGTGCAGCTACCAATTCCATCGCCGCTACCCTGGCAGGCGGCGCAATGGCAACGCCTGGGAGCCCAGTGGACCGCTGGCCGCTGTCCCCATGCGCTACTGGTAAGTGGTCAGCCAGGGTTGGGCAAGCGCCGTTTTGCGGATGCATTTGCGGCATTGCTGCTGTGTGATCAGCCGCGTCACGGGCTGGCTTGTGGTGAGTGCCGCGGGTGCCAGCTGCGCATTGCTGGCTCCCACCCGGACTATATCCGTGTGGTGCCAGAGAAAGAGCAGGGCCCACTCAAGGTGGAGCAGATCCGTCAGCTGGGGGAGTTTGTCGGGCGCACCAGTGCCCGCGAGGGTGCACGGGTGGTCTGGTTGGCACCGGCCGAGTCGATGAACATCAACGCGGCGAACGCGCTGCTGAAGAACCTCGAGGAGCCCTCGGGGTCGGTAATTTTCCTGCTGATCACTGACAACCCTTCGGGTTTGCTTCCCACCATCCGGAGTCGCTGTCAGAGTATTGCCTTCCCGGTGCCGCCGCAGCAGTCCGCGTTGCGCTGGTTGAACGACAGCGGAGTGGAGGGCGATCTGGCGACAAGCGCGCTGGTGCTTGCCGGTGGAGCCCCTTTGCTGGCCGTCACCCTGATGGAGCCCGAGGCCAAAGAGATCCGAGACCAGTTCCTGGCGGATATCACGGGACTGACCCGTGGCAGTGAAAACCCGGTAACATTGGCTGGACGCTGGGAGTCCCCGGGGGAGGGCGCAGATCTCAATCTGCTGCTTCAATTCTGGCAGAGCTGGGTCGGGCAGATGTTGAAGGCGCGGAGCACGGATCAGGCGGTAGATGCGCCGGTAATGGCTCTGTTGCAACGCCTGCCCGGATCTGGCCCGGAGAGCCAGCGTCCCTTGTTTGCTTTCTATGATCATCTTTTGAAGGCGCGGGGATTGCTCACTGGCAACAGTAACCCGAACAAACGGCTATTGATGGAAGAGCTGTTGATTCGATGGTCTGCGCTTTTTCGCTAACCTGTGCGACACGGTTCGTTTGCACTGGGTAAGGCAGTAGACAGGCTGCGCGTTGGCGCGGTAAGTTACCGAGATGGCGTGACGGCAACGGTTTCACCGGCTTCCGTTGCGCAATAATTCGACAGCGCAAAGCGTAATCAGAACAAAAAAACCGGTTGGTTCCGAAACGGGGTTGAATATGAAAGGTATGGGGGGTGGTGCCCGAAACGGCATCCTGTCGCTGAAGATTCAGGATAAATCCGTGCTGTATGCGGCGTATATGCCATTCGTCAAAAATGGTGGCCTGTTCATCAACACCGATAAAACCTACAGTCTGGGCGATGAAGTTTTTCTGTTGCTGAGCCTGATGGAGGAACCAGAAAAGCTGCCTGTTGCCGGCAAGGTAGTATGGATTACCCCTGGCGGCGCCCAGGGCAACCGCACACCGGGTATCGGCATCCAGTTCAGCGATAAAGAAAATACCGCGCAGAGTAAGATTGAAACCCTGCTGGCGGGCTCGCTGGAGTCCAGCCGTCCCACGCACACCCTGTAGGCCTGAATAGGCGGGGCATCCCTTGCCCCGTCTGGCCCGGCGTGAAACCGCGCGCATCGGGCCCTGTATCTGTATAATTCCCCGCTTAGTTTTCCCGGCTTCTGTGGTGTCTCCGATCCTCAGCAGCCCACGACCAACAGGCTCTGTTCCATGCTGGTAGATTCTCACTGTCATCTCGACAGACTCAAACTGGATAAATTCGATGGCGACCTGGACGCGGTGCTTGAGCTGGCGCGCAGCCGCGGCGTTGGCAAGTTCCTGTGTGTCGGCATCAGTCTTGAGAACGTAGATGACGTGCTCGGCATCGCCGGGCGCTATGACGATGTGGTTTGCTCCGTAGGCGTGCACCCGCTGGACGTGGAGTCCGGGCTGGCGGATGTCGAAAAGCTGAAGACGCTCTCCACCCGGCCCAATGTTGTTGCCCTCGGCGAGACGGGACTCGACTACTACTACAGCACAGAAACCAAACAGGTCCAGCAGCACAGTTTTGTCGCTCATCTGCAGGCGGCCGCGGAAGTGGCGCTGCCGGTGATCGTGCACACCCGCGATGCTCGTCAGGACACGATTGACCTGATCCGGGAGCACGGTAGTCGCGAACACGCAGGTGTGCTGCATTGCTTCACCGAGAGCTGGGAAATGGCAAAAGCCGCCCTGGACCTGAATTACTACATTTCTCTTTCCGGAATCGTCACCTTTAAGAATGCGGAAGAGCTGCGCGAGGTCGCCAAGCAGGTTCCGCTGGACCGGCTACTGGTAGAGACCGACTCTCCCTATCTCGCACCGGTGCCATATCGGGGCAAGCCCAATATCCCCGCGTATGTGCGGGAAGTGGCCGAATTTATTGCCGAGCTGCGGGGCATTTCCTATGAGGAACTCGCGGCTATCACCACTGAAAATTTTTACCGGTTATTTCCCCGCGCCGCATAGGCGCGACCTCCGAACAATCAGGAACCCTTTATGTTGCAACAGCAATTGCAGACCATGCTGGCGCTGCAGGACCAGATCAATACGCTGGTCAATGAAAACTGGCGTGAACAAAACTTCGCCTGGTACCGTGCCATCTGGGTGGAGAGCGCAGAGCTGCTCGATCACTACGGCTGGAAGTGGTGGAAAAAGCAGCAACCAGAAATGGAGCAGGTGAAGCTGGAGCTGGTGGATATCTGGCATTTTGGCCTGAGCCTCGAGCTGCAGCAGGGCAGCCCGGAAGCGGTGGCGGCGAAAATGGAACAGCAGTTGTCCGCCGAGCAGCCAGTTGCCGGTGACTTCCGCGAAAACCTCGAGGCGTTTACCCTCAACACGCTCTCCACCAAACAGTTTGACCTGGTTGGGTTTGCACAATTGATGATCGATTGTGACATGCCGTTCGAAGACCTCTACCTTCGATACGTGGGCAAGAACGTGCTTAACCGTTTCCGCCAGGATCACGGCTACAAAGAGGGCACCTACCAGAAGTTGTGGGCCGGTCGGGAAGATAATGAGCATCTGGCCGAGATTGCCCAATCTTTAGACAGTGCAGCAGAAAACTTCAGCGATCAGCTTTATACGGCGCTTAGTAACCGTTATCCGGGCTCCCAGAAGGATTTGGCCTGACAATTTTGCTCTTATACCGACTAAAGGATAATGAAATTAATTGGCAAGGCCCTATAATGCGGGCGCCTGAAAACAACGGAGATACATCGTGAAAGCACCTGTTCGTGTTGCAGTTACCGGCGCCGCCGGTCAGATCAGCTACTCGCTGCTGTTTCGCATCGCTTCCGGCGAAATGCTCGGTAAGGATCAACCAGTTATTCTTCAGCTGCTGGAGATTACTCCCGCGCTGGAAGCGCTGAAAGGCGTTGCCATGGAGCTGGAAGATTGTGCCTTCCCGCTGCTGGCTGGCATCGTTCAGAGCGACGACGCGACCGTTGCGTTCAAAGACGTAGAGTACGCACTGCTGGTTGGCGCACGTCCGCGCGGACCGGGCATGGAGCGTAAAGACCTGCTGGAAGCCAATGCGGCTATCTTCTCCGCGCAGGGCAAGGCGCTGAACGACGTTGCCGCGCGCAACGTGAAAGTACTGGTCGTTGGCAACCCGGCCAATACCAATGCACTGATCGCCCAGCGCAATGCGCCGGATCTGGATCCGCGTAACTTTACCGCCATGACCCGTCTGGACCACAACCGTGCCCTGACTCAGCTGGCGAACAAGACCGATTCCACGGTGAATGACATTACCCACATGACCATCTGGGGCAACCACTCTGCGACCCAGTACCCGGACCTGCACCAGGCCAAGGTCAAGGGCGAAGACGCCATGGGCAAAGTAGAGCAGGAGTGGTACGAAAACGACTTCATCCCGACTGTTCAGCAGCGCGGTGCAGCGATCATCAAAGCCCGCGGCGCCTCATCTGCTGCGTCTGCAGCGAATGCTGCCATCGACCATATGCACGACTGGGCACTGGGTTCTGCCGAGGGCGACTGGACCAGCATGGGCGTATACAGCGACGGTTCTTACGGTATCCAGGAAGGCCTGATCTACTCCTTCCCGGTTGTCTGCAAGAACGGCGACTGGGAAATCGTTCAGGGCGTAGACATCAATGATTTCTCCCGCGAGAAAATGTCTGCCACCGAGACCGAGCTGGCTGAAGAGCGCGACGCCGTTGCGCACCTGCTGCCTTGATTTCGTCGGCTGATTTTTAACGCCGCGAAAACAAAAAAACCCGCACCATGTGCGGGTTTTTTTACGTCGGTACGAAAGTGAAAACGAAACTCAGAATCGCACATTGCGCGGCGTGCGCGGGAACGGGATGACATCGCGGATGTTGCCCATGCCGGTGACGTAGGAAACGATACGGTCGAATCCGAGCCCGAAGCCCCCGTGTGGAACAGTGCCGTACCGGCGCAGATCCCGATACCAGTTCAGATGTTCCTTCGGAATATCCATTTCGTCCATGCGCGCATCCAGCTTGTCCAGGCGCTCTTCGCGCTGGGAACCACCGATGATCTCGCCGATGCCCGGAGCGAGAACGTCCATCGCCGCCACGGTTTTACCATCGTCATTCATACGCATATAAAACGCTTTGATATCTTTCGGGTAATTGAGCACGATCACTGGCTTCTTGAAGTGTTTCTCGGCCAGATAGCGTTCGTGTTCGGAGGCCAGGTCAATGCCCCAGGAAACCGGGAACTCGAATTTTTCCTTGCAGTTTTCAAGGATCTCAATGGCCTCGCAATAGTTGATGCGTGCAAAGTCATTGTCGATGATGTTTTCGAGGCGCGAGATGGCTTCTTTGTCGATGCGCTGGGCGAAGAAGGCCATGTCATCCGGGCGCTCATCCAGTACCGCGCGGAACACATACTTGAGCATTTCTTCGGCGAGATTCGCGCAGTCGGCCAGGTCGGCGAATGCGATTTCCGGCTCGACCATCCAGAACTCCGCCAGGTGGCGGGTGGTGTTGGAGTTTTCCGCGCGGAATGTCGGGCCGAAGGTATACACCTTGGACAGTGCCAGACAGTAACTTTCCACGTTCAGCTGGCCGGAAACGGTGAGGAAGGTTTCTTCGCCGAAAAAGTCTTCGCTGTAGTCCACTTCACCTTTATCGGTCAATGGCAGGTTGCTCTGGTCCAGTGTGCTCACGCGGAACATTTCACCAGCGCCCTCACAGTCCGAGGCGGTAATGATCGGGGTGTGCACGTAGTTGAAGCCGCGCTCATGGAAGAAGCGGTGTACGGCCTGCGCAATACAGTTGCGCACGCGTGCGACCGCGCCGCTCACATTGGTGCGCGGGCGCAGGTGCGCGTGCTCCCGCAGGTGCTCCATGGAGTGGCGCTTGGGCGACATCGGATAGGTGTCGGGGTCTTCCACCCAGCCGACGACGCTGACACTGGTGGCGAGCAGCTCGATAGACTGGCCCTTGCCCTCGGAAGGCTTGATGGTGCCTTCGATGTCCACGGCACAGCCGGTCGTGAGCCTTAGTACTTCCGATTGGTAATTATTGATGGAGGATTCCACAACCACCTGGATCGGGTCGAAACAACTGCCGTCGTGTACAGCGAGAAAGGACAGGCCCGCTTTGGAGTCCCGGCGGGTACGGATCCAGCCTTGAACGCGAGTGGCTTCGCCTTCGCGCTGGCTGGACTTGAGAAGGGTATCGATGGATTCAACTTGCATGATGGTGCTCTTGTTGTTCGCGTTTGCTGGTGTGGCCTTCCCTGAGGCCGGATCAGGGCCCAGGTACTCTCACGCGGCTATTTATGCAGGTCGTAAACGCGGCTTGTGGTCGCGTACGGCAATAAGCGCGGGCATCTTGCCCCCTGATTGCAGGAAAATCCAGTCCCCCGGGGCACTGCCGAGGGTCGGCTTTACCAGAATAGGGTGACTGACCGGTACGCCATGCGCTTCTGATTGTAGCTGATGGTTACGCCGCCGGGTCGGGCCCTCGCGGGGTATGCATAGGGTGCGCGTGACCCTTGGTTCCAAAAAGCGCTGTCCTACACTGAAAATATCACAGTGATGGATGTTGTACCCATGGTCAAAGAAGTCGGCGGCGCGCGCGGGCGCCGGGCCTGTATCCTCCTCGCGCCCAACCAGTCCCTGTCGATGGCAGGCAACCTCTGGGTGTTTATCTCCCTGGTGGCGGTATCCCTTGGTATCAGTGTCGCGTTTGCGCTCGCGGGCGCGTGGATGGTTATCCCGTTTGCCGGGCTTGAAGTCCTGTTGCTCGCCGTGCTGTTCGGTTATGTCTATATGGAAGGTACTCGCCGGGAGGTGATCCGTATCAGCGATGAGCGCGTAGTTCTGGATACCAGTCGCGGTAATCTCGAGCGCCCTGTGTATCACCGGGAATTCGAACGCTGCAGCCTTGCGGTCATGGTGCGGATGGGAAGTACACCCACCGAGCCCGCTTCGGTGATTCTCACTGGCCCGGAAGGCTGCCTGGAAATTGGCGAGTTTCTCACCGATGCGGAAAAGGCGGCACTGGTTGAGAAGCTTGGCAGTTGTGGGCTATGTGCGCGCAAAGAACAGAGCTTCAGGCTTCAAGACTTCTGACGCAGTCCTGCCGTTGGCAGGGAACTAATGGATATAATACGCCGGGCCCGCCTCGTAAGAGACGGGCCTTTTACATGTATCGCTTTTTACCAAGGGAGACACCATGGCACATCCAAAGATCGGCAACCTCGCACCGGTATTCACACTGAAAAACCAGAATGGTGAAAAGGTCGCCCTCAAGGATTTTCGCGGTAAGAAAAATGTGGTGCTGTATTTTTACCCCAAGGCACTGACGCCAGGTTGTACCACCCAGGCCTGCGGGATTCGCGACACCGCCGGGGAATTTGAAAAGCTGGATACCGTTGTGCTCGGCCTCAGCCCGGATCCCGAGGCTAAGTTGCACAAGTTTATGGAAAAGCATGAGCTCAATTTCGACCTGCTCGCGGATGAAGAGCACAAGATTGCAGACAAGTACGGGTGTTGGGGGCTGAAAAAATTCATGGGCCGGGAATTTATGGGGCTGATCCGTACCACCTTTATTGTGGGTAAGGATGGCCGTTTGCTGCACATCATGGATAAGTTCAAAACCAAGACCCATCACGACGATGTGTTGAACTGGCTGCAAGAAAACCTGGACTGATTCAGGTGGGGTGGGGCAATAGTCTTACTCTACCGGGGGCGATTCTATCGTTACGGCGTAATTAGGACGTGCAGTATGGCAGGATAGTCCCCAGAGTCCTGTCTTTTGCTCTGGCGGGGGCATCATTTTGTGCGAGATTTAAAAAAAATTCACTGTCGTCCCTTGCATTATCCCCAGATGGTCTATACTGGCTTGTGTAAAGGAGCGCCGCTCAACCGTCTGGCCCAGAGCGTTTGGGTGTGGTGCGAGGAAGTAGTACAAAAATCATTCACTCTGGGTAGGCTTCGATGCCTGTTTTCAGGTGCCCCCCGCACCCAGGTAGTAGTCAGCAGTGGCACAGATCCGTACAATGCTGGCAGTGGTAAAAAGGGACTCGCAGGAAGCGGGCGTAGAACAATAACCGCGGCTCAAGGAACCCAGCAAGGAGCAGCTCAATGAACCATATTCAGCCAGACCAAGCTTCGCTCTCAGAAGACAAACCCCTGCAGCAGGCAAGACTGTCCGGTGATCCGAACATTCTTGATCAGTTGCTGGCGCCACCGGAGGCAACCAGCTTCGGTATCGCCGCTCGAGTTATCGACGTGCTTGAACAACGGATTGGAAAGGCATCTCTGGCCATTCGCCCGGTAGCATCTGATCTCAGTATGTCTACCCGGACCCTGCAGCGCCGTTTGCAGGAACATAACCTGAGTTTCGCCTCTCTGCGCGATCATGTTCGTTTCCGCCACGCAGTACACTTCCTGAAAGATACTGCACTGAGCGTGGACGGCATTTCCCGTATCCTCGACTTCTCTGACAGAACCAGCTTTACCAGTGCATTCAAGCGCTGGACCGGCATGTCTCCAACCGGGTACCGCCGGCAAGTCAGACAGCGTTTTTAAGAAGTCGCTACAAAACCCCTCGCATCACGTAATCCAGGGTTCCGGTAAACACCGGTGCTCTGGATTGCCTCATTTTGTCAAACCCGTTAGAGTTGGTCCCAGATTTTTGAATGACTCTATCGAGGTTTAGACCATGGATTTCTTTATTCCTGCTGCAATGGCACAAGAGGCGGCTCCGGCTCCTCAGGGCAACCCGCTTATCACCCTGCTGATGTTCGGTGGTCTGTTTGTGTTCATGTGGCTGTTTATTATTCGCCCGCAGCGCAAACGTCAAAAAGAGCACCAGGAGCTGGTGGGCGCTCTGAAAAAGGGCGATGAAGTGGTAATGACCAGCGGTATGCTGGGCCGTGTCGAAAAAGTGGACGATGATTACATCATTCTCGAAGTGGCTGACAACATGAAGCTCAAATTCCAGAAGGTTGCCGTGCACGCTGTGCTGCCCAAGGGCACCATCAAGAATATCTGATCCGGGTTGCCCGCTTGTGTCGAAGGCGAAAGTGGGGCGGATAAGATAGGTAAAAAAACCCGGTTACAGCCGGGTTTTTTTGTGGCCATAATTTGGCCGAACCAGTATTAAATACAAAGATCATAGGGGAATAGGGTGAGTATCCAGTATCCGGCACGCGAGCGGCTCGCGAATCTTCCGACACCACTTCAGCCGCTAGACAGGATTAGCGAGCAGTTTTCGCTGCCCCATGGTGGCCCAAAGATCTGGATCAAGCGGGACGACCTTACTGAAAGCGCCATGTCCGGCAACAAGTTGCGCAAGCTTGAATTTATCATTGCAGAAGCCAGGGCCCGTGGTTGTAACACCCTGATTACCTGTGGCGGTGAGCAGTCTAACCATTGTCGGGCAACCGCGTTGGCTGCAGCCAAAACCGGGATGAAGGCGCACCTTATACTCCGCGGTGGCAGCGGAACGGGCGCACCTGAAACGCCCGATGGCAATCTGCTGGTGGACTACCTCGCGGGTGCACAGGTGTCTCTCTATCCAATGCGAGAATACGTCGATACATTGCCGCAGCTGTTTGAGCAATGGGCCAGGTTTTATGAGCAGCAGGGAGACCGCGCCCTGTGCATTCCCACGGGAGGCAGTGACGGACTCGGAATCTGGGGTTATCTACTCGCTGCGGAGGAGCTTCTTGAGGACTGTCGCAGGGAAGGGTTTGCGCCGGATCGCCTGATCTGTGCGAGTGGCAGTGGCGGTACCCAGGCGGGGCTGACACTGGGCTGCCAGGTGTTTGGCAGTAGTGCGGATGTGACGGCGTATGCCGTGTGTGACAGCACTGATTACTTTATAGACAAGGTGCGTCAGGATGTTGCGGATTGGGCCCATCGTTACCGGCAGGCCTTCCCGTTCGACGAAAGCCGTATCCATGTCATTGATGACTATATTGGCCCGGGCTACGCCATCGCAACGGAAGAGATTTACCAGACCATCGCGCTGGCCGCACAACTGGAAGGAATATTGCTGGACCCGGTGTACACCGGCAAGGCGTTTCACGGCATGTTGCAGGATATAAAGCAGGGTAAATACTCAGGCTGTAAAAACCTGGTGTTCGTGCACACCGGCGGCCAGTTTGGTGTTTTCCCGCAGCGCACCGGTTTTCAAAATAGCTGGTCTCAGCAGTAGCCGGCACTGTGCCCGCAGGCCAAAATCGTATTTCAGGCTTTGTCGAAGCAGGGGAACGGTGTGCGAAGTTTTGCGACAGAATTGCCTGTTTTGGCAAAATCGTTAGTGAATTGTTTAAAACGTGGCAGAAATAGAGGCTATGCTGCTGATAATTGGCGGATTGCTGTTCTCACCTGAACGAAGCTGCTAATCTGCCCGGCACTGAAAGGGCGCCCGGCTACCTGATTGGGGAGTCGTTTGCCGGAATGTCGCGTGACAGGCCGGCCGTGAAGGCGTAACGGTGGCTATGCCATCCTGATGGTAATTTAATCAAAAATAATAGGCAGTGGGGGTTGGTTTGGAAGCGTTCAATCAATTGTTGTTAACTCTGGATGGCTTTCTGGGATCCGCGTTTTGGTTCCCGTATGTGCTGTTGGCGGTAGGCTTTTTCTTCACCCTATACCTCGGTTTTCCGCAGGTGCGTTATTTTGGCCATGCAATCAAAATCGTGCGCGGCAAATACGACAAGCCCAGCGATCCCGGTGATACTTCCCACTTCCAGGCTCTGGCGACGGCGCTCTCGGGTACCGTAGGCACCGGTAATATTGGCGGGGTCGGCCTCGCCATTTTCCTTGGTGGCCCGGCCGCACTGTTCTGGATGTGGGTGACTGCGTTCCTGGGTATGACGACCAAGTTCGTGGAAGTAACCCTTTCCCACAAATATCGTATTAAAGCGGCGGATGGTTTTTATGCGGGTGGCCCCATGTTTTACATGGAGCGTCGCCTGAACATGAAATGGCTGGCCGTGATCTTTGCGATCGCAACGGTGATCAGTTCGTTTGGTACCGGTAGCCTGCCCCAGGTGAACAATATTGCCCAGGCCATGCACGATACCTTTGGTCTCAGCAAGATGGTGACGGGCGGGGTACTGGCCATCCTGCTTGGGATGGTGATCATCGGTGGTATTACGCGTATTGCCAAAGTCACCTCGACCATTGTTCCGGTAATGGCGGTGCTGTACATCATTGGTGCGCTGGCGGTCATTCTGTATAACTACCAGAACATCATCCCTTCTTTTGCTGCAGTATTTTCCGGTGCGTTCAATGGCAGTGCGGCTATGGGCGGCTTCCTCGGTGCCAGCTTTGCCTACGCCTTCAACCGCGGTGTAAACCGGGGGCTGTTCTCCAACGAGGCGGGCCAGGGCTCGGCACCGATTGCGCACGCCGCGGCACGTGCCGATGAACCCGTATCCGAGGGTATGGTTTCCCTGCTGGAACCCTTTATCGATACCCTGATCATTTGTACCCTGACCGGCCTGGTAATCCTGTCTTCCGGCGTGTGGACCGAAAAGCATATGAACCGCTTTGAGCGGGCGGATATGCGCGTGCTGGCAGGGGCCTATACCGATAAAGACGAGGCACACGTCAAGCAGCTGTTTGGATTCCTGAGTGGGCTCGACAGCGATGTGCGCACCTATACGGGCACAATCGTGGTTGCCGACGGCCAGCCGCTGAATAAAGATGAATTTACCGTGATCAATTCCAGGTCGGTTGCCGAAGGGGTTGAGTTCCGGGTGGGCGACGATAATTATTCCGGTGTGCTGAATGTCAACGACGGACGGCTTGTGAACCAGAATGTCGAAGTCTGGGGGAATTCATTATTGCACTCGGTGGCGCTGACCAACCGGGCCTTCCAGAAGGGCTTCTTTGGGGAATACGGCAGTTACATTGTCACGCTGGGTATCTTGCTGTTTGCCTTCTCTACTGCCATCGCCTGGTCGTATTACGGCGACCGTTCGATGATTTACCTGTTCGGTCCCAAGGCGGTGATGCCTTACCGCCTGGTATATGTAGTGGCCTTTTTCTGGGCGGCCATCGAAGACACTACGATTATCTGGAACCTCTCCGCGGTGGCCATTGTGTTGATGACGCTACCCAACCTGTTCGGAATTTCAATCCTGGCGCGGGAAATGAAAGATACGGTGAAGGATTACTGGAAAGACCCGAGCCACAAGTAGCTGGCGAGGCGAAACAAAAAAACCCGGCAATAGCCGGGTTTTTTTGTGGGCTGGGAGTTACCGGGTACTAGACGTTCAGTAGCAGGTATTCCCGCTCCCATGAGCTGATTACACGATTGAACTCTTCGTACTCGTCGCGTTTGATTGCTGCCCAGGCACGCACAAAAGTGTCCCCGAACATTTCCACGGCTTCCGGGCATTCTGCCAGCAGGCTCAGGGCATGCTCCTGGGTGCGTGGAAGGGTAATCGGCTCTGAAGAGCAGTCCCCTTTGTAGGGTTCGCTGGGTTTGACCTGGTTCATCATGCCGAGGTACCCACATGCCAGGGACGTGGCGATGGCCAGGTAGGGGTTACAGTCGGCACCGGGGAAGCGGTTCTCGAGCCGCTTCGCCTGCGCAGAGCTGTCGGGCACACGCAGGCCAGTGGTGCGATTGTCATAACCCCAGTGCAGGCTGGTGGGCGCTGCCATTTCCGGCGTGAAACGCCGGTAGGAATTCACGTTCGGGGCAAAGAAGGTGATGAAGCCGGGAGTGTATTTCTGCATACCACCGATAAAGTGCATGAAGCGCTCGTTTTCGGTGCCATCGTCGTTTACAAAAATATTTTTTCCGGTTTTTGTGTCGATTACGCTCTGGTGCAGGTGCAGGGCACTGCCCGGTTCATCCTCCATCGGCTTCGCCATAAAGGTGGCATAGATGCCGTGGCGCAGTGCGGTCTCGCGCACCGTACGTTTGAACGTGAAAACCTGGTCGGCTAGGTTCAGCGGGTCGCCGTGGAGGAAGTTGATCTCCATCTGTGCAGTGCCGGACTCGTGAATAAGGGTGTCCACGTCCAGCCCCTGTGCCTCACAGAAGTCGTACATGTCTTCGATGATCGACTCGTATTCATTGGCCGCATCGATACTGTAGGACTGGCGGGTTTTCTCGGTACGCCCAGAGCGCCCCACCGGTGCGGACAGCTTTTCGTCCGGGTCCAGGTTGCGTTTGATCAGGTAAAACTCGACCTCTGGTGCAACAACGGGCTGCCATCCCTGTTCCGCATACTTCTCAAGTACGAACTTGAGAATATTCCGGGTGCTGATGGGGTGGGGCTTGCCGTCCCGTGTGTAACAGTCGTGAATAATCTGCGCGGTAGGCTCGTTGGCCCAGGGGTTGATACGGATAGAGTCCGGGTCGGGAACCAGCAGCATATCGGTATCTGCCGGGTCTACCAGTTCGTTGTGTTCATCCACATAGTCACCGGTGACCGTCTGTACCAGGATGCTTTCTGGTAGGCGACTGTCTTCGGTGAGGAATTTATCGGTAGGGGTAAATTTGCCCCGCGCGTTTCCGGACATGTCCGGTACCAGGCACTCGACCTCGGAAATGGAGTGTTCTGCGAGCCACTGGGTAATCTTGTCCATGGTACACCTTGTTAATAAAGGGCCTTTTCCCCGATTGGGGTTCTTTAGTATATATCCCGCCTAAACATCCCAAACAGCGGATGTGCGCGGGCGCAGGTGAGTAACTTTAGGTTTTTCTTCCTGCGAGCTTTGATTATTACAAGAAACCGAATTATCATTCAAGAAATATTGAACAATCCTTCGGTTTTTGTGGTTGGCCGAGGTTTCAGGAGAGCCGAGCTCCCTGCGCCTTGGGTTTGCTGCCACTAAGCCGGCGCACTTACCTGTTTGTTTTTGGAGAATGTCCATGCCTGTCAGCGGAACAGTAACCAAGCTGCTCGGCCATACCGATTCCTACTACGCGGCCAGCGCGAACGACGCGCCTTTGTATGGTGCGCTGGAAGGGGATGTGGAGGCTGATGTGTGCATTATTGGTGCGGGCTACACCGGTTTGTCTTCGGCACTGCACCTCGCGGAGCGTGGCTTCAAGGTGGTCGTGCTCGAAGCCGAGAGGATAGGGTGGGGCGCTTCCGGCCGCAACGGTGGTCATGTTGGCGTTGGCCAGCGCAAAGGCCAGGAAGACCTGGAAAAGATGTTGGGGCTCGATACCGCAAAAACCTTGTGGGATATGGGGCTGGAGGCGGTGGCGCTGGTAGAGGAGCTGATCCGCAAGCACGATATTCAGTGCGACCTGAAACGGGGCATCATGCACCTGGCTGCCAAGCCCAGCCACGATGCCTGGCTGAAAGAAGAGGTCGAGCTTCTTAACCAGCGGTACGGCTATAGCAAAATGCGATACGCCGATAAGGACGAGGTTAGAACCCTGGTGGGTTCGGATCGGTTCCACGGTGGGCAGGTGGATGACGGTTCCCTGCATCTGCACCCGCTCAACTACGCGCTGGGGTTGGCCAGGGCGGCAGCCAAAGCGGGCGTTGAATTTTTTGAGTACAGCCGCGTCACCAGCTACAGCGGTGGTACGCCCTGCCAGGTAAATACCGCAAAAGGCCGCGTGCGCGCACGCAATGTGGTGCTTGCCTGCAACGGCTATCTGGGCGACCTCGAGCCGCGTATGGCCGGGCGCATCATGCCGATCAATAACTTTGTACTGGCAACCGAGCCGCTTCCGGAAGAGCTGGCACGGGAATTGATAGCGAACGATTACGCGCTTCAAGACACGCTGTTTGTGATCAATTATTGGAAACTCTCCGGTGACAACCGGCTGGTTTTCGGCGGGGGAGAGAATTACACCTCCCGTTTCCCTCAAGATATTCGCGCTTTCGTGCGCAAATACATGCTGGAAGTCTATCCGCAGCTGGCCGATACCCGCATCGATTATGGATGGGGCGGGACGCTGGCGATCACCCTCAACAGAATGCCAAGCATCGGCCGCCTCGAGCCCAATGTGTACTACAGCCAGGGTTATTCCGGGCACGGCGTTCCGACAGCCACATTCGCCGGAAAAATACTTTCGGAGGTGGTTGCCGGTACCGAGGAAAGGTTTGATATATTGTCGCGCATTCCGACACACAACTTCCCCGGGGGAACGTTGTTGCGTTGGCCAGGGCTAGTAGCGGGAATGCTCTACTACAGCTTGAAGGATAAGCTGGGCCGGTAAATTGGAAATTGAATAATTGTTCGGTTTGTGGGATAACAAACCCAATGCTTCAGTCGCCGGGTCGGTCCTGAGTGGTAATGAAAGGGCAGACTCCCGATAAAAATAACCCACGGGGAGTAAAGATGACGCTATCAAATAAGCCGTTTGTGGCCAGAAAGAACCTGCTGGCTTCCACCATTGGTGCCGCCGTATTGACCGTCAGCGGTGGTGCAGTGGCAGCCGCGCAAATCGAGGAAGTGACCGTCACTGCGCAGATGCGCGCTGAGTCTCTAAAAGACGTGCCCATGGCCGTCAGCGCCTTCAGTGGCGATACCATCAAGGACTCCAACCTCTCCGACTTCAAGGATCTGTTCTCTCTGACACCAGGAATCTCTGGTGAGACGAATGACTCCTTCTTCGATTCCGTGTCCGTGCGCGGCGTCAACAACAACAGTTTCGGTAGCGGTAGCGATCCGGCACTGGGTATCTTCCTCGATGGCGTTTACCAGAGCCGCACCGGTGCCACGCCGAGCATGTACGACCTGGAGCGTGTTGAAGTCGTAAAGGGGCCGCAGGGCACCCTGTTTGGTCGGAACACGGCGTCCGGCGCCATTTCCATGGCCTCCCGGAAGCCGGGCGAAGTATTCGCCGGCGATGTCTCGGTTGGCGCTGGCCAGTATGGCCGCACCGAGCTTGAAGGTGGCGTAGACGTGCCGGTGAGTGAGGATCTGGCGGTGCGTATTTCGGGCAAGCACTTTTCCCAGGATGGCCACGTGGAAAACCTCGCCGGTGGTCCCGACCTCGGTGCCAGCGAGCTGAACGCCATGCGCTTCACCGCGGTTTACGATGGCTTTGACGCAACCACCGTCACTCTGCTGGCGCAGTATGAGGATCGCGAGGGCGATGGCACTATCTACCGGGCCTTCGACAGCGGTGCAGGTTACGCTTACGAGATTCCGGAAGCAGACTACGATCAGGTATACAACGACGTGCAGGGTGTCGATCAATCCGAGATCGCCGACGTCATCCTGACGGTCGAACACGAGCTAGATAGCGGTAATACCTTTACATCCATTACCGGCTACAAGACCCACAATTACACCTACATCGAAGATTTCGATGGTACCCCCGAACCAATCGACAAGTACGTGCGCGATCAGACCGGCGATTTCTTCAGTCAGGAATTCCGCCTGACCTCAAACAGCGCAGGCCCATTCAATTACGTGCTGGGCGCTTCCTATTACCAGGAAGAGGTCAACGCCTACTTTGCCGGAATCGATAACGAAGATTTTATCTGTGACGGTATTTACGCAGACGAATGGGAAGAGGGTCTGGACACTTTCGATACCTGTGCCTCGCTGCCTCAGGATGTTCTGGACGAAGCCTTTGGCTTCGAGGGTGACCCCTGGGAATACGCTCCGGATAACCTTTCCATTGAAGCAGCGGATACCCTCGGGGATTACTCCGGCTGGGGTGTATTTGCCAATACCACTTACGACCTGACCGATTCCACTAGCCTCGGCTTCGGTGCCCGTTACACCCAGGATCAGAAAACCTACGATGTGGTTTCCCCCTGGCCGGACACCTGGACCGGTGGCTGGAATTACCAGGCCATGTATACCGATGAGGACGGAATTCGCGGCGACCACACATGGGACAATGTCTCCGGCCGTGTAACCTTGACGCACATCATCAGTGACGAGCTGACCACTTACGCCAGCGTAGCCACCGGCTACAAGTCCGGCGGCTTCGACTATCTGTCTTATCGCATCACCGACCCGGCGTACGGTACGGATGAAGACAGCCAGTACGAGTGGCTGGACGAGCAGGGCTACGAGGTGAATGCCGGCAATGCAGAACCGAGCCGTTTTGACGAAGAAACCGTGCTGTCTTACGAGCTGGGTATCAAGGCGCGCTTGCTGGACAACCGTATGGCACTGAACGCGGCGGCTTTCCAGTACTCCTACGACGACATGCAGCAGGCGTTCTGGGTGGGCGCGGCCGCGATCACCCGCAATGTGGGTGAGTCCGAAGGCCGCGGCCTGGAAGTGGATGCCCGCTGGCTGATTACCGACAACCTGGACCTCTACTGGGGTGCAGCGCTGCTGGATACCGAATTCAATGGTGCACCCGAAGAGCTGTGCGATAGCTGTAACGGCAACGAGATGGCGTTTTCTCCGAAGTTCTCCTCGGCCACCGTACTGACGTATACCCAGAACACCGGCTTGGGTGAGATCTCTTACGCTGCTGAGTACACCTACACCGGTGAGCAGTGGTCCGATCTGGAGAACACTGAGGCGGTGAAACTGGATGCGCGCAATGTGTTCAATGTGCGTCTTGCGCTCACCGCGCCGGATGAGTCCTGGACCGCGGGTATCTATGCCGAGAACCTGACCGGTGAAGAGTACTACCACTGGGGTTACGCTCCCGCACTGTACAATCTGCCCGCAACCAAAACCGACCCGTCGCGCGGGCGTGTCGTGGGTGTAAACCTGGACTACCGCTTCTGATACGGTTCCTTTCGTCTCACAGGATGAACAAAATGGCCGGCTTCTATAGCCGGCCTTTTTGTTGGTGAGTGAGTGGGCCATTTATGTTAAAAAGACACTTCAGTGAAAAGGATTACGTAGTGTCGACCGCAGAACAGAATCGCCGTAAAAATCAGTTGTCGCCGCGACGGGAGCCGGTTCAGGCCCGTGCCCGGGAGAGGGCGCGCCAGATACTGGACACCACCGGCCGGCTGCTGGAGCAGGTTGGTCTGAATGACCTGACCACCATCCTGATCGCCAAGGAGCTCGGCGTTTCTGTCGGCTCCGTGTATCACTATTTCCCGAACAAGCACGCCATCCTCTACGCGATGGGCGAGCAGTGGCTGGCGAGCCTTACCGAGCGTCTGGACGAGCTTGCCGCGATGAATCTTGAGCAGCTCAGCCTCAAAGACTTCCTCGATGACCTGCTCAAGCGCTGGATGTCTGTGTACCGCGAGCAGCGGGGTCTTCTGCCACTGGTTCAGGCGATGTGGGGAATACCGGAATTGCATGAGCTGGATGAGCGCCACGATGAGCTGGTCATCAACCACCTTGTGGATATGTTCCGTCGCCTCGGTTTTACCTGTCCACCCAATGAGACCAACCGGCTCGCCCGAGCTACACTCGAAACCTGCCACGCGATGCTTCTGGTGGTCGTGAACCAGGAGGGGGTGCGCTCGGAGCGCACTCGCGCCGATCTGCTCAATATGTTGCTGGTATTGCTGGAGCCCCATCGCAACGATGAAAAGCCCTCCGGGCTGGATGATGTGGAGGCGCCCTGAGGGCATTTATCGCCATGAGCAACAACCGCCAATCGCCACCCGCGAACAAACTCATCATTGCGATTTCATCGCGCGCCCTGTTTGATCTGCGTGAGAGTCACCAGGTTTATGAGGAGCAGGGCGTTGAGGCATTTTCGGCGTATCAGATTGAGCGGGAAAATGATGTTCTCCCGAAAGGCGAGGCATTCTCGCTGGTCGAGAAATTCCTGCAGATCAACGAACGCCTGGGCGGTGAACCCCGGGTGGAAGTGATTCTGCTGTCGCGTAACAGTGCCGATACCGGCTTGCGGGTATTCAACTCCATTGAGCATTACGGGCTGAGAATCAGCCGCGCGGCATTCTGCAATGGCGGTAGCCCTTACCGCTACATTTCGCCGTTCGGTTGCCATCTTTTCCTGTCCACCGACGGCAGTGATGTTCGCCGGGCCCTGGAGCAGGGTATTGCAGCGGCAACACTCATTCCCGGTGGCGCACGCCAGCGAGGCGACGAAGTGCTGCGCTTTGCATTCGATGGCGATGCGGTGATTTTTTCTGATGAGGCGGAGCAGATCTTCAAGCGCGAGGGGCTGGCTGCGTTTACTACTGCAGAGCGTGCGTCTGCAAAGCAGCCGTTGCAGGGAGGGCCTTTCAAGGGGTTTCTTGAGGCACTGCAGCACTTGCAAGGGGAGTTTGAGGCGGAGCGTTGTCCCATTCGAACGGCGCTGGTAACCGCGCGTTCTGCACCCGCTCACGAACGCGTGATTCGTACTTTGCGGGCCTGGAATATCCGTATCGATGAGTCCATCTTCCTCGGTGGTTTGCCGAAAGGTGAGTTTCTGCGGGCGTTTGGGGCCGATGTGTTTTTCGATGATCAGCCCAACCATTGCGCCTCGGCGGCACAACATGTGGCCACCGGCCATGTGCCGCACGGTATCGCTAATCTGGAGGATTAGTTTGGTTTAAATAGTGCCAGAATAATTTGCCGCCATCGACAAGCATCTGGCGTATATGTCTCCCTCAAAGTCACTTTTAGTAACCATTTCCTCATTTTTAACCCGCGTTAATAGCCAAGTGTTGGCTCGTCAGTCATTTCGCTGCTATTCTTTTCCCGCATAAAGTCGCTAAGTTTTTATAACCAACAGCTGGCGTAAAATTGAGCGTGGCGGCAGTCTGTACCGCCATGGCCAGCCGTAGACAGGGAGAGACTATGAAGCTGCAGCAGTTGCGTTATATCTGGGAAGTGGCGCATCACGATCTCAATGTTTCTGCCACGGCACAGAGTCTGTTTACCTCGCAGCCCGGGATCAGCAAGCAGATCCGGCTACTCGAGGACGAGCTGGGTGTCGAGATCTTTGCCCGCAGCGGCAAGCACCTGACCCGGGTGACCCCGGCAGGGGAGGCGATTCTCAAAACCGCCGGCGAGATCATGCGCAAGGTGGAAAACATCAAACAGGTCGCGCAGGAGTTCAGCAATGACAAGCGCGGCAGCCTTGCAATCGCCACCACCCATACGCAGGCACGCTATGCGCTGCCTCCTGTAATAAAAGCATTTATCGCTCGTTACCCGGAAGTATCCCTGCACATGCATCAGGGTACACCGATGCAGATTTCCGAGATGGCGGCGGACGGTACTGCCGACTTCGCTATTGCCACGGAAGCCCTGGAACTGTTCAGTGACCTTGTGATGATGCCGGTGTACCGATGGAACCGGTGCATCCTGGTTCCCAAGGGGCATGAGCTGGCTCAGTTGCCCAAGCTCACCCTGGAAGATGTGGCGAAATTCCCCATCGTTACTTACGTATTCGGCTTTACCGGACGCTCCAAACTGGATGAAGCCTTTCTGGAAAAGGGGCTTTCGCCGAAAGTCGTATTCACGGCCGCCGATGCGGACGTGATCAAAACCTATGTGCGGCTGGGTCTCGGTATCGGTATCGTCGCCGACATGGCAGCCGTGGAAGATGAGGACAGTGATCTGGTGGCGCTGGATGCCAGTGAATTGTTTGAAAGCAGTGTTACCAAAATCGGTTTCCGCAAAGGCATTTTCCTGCGTGGGTTTATGTATGAATTCATCCAGCAGTTCGCTCCCCACCTGACGCGTGAACTGGTAGAGAAGGCCTCTCAGGCCTCTTCTCGTGCTGAAGTGGACGAGCTCTTTTCACATATTGACCTGCCCGTATACTGATTCCTCGTTCCGGTTCCTGTACAGAATCAAAAAGCCCGGCTGATGCCGGGCTTTTTTTGTTTCTTCGGTGTCGGTACGGTACCTGACAGCTCAACTCACGGTACTCAAGACTTCTTTCGCGAACTTGAAGTAAACGGTATACACCTCTGGGTCTCTCCCTTCCTTTTCCACTACAAAGAAGGGCGCGCGCTGTACGTTAAGGCGCTGTGCCAGTTGCATACCGGCACTTTCCGGGTCCCGCTCATCGGCAATCAGCGTTTCGTCGAGAAATTTTTCCTGATCGTTTTCCTTGAGCTTTTGCTCGACATCCTTGCACTTGGCACACAGGGAGCCATCGGCGAGTACTTTTTTTACCAGGGTGATACGCATGAGACACCGCCTTATGTTTTGCGCCCACGACAAAAAAGCCGGGGGAACCGGAAATTGGATTGGCGCGAAATCTAGCAGAGTCCCGGTGATGGGGGAAATACCATTGGGTGATAGATTTATAACCCGATATCCAGCGCGGGAGACAGTTTTAACAACTCTGATTGCCGTGATGTGGGTCTGTTATGAGAAGCGGTCTTCCAGTGTGTCGAGTAATACCCGAACCTTGTCCAGACACTCCCGGTGTTCTGCCGCGGGGTCGGAATCTGCCACGATGCCACCGCCTGCAGCGCAGCTGATATGTCCATTGCTCGCCGTGAGTGTACGAATGGCGATACTGGAATCGGCGCGGCCACAGGTGCTGATATAGCCAACGCTTCCGCAGTAGACCCCGCGAGGGCTGCGCTCGAGCTCGCGGATGATCTCCATGGATCGACGCTTTGGCGCGCCGGTGATCGAGCCTCCCGGAAAGGTGGCTGCGAGGACTTCGGCAAAACCGAAATCCTCCGGTATCTGGCCGGTGATGGTGCTCACGAGGTGATGCACGTTGGCAAAGCTCTGCAGCTCGAACAGGCTGGGCACCCGGACGCTTCCGCGCTGGCATACCTTGCCGAAATCGTTGCGCAAGAGATCCACGATCATCAGGTTCTCGGCGCGATCCTTGCGGCTTGCCGCCAGGGCTTTGGCCAGCTCGGTGTCCCGGGCGGGGTCAGTGCTGCGAGGTGCAGTGCCCTTGATGGGTTCGGTTTGTAAGAAATTTCCGTCGGCCAGGATGAAGCGCTCCGGGGACAGGCTCAGAATCTCACCCTGTGGTAGCGACAGGTATGCCGAGAAAGGGCCAGCGGCCACGCTGCGAAGTGCCAGGTAGGCGGTCAGCGGGGATCCGGTATATTCAGCAAAAAAGCGCTGGGTAAAATTCGCCTGATAGATATCTCCAGCGCGGATGTACCGGAGGATCTCCCCGACCTGTGCCTGATACTCCTGGGCGCTGAATTCATGGCGGAATCCAGACGTCAGGCGAAAGGATTCGGTGCGGGGCTCAGCCTCCCAATCCAGGCCGGTAAAGCGCGCCTTCAGGTCGCGTTTCTGAATCTCGGTACAGGCCGGATGGAAGATCAGGTGTGTCGCCTGTAGCTGGTGGTCGACGATGAGCGCCCAGGTGTAGAGGCCAAAGTGCCCGGCAGGCAGCGGTGTTTCCCGGTCGTCTGCTGACAGGAAGTTCCCTCTGGCGCCGAGCTCGTAGCCGGCGTAGCCGATGGCCCCGCCGCAGAACGGGATTTGCTGGTCCACTTCCTGCGGGGCGAGCTCACACAGAAGGTCATCCAGTGTTTCAAAGGGATCCCGGTCTGTGGCATTGAGCGTGAGGTTGTTTACCGGGTCAGCGCTCAGGATGTCAAAACGTCCACCCCGGGCCCCGGGCTGCCCGGAATCCAGCCAAACTGGGCGAGGCAGGTCGGCGAGTGCAGTAAATGCAACTCCGGTATTTGGAGAATAGGGCAGGGAAACTATTTGCAAAACGTCAACCAAGCTTCCGTGCGAGTTCATCGCACTGGTTCCATTTCGGGCTGCTGAACGGGATGCCAGTGCATCAGCTGACATTATGGCTGATGCCGGGAAGTCCCGGGGCCTGGCCCGGCCGGCAGCGGCAACACCTTTTGGGCGGCGCTACTTTACTCCAATTCGTGCTTCTATAGAAAATCTAGCTGATTCTGCGTTCGATACCTGCCTGGGACATCAACCGGGTGGCGAGTTCCTCTACGGACAGCTCGGTAGCGTCGAGATAGGGGATCTGTGCCCGGCGCAGCATCTGCTCTACCTGGCGCACTTCAAACTCGCACTGTTCCGGCGAAGCATAGCGGCTGTTTGCGCGCCGCTCCTGACGAATACTCATAAGGCGACGGGGGTCGATGGTGAGGCCAAACAGCTTGTGCTGGAAAGGGCGCAGTATCTTTGGCAGGGCGGTGGAGTCCATATCCTCTTCGGTAATCGGATAGTTCGCTGCGCGCAAGCCGAATTGCAGCGCGAGGTACAGGCAGGTTGGCGTTTTTCCCGACCGCGACACGCCGACCAGAATGATGTCGGCACTCTCAAACTCGCGGGTGCGACGTCCGTCGTCGTTGTCCATGGCGAAATGTACAGCGTCGATCCGCGCCGTGTAGCGTGGATTGTCGGCAATACCATGGGAAACACCCACCGTGCGTGCCGGGTCGGTACCAAACAGGTTGGCCAGAGGTGCGAGATAACTTTCAAATACATCCAGCATCAACGCAGAACTCCGGTGCAACTGCTTGCGGATCTGGTCGGATACGATACTGGTGATGATAATCGGCTGCAGGCCAGACACCTCGGCGGCGCGCTCAATGCGCTGTAACACCTGGTTAACCTTTGCATCGGAATCCACGTAGGGGAAGGTTACCTGCTCCACGGGCTGGTCGCGAAATTGTGCAAGCAGGCTGTGGCCGATACCTTCAACCGTGAGGCCGGTGCCGTCTGATATAAAAAAAGCGGTGCGCTTGGCGCCGGGTTTGCTTGTGGTATTGGGGTGTTGCTGTCCGTTCATCGGCCTGCCTCTTGTTTTCCGACTGTATGGTATCTCAAAGTGCAATCTCGCCGTAACGGTGATGGGCTCTCCCTGCCGGCGTTGTCGCGGCTGCGGCATATGGCTTCCGGAAAATTCAGAGCTTGCCCGATCGGGTCTTGTAGAAAAATTACAACAGAAATACGGGGTTTTGACCGTTTTATCCGGGGTATTATTTACAAAACCCTTCCTTATAATCTCCCGCCAGAATAGCAGTTGCAGAGGGCAATCCATTGACCACTTACACACTCGAGTTCGCGAAGCTGGGCATGGCCGACGTCGACAAGGTTGGCGGCAAAAATGCGTCACTGGGAGAGATGATTTCCTCCCTGTCCGGTGCCGGTGTCAGTGTCCCGGGTGGCTTTGCCACGACCGCAGACGCCTTTCGCGAATTCCTCGCCAGTGCCCAGTTGGACACGCGTATCGCCGAGCGCCTGAAGGGCCTCGACGTTGACGATGTGACCGCGCTGGCGGCGGCCGGCGAGGAGATCCGTCAGTGGCTGCTCGATACGCCATTCCCAAGTCAGCTGGAAGCGGAGATCCGCGCGGGCTATGAGGCTCTGGGTGGGGGCGAGACCGCGGTTGCGGTGCGCTCTTCCGCGACTGCGGAGGATCTTCCAGATGCCTCCTTTGCCGGCCAGCAGGAGACCTTCCTGAATATCCGCGGCATCGAGACTGTACTGCAGGCGGTAAAGGAGGTGTTTGCCTCCCTCTACAACGATCGCGCCATTGCCTATCGGGTACACACCGGTTACGCGGATGTGGGCGTTGCCCTGTCTGCGGGTATCCAGCATATGGTGCGCAGTGAGACCGGGGCCTCCGGAGTCATGTTCACCCTGGATACCGAAAGCGGCTTCCGCGATGTCATTTTTGTCACTGGCGCCTATGGCCTCGGGGAAACGGTAGTGCAAGGCGCTGTGAACCCCGATGAGTTCTACCTGTACAAGCCGGCCCTGGAAGCCGGCCGACCCGCCATTTTGCGTCGTAACCGCGGTAGCAAAGCGATCAAAATGGTGTATGACCAGGGTGGCGAATGCGGCCGATCGGTCAAGACGGTACCGGTCCCGGAAGAGGATCGCCTGCGTTTTTCCCTGACGGATGCGGAGCTCACCGAGCTCGCGAATCAGGCACGCAAGATCGAAGCGCACTATCAGCGGCCGATGGATATCGAGTGGGCCAAAGACGGTGATAGCGGCAAGCTGTTTATTGTTCAGGCCCGCCCGGAGACAGTCCGTTCACGGGATACCGGTACAAGCATCGAACGCTACAAGCTGCATGAGCGCAGTGACATCCTGTGCGAAGGCCGCGCCATTGGTCAGCGTATCGGTGCCGGCAAGGTGCGGGTACTGGATAGCGTTGAGGATATGGCGAAGATGCAGGACGGTGAGGTCCTGGTTACCGACATGACCGATCCGGACTGGGAACCGGTGCTCAAGAAGGCCAGCGCCATTGTTACCAACCGTGGTGGCCGTACCTGTCACGCGGCGATCATTGCCCGCGAACTGGGCATTCCCGCGGTAGTGGGCTGTGGCGATGCCACCGATAAGCTCAGCACGGGAACCCCGGTGACTGTCAGCTGCGCGGAGGGGGACGCCGGATTTGTCATGGCCGGTGAGCTGGACTTCGAACGCTCGCTGACCGAAGTGACGGATATGCCGGAACTGCCATTCAAAATTATGCTCAATGTGGGCAACCCTGATCGTGCTTTCGCCTTCAGTAACCTGCCGAATCAGGGTGTCGGTCTTGCACGCCTGGAATTTATCCTCAACCGCATGATTGGTATCCACCCCAAAGCGCTGCTGGAGCTGGATAGCCTGCCGCTCGATCTGCAAAAGAATATCCGCAATCGCATCGGCGGTTACGCTTCGCCGGAAGATTTCATCGTGGAGAAGCTGGTTGAGGGTATCGCCACCCTCGCGGCTGCGTTCGCGCCCAACCGCACCATCGTGCGCCTGTCGGATTTTAAGTCCAACGAATATGCGCACCTGGTGGGTGGGCAGATGTACGAGCCGAGTGAAGAAAACCCGATGCTTGGCTTCCGCGGTGCCGCTCGCTATCGCTCCAAGGACTTCCGCCAGTGCTTCGCTTTGGAGTGTAAAGCACTGAAGAAAGTCCGCGACGAAATGGGGCTAACCAACGTTGAGATTATGGTTCCGTTCGTACGCACCCCGGACGAGGCCCGCCAGGTTATCGAATTGCTGGAAGAAAACGGTCTCAAGCGCGGTGAGAACGGCCTGAAGGTCATCATGATGTGCGAGCTGCCATCCAACGCGCTGCTGGCAGACGAGTTCCTGCAATATTTTGATGGTTTTTCCATCGGCTCCAACGATTTGACCCAGCTTACCCTGGGGCTCGACCGGGATTCCGGGCTGGTAGCTGATCTGTTTGACGAGCGCGATCCCGCAGTCAAGATGCTGCTATCCCGTGCGATCCAGGCATGTAAAAAGGCCGGGAAGTACGTTGGTATCTGCGGTCAGGGGCCTTCCGATCACAAGGATTTCGCCCAGTGGCTGATGGAGGAGGGGATCGACAGTGTCTCGCTGAATCCGGACACCGCGGTGGATACCTGGCTGTTCCTTGCCAACCAGAAGGTTTGATCCGGCCAAAGCCGGCGCGAAGCGTCGTTGGCCACATAATCCCAGAGAGAATGTGGCCTGCTATGGCTTGACTCGAGAAAAAGCGACCATTTTGGTCGCTTTTTTTGTGCACGTAGCAGAAATAATATTCTATTTCCCGCGCAAACTTTGTGAAGACGTTATTGGTGGCTCGTGAGCCACAACCTTGTGATGCTTTGATCGCCATCTTAAGTCGATTGCCAATTTCCATAAAACAGCTACCTCCCCATATAAATCAGTCTAAGGACGCGGTGCCTGTTCAATAGAATCGAGCAAGCTTCCCGTATTTTTGATCGGTTTCGGGAAAGCCGCCGAAATTCATTTTTCGGAAAAGCCGTGTTCTCAAAAACTTCCCTATAAGTTTCTGAAAATGCGGTTTTCAAAAACGGATCTTCGATTGATGTAGTGATTGAGGTGCCGCCATGCATAGACGTCTGACATCCACGCAAGAAAACCACATACCTGAATTTTCAGCAGTTGCCGCTCAACCAGACTGGCGTTGGTGTGAAACAACATCCGCCAGCCGTGCAGGCGCGGTACAAAGTGATCGCCGGGACAGTACAAGAAACCTGGTTGCGGCGCTGATGCTGTTTGTCGGCGCACTTGTGGGCAGCCTGTGGCCGACACTCGCCGACGCGCACTCCGGTGCCAACTGGTTTGATGATCAGGCTGCGATGAACTCCTCGGGGTCTCCTTCCATCCGTATTAACCTGTCCGAGCAAAAAGCCTACTTCTATAAAGGCGGCCGACTCGTTGGTGTATCGCTGGTTTCTTCGGGGAAACAGGGTTTTCGCACCAGTCCCGGCAAGTTCCGCGTGCTCGCAAAACGCCCCAACCACCGCTCGAGCATTTACGGCAGCTTTGTCGACCGCAACACCGGCCGCGTGGTGAAAGCGGATGTGGATACTCGTAAACACCGTCGTCCCGCCGGTACTTACTATCGCGGTGCGAAAATGAACCATTACATTCGTTTTAACGGCGGTATTGGCATGCATGCGTCAGGCCATGTGCCCCGTTATCCGGCTTCACATGGTTGCGTGCGTATGCCTCCGCATATGGCCCGCAAGTTCTTCCAGTATTCCCGCGTTGGTATGCCGGTCACTGTGACCTACTGATCCAGGGCGTACTGAAGTTAGCCACAGGAGTTGAGCTCTAAATCAGGAAACAGTTTGACAAGCCCGCTTGTCCGCAGTTTGCATAGGGGCAAGCCATTTACCGGGTACTATCCATCGGGATAATACCCGGTATTTTTTTGGGTAGGCTGCTGGGGCGAGGATGGCCCGTTATCATGGCTTCCTAGCGAAACCACTATCAATCGTCGACGAGGAGCCCGCGATGCCCACGCCAATTATTTCCACGCCCGATCTCTGTGATGCCCACCCCGAATTGGTACGGGTCGTAGAGCCCATGTTCATCAATTACGGTGGTCGCGAGCAGTTTGGCGGTGAAATCGTCACCATAAAGTGCTTCGAGGATAACTCACTGGTGCGCGAGTTTGTGGCGCAGCCGGGCACCGGCAAGGTTCTGGTAGTCGATGCCGGAGGGTCGATGCGTCGGGCATGTCTGGGCGATATGCTGGCTGAAAAAGCCACGGATAACGGTTGGGAAGGGATCCTGATGTACGGGTGCATTCGCGATGTGGATGCCATTTCTGGACTAGAGTTAGGAGTACAGGCGCTAGGAAGCCACCCCATGAAGACCGAAAAAAAGGGGATCGGGGAACGCAATATTGCGGTGACTTTCGGCGGCGTCACCTTTAAACCTGGAGAGTATTTGTACGCCGATAATAACGGTGTGATAGTTTCTCCCCAACTGCTTATGTAAATTGGTAATATCCGAATCTGTACTTTTCGCGCTGGTCCTGCTATCTGCGCTTGCGCACGCCGTATGGAATGCGGTGGTCAAACACAGTGAAGAGGGTTTCCTGCAGCTGGCAATGATCCGCAGTGTTGGCCTGCTGGTAGGGGCGGCACTTGCCACTCAGCTGCCGCTACCTGGAAAAAATGCGCTGGGTTTTCTCCTGGGCGGGGCCTTTTTTCAATACCTCTATTTTTTCCTGCTCTCGCGCTCCTACCGTGCGCTGGATTACGGTACCGCCTATCCGATCGCGCGCGGTGTCACGCCGTTAATGGTAGCGACCGCGGCACTATTATTTCTCGATGAGTCGCTCGCTCCACTTCAGATCACCGGTATTCTGCTGGTAACCTGCGGCATTTTCGCACTGATCATGAAAGAACTCCGTGTCAGTGGATCCGGGATTCTCTATTCGCTGGGCACGGGGATTGCGATCACCGGGTACACGATCATTGGCGCTGCCGGCGTGCGTAGCGTCGCCAACCCGCTCAGCTATGTCGCATGGCTGGAAATTCTTTCGGGTGGCGGAGTAATTGTCGCTGTACTGCTGACCCGCCCGCTGAAAGGTCTCGCATTTGCCCGTGCCAACTTTTTGCGCAGTTCGCTCTCCGGTGTGCTGGCAACCGGTGGTTTCGGGATCGCATTGTGGGCCACTTCCATGATGCCCGTGGCGGCAGTTGCTGCAACGCGTGAGGTGAGTATCCTGTTCGCCTCCATCATCTCCGTAGTGCTGCTTCACGAGCGCTTTTCCCCCCAGCGGGTGGTTGCCGCATTGATTATTTTTTGCGGCATTGGCACTCTGGCAGTCGCCTGATCACATCCTGCCTGCGTCTATTGCCTATAGTTGCTGGCAAACCTCTATTTTTCATTCATCATTAGTCCAGACTCGAGCCGCAAATCGAGTACAGACACGATTTTCAGCAAACAAGGATAAGTAATGAGTAGCCTGCGCCAGAAGTGGATCACCGCACCGTTGTTGAAATGGATTCGTAAAGTCCTGCCACCGATTTCCGACACCGAACGGGCTGCGATGGAGGCGGGCGAAGTCTGGTGGGACGCGCAGTTACTCTCGGGAAAGCCGGACTGGGACCAGTTGCTCAGTATGGGGCCGCCGACGCTTACTGAGGCAGAGCAGGCCTTTATTGACGGTCCGGTAGAAGAGCTTTGCCAGATGGTCGATGACTGGAAAATTTCCTACGAAGATCACGATATTTCACCGGAGATCTGGGAGTTCCTCAAGAAGAACCGGTTTTTAGGCATCATTATTCCTGAAGAATTTGGTGGTCTCGGGTTTTCTCCCACTGCCCACGCGGAGATCGTCACCAAGATATCCACTCGGAGCACCAGTGTTGGCGTTACCGTGATGGTGCCCAATTCTCTCGGGCCAGGAGAATTGTTGATGGCGCACGGAACCGCTGAGCAAAAGAAACACTATTTGCCACGGCTCGCCGACGGGCGCGATGTTCCCTGTTTCGGCCTGACAAGCCCGGAGGCTGGTTCCGATGCCGCGGCAATGATCGATAGCGGTGTGGTCTGCTATCAGGAATACAAGGGCGAAAAAACCCTCGGTATGAAAGTGAACTGGCACAAGCGCTATATCACCCTGGGGCCAGTGGCCACCGTGCTGGGCCTTGCATTCAAGTTGTACGACCCGGAGCATATTCTCGGGGAGCAGGAAGAGCTTGGGATTACCGTGGCATTGGTGCCGACGGACACTCCCGGGGTGACCATCGGCCAGCGTCACCTGCCCGCGATGCAGGCGTTTATGAATGGCCCCAACTGGGGTAAAGATGTCTTTATCCCAATGGACTGGATTATTGGTGGCCAGGAAAATATCGGCCACGGCTGGCACATGCTGATGAGTGCCCTGGCCGCGGGCCGTGGTATCTCGTTGCCATCCCTGTCTACCGGCGGCGCCAAACTGGCTGCGCGGACTACGGGTGCCTATGCCCATATCCGTGAGCAATTCGGGATTCCCATCGGCAAATTCGAAGGTGTGCAGCGCCGCCTGGCTGAGATTGCATCGATTGCCTATGTTCTGGACTCCGCGCACAAGGCAACCACCCGGGCCCTGGACCAGGGCCGCAAGCCGGCGGTGGTTTCCGCCATCATGAAAGCACACGCGACGTTTGGCCTGCGCCAGGCCATCAACGACGCCATGGACATTCACGCCGGTAAGGCGATCATGGATGGGCCACTCAACTATCTCGGAAATGTATATCGTGCAGTACCGGTGGCGATTACCGTCGAAGGGGCGAATATCCTGACCCGTAGCCTGATGATCTTCGGCCAGGGCGCTATCCGCTGCCACCCGTATCTGCTGCAGGAAATGGAAGCCGCCACCAATGCGGATGAAAAAGAGGGGGTAAAGCAGCTCGATGCGCTGCTGCCCAAACACTTCCTGTTCCAGCTCAAAACATTCTGTCGCGCGGTGTTTCACGGCTGGACCGGCGGTTTGTTTGCGAGCAGCCCCAGAGGCGTCGGCGAGGCGGCGAAGTACTATCGTCAGATGAACCGCTATTCCGCAGTGTTGACCCTGGTTACCGAGTTCTCGCTGATGTCATTGGGCGGAGAGCTCAAGCGCAAGGAATTGATCTCGGCGCGGCTCGGTGACGTACTGAGCGAGCTCTACCTGATGAGCGCGACGTTGAAACGTTTCAAGGACGACGGCAGTCCCGATGAAGATCGTCCACTGCTGGAGTTCGCCATGCGCGCAGGCTTCCACAATATCGAGGTGAGCCTGATCGAGGTGTTCCACAACTTCCCCATGCGCATAGTCGGCCAGCTGATGCAATTCCTGACGATGCCCTGGGGTCACAGCATCCGCGCGGCGTCGGATCGTCAGGCGCGGGCGTGTGCCAATCTGATCATGGTGCCTTCGGAAACCCGGGACCGGCTTACCAAAGGTGTATTCCTTGGCAACAGCGGCGACGGTATTGATATTGTTGAGCAGGCCTTCCTGAGTACCCACGAGACCGAAGCTATCCGCGAGAAGATGAAGAAGGGGGGGGTGCGTGCCCTCAATGACGATGCGATCGACCAGGCGTTGTCGGAAAACCTGATTTCTGCGGAAGAGGCCGAGCAGATTCGGGTCACTTCCGAAGCCGTCAACAAGGCGATTCAGGTAGATCACTACGAGTCGCTACCCAGCACATCGATGGAACGGGGATCGAGCGAAACGCTGCAGTAGCCGAGAGCCGTTATCGGTCAAACGTAACGTAAATCATTGTCGACCAACCCATGGCAATTTCCCCGTATTGATGGGCAGGCGGAGCAGGGCGTGATGACGAAACCGGAAACCTTCAGCGCAGCTGAGCAGTGTGTGGATGCGGTACTGGAAAAAGTCGGAAAGCGCATTGTACTTGGCTTGCCGCTGGGTATTGGCAAGGCCAACCATTTTGCCAATGCCATCTACGCCCGAGCGGAACAGGATCCGGAAATTTCCCTCACGATTTATACCGCGCTGACACTCGAGCGGCCCTCCGCTTCCAGCGAAATTCAGCGGCGTTTTGTGCAGCCGTTGCTGGATCGGCTGTATAGCGACTACCAGGACCTCGCTTACAATCAGGCGCGACGCAAGGGGCTGTTGCCTGACAATGTGGAAGTCTGTGAGTTTTTCATGCAGCCGGGTAGCTTTCTGTCAACGCCGTCGGCCCAGCAGAGCTATGTGAGTGCGAATTACACCCATGTGCCCCGCGACCTTCTGGACCGGGGAGTCAATGTCGTAGCTCAGATGGTGTCCCCGGCAGACGATGAAAGCGGGGATTTCAGCCTGAGTTCCAATCCGGATCTCACCTTGCCTCTGCTGAAGCTTGCGGACGAGCGGGGATATCGCCATATCACCATGGTTGGTGAAATCAATCCGAAGTTACCATTTGTTGGGGGCGACGCGCGGGTGGGTCGTGGTGTGTTTGATTTTCTGTTACAGGGCGACGCATTTGAGCAGGAAATTTTTCCCGCGCCCAACCCCCCGATACGGCTCACCGATTATGCGCTCGCTTTCCATATCGCCGGCCTTGTCAGGGATGGTGGAACGTTACAGATTGGTATAGGTGCGCTCGGTGATGCCATTTGTCATGTGCTCACATTGCGCCAGACAAAAAACGAGGATTATCGAGACATCCTGCAGTCATTGAATGAGGATGCTGAGCAGTCTTTGTGCGAACTGCCTCTGGAATTGGGGGTTTTTCAGCAGGGGTTGTACGGTGCCAGTGAGATGGTCCCTGAGGGGTTTCTTCACCTGCGTCGCGTCGGCGTGATGAAACGTGAAGTCTATGCCGATGCCACCCTGCAAAGGCTCCTCAACGAGGGCCGGGTCAGTAATGTAGTGAACGAGGAGCTATTGGTCGCCCTGAGGGATGCGGAACGCATCCAGTGCCCGTTGACGGAAGCAGACACAGATTTTCTTCAGCGTGCCGGTATTGTGGACCCGAGTTACAGCTGGCGGGGACACCGATTTCTCGACAAGCACGGGGAGCTGGAAGATTGCGACCTTCACAGCAGTGTAGGCCGCAAGAAGTTGCTCGGTAGTCGCGAGGGGAAAAAGCTTCCGGGAGGCACCTGGCTGCATGGCGGGTTTTATCTTGGGTCCACAGCCATGTACCAGACACTGAGGGACATGCCCGCGTCAGAAATGGCGGGCATCAATATGACCGCCATTGATTACATCAATGAGTTACAGAAAGGGCGTGCACTGAAAATTGCGCAGCGCCAGCATGCCCGGTTTGTGAATTCGGCGATGATGGTCACACTGAATGGGGCTGTGATCTCTGACGGTCTGGAAGATGGGCGTGTCGTGAGCGGTGTGGGCGGGCAGTACAATTTCGTTGCTCAGGCACACGAGCTTCCTGGAGGGCGCTCGGTGATTGCAGTGGCCAGTACACGAATATCCGGCGGCCGTATTCGCAGCAACATTGTGTGGCAGTACCCGCACTGCACAATTCCCCGTCATCTGCGGGATATTGTGGTTACAGAGTATGGTGTTGCTGACCTCAGGGGAAAAACAGATCGCGATGTGATCGTGGCGATGCTGAGCATTGCCGATTCGCGTTTTCAAAAGGAACTTCTGGACAAGGCGAAAGCCGCGGGCAAGGTGGAGCAAGGCTACGAGATTCCAGAACCCTTCAGTAATAATACGCCGGAGCGTATTCACGCGGTTTTTTCCCAGGGCCACCGCATGCCGTTGTTGCCCTACTATCCACTGGGTACGGATTTGACTCGGGAGGAAGCTCAGCTGGCCATCGGGTTGAAAGCGGTGAAAGAGGAGGGACGCAAGATCTGGGAACTATGGCCGGTTTTGCGCAAAGGGCTGGTGGCCTGTAGAAGCAGCGCGCCGGAGTACCGAGAGGTGCATGCCTGCCTGGATCGTATGGCATTTGGTTACAGTGATACCTTCGAGCACCGCCTCGAGGCGTATGTGGTCGCCGGTGCGCTGGTAAGTTTCGTGGACAAGGATCGGCCGCTCGGCGAAGTCTCCGATGCCCGGGGTATTCGATCGAACATTCCCGCCCCGGATTAATCCAACTGGCTGGACTGGATTGCGGTCAACGCAATGGTGTAAATAATGTCGTCTACCAGCGCGCCCCGGGAAAGGTCATTCACCGGTTTGCGCATTCCCTGCAGCATCGGCCCGATACTGATCAGATCCGCACTGCGCTGAACCGCCTTGTACGTGGTATTGCCGGTGTTCAGATCCGGGAAAATAAATACCGTAGCGCGGCCGGCCACGGGGCTGCCCGGGGCCTTTTTCCTGGCGACATTTTCCATGATTGCGGCATCGTATTGCAGTGGTCCGTCGATGACCAGGTCCGGGCGTTTTCCCTGCGCAATCTTGGTGGCCTCGCGCACCTTGTCCACGTCGGAGCCGGTGCCGGAACTACCTGTCGAGTAACTGATCATCGCCACGCGTGGCTCGATACCAAAGGCTTTGGCGGAGTCGGCGGACTGGATGGCGATGTCCGCGAGTTCTTCGGCATTCGGGTCCGGATTTATGGCGCAGTCGCCGTACACGAGTACCTGGTCTGGTAATAACATGAAGAAGACGGAGGAGACCAGCGCTGCTCCCGGAGCTGTTTTGATCAGTTGCAGTGCCGGGCGAATGGTATTGGCGGTGGTATGGACGGCTCCGGACACCAGTCCATCCACCTCGTCCTCCGCCAGCATCATGGTTCCGAGTACCACATTGTCCTGAAGTTGTTCCCTGGCGACGATCTCGGTAAGCCCCTTGCTCTTACGGATCTCGACCATCGGTTCCACATATTTGTTGCGCGCTGATTTCGGGTCGATAATTTCTACCTTGTCACCGAGCGACAGCCCCTGCTGCTCCGCGACCCGGTGAATTTCTTTCGGGTCGCCAAGCAGTACGGGTCTGGCAATTCCACGTTCTGCACAAACCAGCGCCGCTTTGACGGTGCGGGGCTCATCGCCCTCCGGGAGCACAATACGCTTGTTGGCGCGGCGGGCGAGTTCAGTGAGATGAAAGCGAAACGCGGGCGGGGATAACCGCTTTGGCCGGTTGGATTCACTACTGAGCGACTCCACCCACTGGTTGTCCAGGTGCCCGGCAATAAAGTCCTGCACCTTTTCGATTCGCTCGACGTCGTCAGTAGGGGTTTCGGTATTGAAAGTCTGGAGCTGTAGCGCAGTCTGCCAGGTATTGGTGTTGACGAGCATCACAGGCAAGCCTGTTTCCATGGCGGGGCCACAGAGCTTCCTCACCATAGGCTCTATGTTGTAGCTGCCGGTGAGCAGCAGGCAGCCGATTTTCACCCCGTTCATGGCGGCGAGGCAGGCGGCAACGATCACATCCGGTCGATCTCCCGAGGTGACCAGCATGGCGCCGGGCTCAAAGCGGTAGATCATATTGCCGAGCGAGCGCGAGCAGAATGTGACACTGTGCAGTCGCCGGTGCTCCAGTTCCCCGTAATTGATGATCTCGGCCTGAAAGTGATCTGCCAGATCTTTCGCGCGCGGGGCTACCAGGTCTGCATTCCACGGGATACAGCCGATGATTGGCAGAGGGCTCTTGCCAAAAAGTGACAGAATTTCCAGGTTGCCACGTCGTATTTTCGGGCCTTCGAATACACCAGTAATATCAGCCCCGGGCGCGTCCGGCACATGGGATGGCGCGCCGACCTTGTTGACGATGCAGCCCACAACACGGCCAGATTGGGCGCCACCAAACGTCGCCATGGCGACTTCCAGCCGGTCTTTCAGTTGCTGGGTGGAATCCAGGTCCGGGCATACAACCAGTACAATTTCCGCATCGAGTGTTTTTGCGATCTGCAGGTTGAGTTGGCTGGCAAACTGGTTTTCCGCATTGGGTACCAGGCCCTCGACAATGGCGACGTCGGACCTCGTCGCTCCCTCCTGAAACCGCGCCAGAATTGCTTCCAATAGATCGGACAGGTCGCCGCGCCCGATCAGCGATTCGGCGTGGTGCATGCTGAAGGACTCGGGTACCTTCATGCTGGATGCACGGCGCAGAATCTCGTTGCTGCGATCTCTGTTTTTCTCATGCTTCACCGTCTCGGTGATGGGCTTGTAAAAGCTGACGCTGACCCCGTTACGTTCCAGCGCGCGCAGCGTACCAAGGCTGACGGAAGTAATACCGACCCCCGCACTGATGGGAACCAGCATGATTGTGCGCGACATGGCTCACTCCCTCGTGCTCGGGTCGTGGTTTGGGGTGTCCGGGGGTACGAGTTCCGCAGCGTCACGGGCAATCACCCACTCTTCATTGGTGGGGATCACCAACGTCACGGCGGACTGGTCGGTGGAAATTGGTCCATCCTCGCCAAACCGCGCGCGCTCGTTTCTTTCTATGTCCACGGCGTAACCGATGCCGCTCAACTGGGTCATGACCTTGTGCCGGATCAGGCTGGAGTTTTCGCCAATGCCGCCGGTAAACACCAGGGCGTCTACCTGTGGCAAAACCGCGTGATAGGCACCGATATACTTGGCGAGGCGGTAGCAGAAAATATCCAGTGCGAGCTGCGCGCCGTCATGCCCGTCGGTTGCGGCCTTTTCCAGTGTTCGGCAGTCGTTGCTGAGTTCCGAAATTCCCAGCAGGCCGCTTTTCTTGTTGAGTAGATCGTTGATCTCTTTCAGGCCGAAGTCCATGCGGCTGCCCAGGTGCATCAGCAGGCCCGGGTCGACATCGCCACTGCGCGTACCCATCACCAGCCCCTCCAGCGGCGTCAGGCCCATACTGGTGTCTACGCTACGGCCATTGTGCACGGCTGTAATCGAGGCTCCATTTCCAAGGTGGGCGGAGATGATATTGACCTCGTTTACCGACAGGTTGAGCAACTCGGCAGCGCGCTCGGTGACAAACCGGTGGCTGGTTCCGTGCATGCCATAGCGGCGGATACCGTTGTCTCTGTACAGGCTGTATGGAAGTGCATAGATATAGGCGTGGCGCGGCATGGACTGGTGGAAGGCGGTATCGAACACCGCCACCTGGGGCAGTGCTGGAAATGCCACCTTGGCTGCTTCTATTCCAGCCAGGTGCGCCGGGTTGTGCAGTGGTGCCAGCGCAACACACTCTTTGATGGCACTGACCACCGCATCGTTGATCAGTACCGAATGAGAAAACTTTTCTCCTCCATGCACCACCCGGTGACCGATGGCGATCAGGTGATCGCGGAGTGCCGGGTGCTGACTGAGAATGGTATCGACCAGAAAGCGGATGACTTCGGTGTGACGGGTTCCCTTGGGCAGGGTCGAGGAGTGTCGTTCGTCTTTGATTTTCCAGCTGACCTGCGGTTCATCGTGGCCCAGGGCCTCACCGATACCGCTCATGGCAACGGTGCCGTCATGGGGATCCATAACCGCAAACTTGAGCGAGGAGCTTCCGCAGTTGAGGACGAGTACTTGACTGGTGCAAGACATAGGCGCGGCTGATTTTTTGCAGGCTTGCCATAAGCCTAGTTCAAGATTGCGCCATGCAGTCTGTCGTTGCATACACCTTGCCGGCACGCCACCGCACAGAGGAGGGAAAACCGTTCAGAAGAGGAACAGGCACCACGGAAGGGGGTTAAACAGGCGAAAGTTGTCAAAAACTGGACAAAAAAAGGGCCGCATAATGCGGCCCGAAGTGAGTGAAGCGATTTCTCAGGGACACTCGTTGAACTTGTATTAGCCAAACTGGTTCATGGTGTTGTCTTTACCGGCGGCCTTAAGTGCGGCTTCACCGGCGAAGTATTCCTTGTGGTCGTCGCCCATGTCGGAGCCGGCCATGTTCTGGTGTTTGACACAGGCGATACCCTGACGGATTTCCTTGCGCTGTACACCTTCGACGTAGCCCAGCATGCCTTTTTCACCGAAGTACTCTTTGGCCAGGTTGTCGGTGGACAGGGCCGCGGTGTGGTAAGTCGGCAGGGTGATGAGGTGGTGGAAGATACCCGCTTCACGAGAGGCGTCTGCCTGGAAGGTACGGATCTTGTCATCCGCAACCTTGGACAGCTCGGTATCGTCGTACTCCGCACTCATCAGGTTGTCGCGATCGTAGGCTGAAACGTCCTTACCTTCTTCTTTCCAGGCATCGAATACCTGCTGGCGGAAGTTCAGGGTCCAGTTGAACGATGGGCTGTTGTTGTACACCAGCTTCGCGTCCGGCACCTGCTTGCGGATCTCGTCCATCATGCCGCCGATCTGGCGCACGTGAGGCTTTTCGGTTTCGATCCAGATCAGGTCTGCGCCATTTTGCAGGGAGGTCACGCTATCCAGGATGCAGCGTGCTTCGCCGGTGCCTTTTTTGAACTGGAACAGGTTGGAAGCCAGGCGCTTTGGACGCAGCAGCTTGCCGTTGCGGTTAATGATTACATCGCCATTCTTCAGGTCTGATTCGGAAACTTCCTCGCAGTCCAGGAAGGCGTTGTACTGGTCGCCCAGGTCGCCCGGCTCTTTGGTGACTGCGATCTGCTTGGTCAGGCCGGCACCCAGAGAGTCAGTTCGGGCCACGATCACACCGTTGTCGACGCCCAGCTCAAGGAAGGCGTAACGTACGGCGCGGATCTTTGCCAGGAAGTCTTCGTGAGGAACGGTTACCTTGCCGTCCTGGTGGCCACACTGCTTCTCATCGGAAACCTGGTTTTCGATCTGGATGCAGCAGGCACCGGCTTCGATCATTTTCTTGGCCAGCAGGTAGGTGGCTTCCGCGTTACCGAAACCGGCATCGATGTCGGCAATGATCGGCACTACATGGGTTACATGGTTGTCGATCTTGTTCTGTATCGCTTTGGCTGCCACTTGGTCACCGGCTTCACGGGCTGCATCCAGTTCGCGGAACAGGCCACCCAGTTCACGTGCGTCGGCCTGGCGCAGGAAGGTGTACAGTTCTTCGATCAGCGCGGCAACGGACGTCTTTTCGTGCATGGACTGGTCGGGCAGGGGACCGAACTCACTGCGCAGCGCTGCAACCATCCAGCCAGACAGGTACAGATAGCGGCGATCTGTCTTGCCTTCAAAATGTTTCTTGATGGAAATCATTTTCTGCTGGCCGATGAAACCATGCCAGCAGCCCAGAGACTGGGTGTACTTGGAGGTGTCCTTGTCATAGGCCTCCATATCCTTGCGCATGATGTCGGCGGTGTACTTGGCAATGTCCAGGCCGTTTTTGAATTTGTTCTGCAGGCGCATGCGGGCGACAGACTCCGGGTTGATCGCATTCCAGGCACTGCCGTTGCTATCACAGAGCTTTGCTGCCGCTTCGATTTCTTGAGAGTAAGTGGACATGGCTGTGTTTCCTCAAATTTCCTCGAATTTCTTCGAAAAGGTGACTGCGGTTAGGTTGTGCGTATCCTAGAAGTGCTGGCATAATTTGGCTAATTTATTGTCTTGATTCTCGCTATCCAAATAATGAATGTTAGCCTGAACCCCTTGATAAACCTCAACTGTTGCCAAACTGAAGCCGGTCTCAACATGCCGGTCGAGAGTCCCGCCCATGAATCTGGAAAGAGCTGATCTGAACCTTTTGGTCTACCTCGATGTGCTGTTGCGTGAGCGCAACGTCACCCGAGCCGCCAACCAGCTGGGATTGTCCCAGCCGGCCATGAGTAACGGCCTCAAGCGCCTGCGTGAGCTGTTCGGGGACCCGCTGTTGGTGCGCACCCGGGAGGGCATGATGCCCACTGAGCGCGCCATGGAGCTGCAGCCCATGGTGCGCGAAGCCCTTGCCGCCATTGACCAGGTGATCCAGCCCAACCGGGATTTCGCGCCATCGGACGCCCGCCGCACCTTCCGCATCATGGCCAGTGACTATGCGGAATCCACCCTGATTCCGCCGCTTCTGAAGCAATTACGCGTCAGCGCCCCTGGTATTAGTCTAGACATCATGACGCCCAGTGACGTGAGCTTTGTGGATGTGGAGCAGGGCAAAGTGGATATGGTGATCAACCGGTTTGACTCGATGCCACAGAGCTTTCACCAGGCGACCATCTGGAGTGATACCTTTTCCTGCGTCATGCGCACGGATAACCCGATTCTTCAGGACTACAATCTGGACAGTTATCTGAAGGCACAGCACATCTGGGTCAGTAAAACCGGCATGGGCGTCGGGGTAGGGGTGAACCCGGAAGATGTACAGCGCCTGGGTTGGGTGGATGAAGCCATCGGGCGACTCGGCCAGAAACGGGATATATCGGTGTTTACCCGCCACTACCAGGTCGCCATGTTGCTGGCGGAACAGAGCGATCTGATTGTTACCGTGCCGACCCGCCTTGCCCAGCTTGCCACCAGTAATCCCCGGGTGGCACTGAGGGAGCCACCACTCAAAATCCCGCCTCTGGAGCTGAAAATGGCCTGGAGTCCTCTGTTGCAACAGAGTGCACCGCACCGTTGGATGCGGCGTTTGATTCTCGACGTCGGACGTCAGTTATAACGCAGTCTGGCTCCTAAATTCATTTAGGGAATAGTGAAGATAGTGGCTATAAATTAGCGATATGGATCTTGCCCTGTTTAGAATGCCGCAACTCACCAGTCCCAATCACCAGTACCAAGAGGTCAGACATGACGGAAAGAGTCCGTATTGGCGGTCTGCAGATTGCCGAAGAACTCCATGCATTGATTGCGCAAGAAGTCATTCCCGGCACCGGCATCACTGCCGATGCGTTCTGGATGGAGTTCGAGAAAATCGTCAATGATCTGGCCCCGGTAAATCGTACGCTGTTGGAAAAACGCGACGAGATCCAGGCTCTGATGGATCAGTGGTACAGCAACAACCCTGAAGGTTATAAAGACCTGGATGCCTACAAGCGCTTTCTGCGTGAAATCGGCTATCTGGTCGACCAGCCGGCCGACTTCACCGCAAAAACCGAAAATGTGGACGCTGAAATTGCGACCATGGCCGGGCCCCAGCTGGTGGTCCCGGTGATGAATGCCCGCTACGCACTGAATGCCGCCAACGCCCGCTGGGGTAGTTTGTACGATGCGCTTTACGGCACCGATGTTATTAGCGAAGAGGGTGGTGCGGAAAAAACCGGCCAGTACAACCCGGTACGTGGTGACAAGGTTATTGCCTACGGACGCGACTTCCTCGACCAGGCACTGCCGCTAAATCGAGCCAGTCACACCGATGTGCGCGAATACCGCATCAATGGCTCCCTGCTGGAAGCGGAATTGCGCAATGGTAAAGTCGCGGCGCTCATGGACAGTCGCCAATTCCTGGGCTATCGCGGCGCCCAGGATGCGCCGCAAGCGATTCTGCTCTCGCATAACGGTCTGCATTTTGAAATCCAGATTGATCGCGAAAGCCCGATTGGTAAAACCGACAAGGCCGGGGTGAAAGACATCCTTGTCGAGTCCGCACTGACCACCATCATGGATTGTGAAGACTCTGTCGCGGCGGTGGATGCCGAAGACAAGGTCGTGGTCTATCGGAACTGGCTCGGCTTGATGAAAGGCGACCTGCAGGAAACGGTCAGCAAGGGCGGCAAGGATATCCTGCGTACCCTGAACCCGGATCGCGAGTACCACGGCGCTGAGGGTGGCAAAGTGTCGCTGCCTGGTCGCAGCCTTATGTTCGTGCGCAATGTGGGTCACCTGATGACCAACGATGCGGTTCTGGATAAGGACGGCAATGAGGTGCCCGAGGGTATTCTCGACGGCATGGTGACCAGTCTGATTGCTATGCACGATCTGCGCGGCACTGGCCCGCTGCGGAATTCCCGTACCGGTAGCGTGTATATCGTGAAGCCGAAGATGCACGGCCCCGAAGAAGTGGCGTTCGCCAATACATTATTTGATCGCATCGAAGACGCACTGGGCCTGGCGCGCAACACGTTGAAAATGGGCATCATGGATGAAGAGCGTCGCACCACGGTAAACCTCAAGGCCTGTATCGCGGCTGCGAAAGAGCGTGTCGTATTCATCAACACCGGGTTCCTTGACCGCACCGGTGATGAAATCCATACCTCGATGTTGGCGGGCCCCATGATCCGCAAAGGTGAAATGAAGCAGTCCAAGTGGATCTCCGCCTACGAGGACTGGAATGTCGATACCGGGCTGGCCACGGGCCTGAAAGGGCGTGCGCAGATCGGTAAGGGCATGTGGCCAATTCCGGATCAGATGGCGGCCATGATGGAAGCAAAAATCGGCCATCCCCTGGCCGGCGCCAATACGGCCTGGGTCCCTTCGCCGACCGCGGCGACGCTGCACGCACTGCACTACCATAAAGTGGATGTGGCGAAGGTTCAGGAGGAGCTGGCCAGCCGTGAGCCTGCGAGTCTTGACGATATTCTGACGGTGCCGGTGGCGGCCGACCCCCAGTGGAGTGCCGATGAAATCCAGCGTGAGCTGGATAATAACGCCCAGGGAATTCTTGGCTATGTTGTGCGCTGGATCGATCAGGGCGTCGGTTGCTCGAAGGTGCCGGATATCAATGACGTTGGCCTGATGGAAGACCGGGCAACCTTGCGGATTTCCTCCCAGCACATTGCGAACTGGCTGAAGCAGGGGGTCTGCACCCGCGCACAGGTAGAAGAAACCATGCGCCGCATGGCGGCCGTGGTTGACCGGCAGAATGCCGGTGACCCCGCCTACCGCGACATGGCGCCAAACTTCGACCAGAGCATCGCCTTTCAGGCCGCCTGTGAACTGGTGTTCGAGGGCTGTGCACAACCCAACGGCTATACCGAGCCGGTGCTGCACCGTCGTCGCCGTGAACTAAAGGCCAGCCAGCGCTAATCCAGTTCCGGTTTCTTCCAATATCAACGACCAAGCCCCGCCGCGCGCGGGGCTTTTTATTTGTGTAAGCTAAACGGAGGTTGGAACTACTAGGTTTAATGACGGAAGGAAACGCAGATGCTGAAAACAACCACACCTTCGGTGGAAGGGCGCGCTATTCAGGACTATCTCGGTGTCGTGGTCGGTGAAGCGATTCTCGGTGCCAACATCTTCAAAGATCTGTTTGGCTCTATCACCGATATTATTGGTGGCCGCTCCGGCGCCTACGAGCGGGAAATGGGCAAGGCGCGGAAAATTGCTTTCGAGGAGATCGAAGCCCAGGCCCGGGCGCTCGGTGGCAATGCCATCGTCGGTATCGACCTCGACTATGAAGTGGTGGGAGAAAAGGGCGCCATGATGATGGTCAGTGTGAGCGGTACCGCGGTAAGGCTTCGCTGATGTATCCTGACCGTCGATATTGTGGCGGTTGATCCCATTGTGACTATCCCATTGTGACTATCCCATTGTGACTATCGCATCGTGACTATCGCATCGTGACTATCCCATCGTGACTATCCCATCGTGACTATGGATTGTTCTGATACCAATGACGGCTATTTCCGGGTGCTTGAAGACGCCGGCAATGTATCGTCGAAAAACCCGGCGCTGGCCAGGCAGCCATTGGCTCGGGAGGTGGCTGTCGCCTTCTGTTACAACGGCGTCAATCACGCGGTCATGATGGCCACCCCGGAAGCGCTGGAAGATTTCGCCGTCGGTTTCAGCGTCTCTGGCGGCATTGTCCAGCACCGAGAGCAGATCATCGACCTGGACATTGAGCGGCATGACGATAGTGTCATGCTCAATATCACGCTCAATCAGCGAGCATTCAGTAAGCTCCGCGCGTTCCGTAGATCCATGACTGGAGCCAGTGGCTGCGGCCTTTGTGGTATCGAAGCGCTCTCGCAGGCGCTCACGCCACCGGAAGTGCTGCCCCCGCCCCGTTTTGCCGCACTGCCCCCGGTTGCCCATCTGTCGAAATTGCGTCAGCGCCTTCAGCGAGCGCAACAGCACCGCCACTCCAGTGGTGCCATGCATGCCGCGCTTTATGTTGATACACACGGAAAATCGCAAGTCTGTCGCGAGGATATCGGTCGCCACAATGCGCTGGATAAATTGATCGGAGGCTGTCTGCGCGAAGAGCAGGACCTGGCCGCCGGGTTTGTGGTGATCACCAGCCGCTGTAGCCTGGAACTGATCCAGAAATGCCTGCGCACCGGCGTCGGTACTCTCGTCAGTCTCGCCTCTCCATCGGATATCGCGGTGCGCTGGGCGCGCCGGTACCATCTCAATCTGGTACACCAGCCGGCGCAAGGCCCGGCCCGGGTCTATAGCGGCGCCGGCATAGAGAGCGCCTGTTGTGTTAACCCTCCCGCCGGAATATCGCTATGAAAACCCCTGTCGATCGTTTCCGTTTTCGTCCGTACCAGCGACCCGCTGCTGGCTGGGGCGCCTTGCGCAGTGTTGCGCATGCGTGGCTGGAAAGCCGGCAGCCGTTCAAGAACCTGCGCGCGATGTTGCAGACCAACCAGAATGGCGGCTTCGACTGCCCGGGTTGTGCCTGGGGTGAGGCGCCGCAAGAAGGGCGAATCCGTTTCTGTGAAAACGGCGCAAAGGCGGTTAATTGGGAGGCCTCCGGCCGCGGCGTGGACCGGGATTTTTTTGCCCGTCATAGCCTTGATGACCTGATGGCGCGGGAGGATTACTGGCTCGAATATCAGGGCCGTCTGACCGAGCCCATGTTGTATGACGGTGTAAACACCCATTACCAGCCGATTTCCTGGGACGAGGCATTTGCCCTGATCGCAGGCCACCTGAAAGAACTGCAGGATCCGAACCTCGCGGCTTTCTATACCTCCGGCCGCACCAGCAACGAAGCGGCATTCCTGTATCAACTTTTTGCCCGCGCTTTTGGTACCAATAACCTGCCGGACTGCTCGAATATGTGCCATGAGGCCAGCGGGGTGGCATTGAAGCAGAGTATCGGCACCGGTAAGGGTACAGTGACCTATGAGGACTTCGAAAAGGCTGAAGCCATTTTTGTCATCGGACAGAATCCGGGCACCAATCACCCGCGTATGCTGGAGCCGCTGAGTGACGCGGTTGCGCGTGGCGCGCAGGTAGTGGTGCTTAATCCATTGCGCGAACGCGGGCTCGAACGGTTCCAGGCGCCGCAGGATCCAGTGCAGATGCTGACCGATGGTGACCGCCCGCTGAATACAGCTTACTTACGGCCAGCGCTCGGTGGCGATATGGCGGCGATCCGTGGAATTGCCAAGTTTCTTTTTCAATGGCAGGCGGAGGCCGCACAGGAAGAGGGCGACGGCCCACTGGATATGGAATTTATCCGGGAGCATTGCGCGGGTTTCGAGGAATACCGGGCACAGGTCGAAGCGACCGGTTGGGACGAAATCCAGGCGTTCAGTGGTCTCGAGAAAGAGGAGCTCGAGCGTGCGGCGCATATTTATTGCCGCAGTCGCGCGACCATTATCTGTTGGGCGATGGGTATTACCCAGCACCGCCATTCAGTAGCGACCATTCAGGAAATCGCCAATTTACAGCTATTGCGTGGGCAAGTAGGACGGCCAGGTGCGGGGCTGTGTCCGGTACGCGGGCACAGCAATGTTCAGGGCGATCGCACAATGGGCATCGACGACAGTCCTCCCGCGTGGTTTCTTGATGCGCTTGAACACCGCTTTGCCTTTGCTGTTCCGCGTGAGGATGGCTACAACGTGGTGAAAGCGATCGAGGCCATGCACGCAGGCAAAATAAAGGTATTTATCGGCCTCGGGGGCAACTTCGCCCGGGCGACACCGGATAGCGCGCGCACGTGTGAAGCGTTACGCAATTGCGACCTCACGGTACAGATCAGTACCAAGCTCAATCGCAGTCATCTGGTGACGGGACGTAAAGCGCTCATCTTGCCGTGTCTCGGTCGCTCCGATATTGACCAGCAGCATGCCGGCCCGCAGGCGGTCACTGTAGAGGACTCTTTCAGTATGGTGCATGCCTCCTTTGGCCAGCTCAAGCCGCTATCGAAGGAGATGCGGTCCGAGCCAGCCATTGTCGCGGGTATTGCACAGGCAACGCTCGGTAGCAACCCCGTTCCCTGGGTGGAACTCACTGAAGACTATCGTCGAATCCGCGCGCTGATCGCCGAGACTATTCCAGGGTTTGAAAATTTCGAGCAAAAGCTTCAGTCGCCCGGTGGTTTCTACCTGCAGAACCCGGCGAGACAGCGTCGCTGGAATACCGACAACAAGAAAGCCAATTTCATCAGTCATGCACTCCCGGCACCACTGCCCGCTGAGGTGATGGAAAAAATCGGGAAAACGGGCGCGCGAAAGGTCGATCTCGTGTTGCAGACATTGCGCTCTCACGACCAGTACAACACGACGGTGTATGGCCTTGATGACCGCTACCGCGGGGTAAAGGGCGAGCGACATGTTCTGTTCGCCCATCTGGAGGATATTCACCGCCTGGGTTTTTCCGACCGGCAGAAAGTCGATATTGTTTCCCTGTGGAGCGATGATCTCGAACGTCGGGTTTCCGGGTTTACCCTGATCGCGTTTGATATTCCACAAGGACAGGCGGCTGCCTATTATCCCGAGGCGAATCCACTGGTTCCGCTGGAAAGCTACGGCGTAGGCAGCTTCACCCCCACATCGAAATATATCGCCATTCGTCTTGAACCGAATTCGGCTCAAGAGAGAATCGTCTAGCGGGCTTTTGGTGCAGAAGATAGCGAGTGGCAGTGGGCGCGGTCAGCCTGCCACTAGAGCAGAAAGCGCTTCAACTCCGGGTCTGGCAGGGCGTGCAACCACGCCTGCTCAAAAACATCCTGAAGCTTCCTGACACCTACGGGGTCGTTGCTATCGTAGTGCCCCTGCCATTTTTCCTGGTCCGCGCGGAATAGCACGAGTCCGCGGTCGGCGATCGCAAACTCCCAGGTTGTGGGTTCAGTCGAGGGTTGGATTTTTTTCAGCTCTATTCGGCTGCCCAGCCGCTGGAGCAGTGGCAATATACGGTGAGGGCGGCTCAGTAGCGGGTCGCTGTCGGTGATCAGAATCTGAACTCGCGCGTAGCGGCTGCTGCGGGCAAATTCTGAAAGACGGTCTATGGTGTCAGGGGTATTGTAGAGAGGGCGTGCCAGCCCCTGGGAATAGATCCGCAAATGGCGACGTGCCTTGCCAAGCAGTTGCTGTAGCGCACCATGGAACTCTACCGCATCGCTCAGCGGAATGTTGGTGGAATCCATCGCGCCGCTGCTACCGGTTCCAGTCATCGACATTTTCGCAAGGCTCTTTGTCGCTCAGGGTCAGATCCATGCGTACATGGGAAATACCCGCTTCCATGAATTCCTCCCCGCTTGCCGCGAAACCGGCCTTTTCATAAAAGGGAGCGGCCTGTACCTGGGCGTTCAGGTACACGTTTTTCTGGCCCGAAACCCGCGCAAACTTGCAGATCCTTTTTAGGAGCTCGAGTCCGGCGCCCAGGCCGCGGGCCTCTTTCAGGATGGCCATGCGCCCGATCTTGCCACCGCCGGTCAGCCGGCCGGTGCCAATGGGTTTGTCGTGGTGATAGATTAGGAAGTGTTGCGCGCTTTCTTCATGCTCATCCCATTCCAGCTCAGGCGGCACTTTCTGTTCGTCGACAAATACTTTCTGACGAATCCTGCGAATGTCACCCCGGTCGGTCTGCCAGTCGGCCAGGCGTACAAACAGGCTCATGCAAAACTCCTTTTATTATCCCGCGCAGCATTGCCACGGGTTAGTCTGGACTTTCTTCGTCCAGATCGTCGTCTTCGAGGACTTCAGGGTAAATGAGACTGCCCTGGGAAACCAGCAGGTCAAGCAATCCATCGGAGGCGGCGAGTTCCGGGTAGGCCTCTATATCGCTCTGGGTCAGCGTGTGACTGTTGCAGAACCCTTCGGCGAACAGCAGCGGCGCCGGGAAAGATTCGCCGTCCACAAAGAGGCTGGCGGGTTCTCGGCAGAAGGCGCAGCGGGAGCCCGGATTGAGGATCAGGCTGCTGCCCTCCGCCAGTTGTTCGCGCCAGTCCTCGGCGGTGCCGGCATCCAGTGCGATGGTATCCGGGTATTTGGCTTCGGTCATGATGGCGCCGAACCACTGGGCGATATTCTGTGGCTGCTGTAACCACTCTGCCAGGTGGCGCTGAACCCGGGCGACCGATTGCGGATCAATTTCTGATGGATTGGCCGGCAGGGTGAGGTCCGGGTCCGTGTAGCGGTAGTGATCCGGCAGGCCAGCTCCCAGCTCTGCGGCCAGATCTTCAAGCATGGTGCGGGCAGAAGGTGCGCGGAAGCCAACAGAGATGGTGGTGCAACCACCCTCGGCGATCCCCCAGTGGCTGTACTGCGGGGGGAGATACAGCATATCCCCGGGCTCCAGCACCCAGCTGGCCTCCGATTCAAACTCCCGGAGGATGTTCAGTGGGGTGCCCTCTACACGCGGGCTGCTGGCGTCAGCCTTGGGGCCGAGGTGCCAATGGCGCTTGCCTTCGGCCTGCAGCAGGAATACGTCGTAAAAATCGTAGTGGGGCCCAACGCTGCCCTGATCGGCAGCGTAGCTGATCATGATGTCGTCGAGTCGCCAGTCGGGGAGAAACCGGAAATGGTTCTTGAGGGCCGCCACCTCCGGGATCCACTGATCCACCGCCTGGACCAGCAGTGTCCAGTGTGTCTTGGGCAGTGAGAAGAAGTCTTCTTCGGTAAACGGGCCCGAGCGCAGTTGCCAGGGGCCGTCGATACCGTGTTCCTCGATCAGACGGGATTCAATCTGTTCTTCCAGCGCCATTCCGGCGAGCTCTTCGCCGGAAATAGGCGCCTCAAAGTCGGGGAAGGCGTTGCGGATGAGCAGCGGCTTTTTCTGCCAGTAGTCCCGCAGGAACGTTTCCACCGGGATTTCGCCAAGGTGGGTCAGTGGTTCAACGGAGTGGCGCTGGCCCGACTCAGTCATGGCGAAATCTCCCGGGTGTTTGGCAATTGCTCAGGCTCAGATCTTGTTGGCCTGGGCCACTGCATTGCCGATATAGCTGGCGGGAGTCATCTCGCGCAGCGACTGCTTGGCTTCTTCCGGCATATCCAGGCCGTCGATAAAGACCGCCAGGGTTTCTTTGGTGATGCCCTGGCCGCGGGTGAGGGCCTTCAGTTTTTCATAGGGTTCTTCGATGTTGTAGCGGCGCATGACGGTCTGGATTGGTTCCGCGAGCACTTCCCAGGAATTGTTCAGGTCTTCTTCCAGGCGCGCGCGGTTGATCTCGAGCTTGCTCAGACCTTTCAGGGTGGCCGCGTAGGCGATGACGGAATACCCGGCGCCCACGCCCATGTTGCGCAGTACGGTGGAGTCCGTGAGGTCGCGCTGCCAGCGGGAAACCGGCAATTTGGCCGCCAAGTGCTGGAATACCGCATTGGCGATACCGAGGTTGCCTTCGGAGTTTTCGAAGTCAATCGGATTCACTTTGTGCGGCATGGTGGAGGAGCCCACTTCGCCGGCAACCACTTTCTGCTTGAAGTAGCCAAGCGAGATATAGCCCCAGATATCGCGATCGAAGTCGATCAGGATGGTATTGAAGCGCGCAATCGCATCAAACAGCTCGGCAATATAGTCGTGGGGTTCGATCTGGGTGGTGTAGGGGTTCCAGGAAAGTCCCAGGGAAGTCACAAACTCTTCCGCATTGGCCTGCCAGTCCACGTCCGGGTAGGCGGACAGGTGTGCGTTGTAGTTACCCACCGCACCGTTGATTTTACCCAGCAGTTCGACGTCGTGAATCTGCTTTACCTGGCGGCGCAGGCGGGCGACCACGTTCGCGAGTTCCTTGCCGACCGTGGTCGGGCTGGCCGTCTGGCCATGGGTGCGCGACAGCATGGGCACGTCGGCGAATGTTTTCGCCAGGGTGGCGATCTCACTGACGATCTGGTTCATCGCCGGCAGCAGAACCTGGTCGCGGCCTGCGCGCAGCATCAGCGCGTGGGACAGGTTGTTGATGTCTTCCGAGGTACAGGCGAAGTGGATGAATTCGCTTACTGCAGCCAGTTGCTCATCACCTTTCACTTTTTCTTTAAGGAAGTATTCCACCGCTTTTACATCGTGGTTGGTGGTGCGCTCGATTTCCTTGATGCGTTCGGCATCCTGGACAGAGAACTGGGCAACGATATCGTCGAGAATCTGGTTGCTGTTTCCGGTGAAGGGCTGCACTTCCGCGATTTTCTCGTGGCGTGCCAGCTGCTGCAGCCAGCGTACTTCCACTTCCACGCGTGCGCGAATCAGGCCGTATTCGCTGAAAATATCGCGCAGGCCGGCAGTCTTGCTTTCGTAGCGTCCGTCAATGGGGGAAACCGCGGTCAGTGCGGATAGCTCGACAGTCATTGTGTCTCTCCGAGTTTGAGATTCGTCCGCATAATCACTCTCGTGTGCGGCGGAAATTTTGAAAACAGTTAGTGTTCCAGTGTTTCGTATTTGGATATCAGCGCATCCATCGCCGCAATCAGCTTCTTGCGCTGAAACAGCAGGTGCAGGCGGCGACCACCAAGTTGTCGCCACAGCATGGCCGAGCGCACCCCGGCAAATAGCATCGTGCGTATCTGGTTGGCGATGCGCTGTTGCTGCAGAAAATTGAAGTCCCCGAGCACCTGGATACGGAAGCGAAACGTACTGAGTGTATCGCTGTAGATGCTGGCCAGGTTTGCGTAGACATTTTCGTGGCCAACGCCGAAGTGATCCGTCTGCACGTGTGCCTTTTCCAGCCGGCTGCCAATAATGGAAAGCAGGTCGGGCTTCTTTGCCAGCTGCCGCTGCAAGTAGAGAATGGACAGGACGTAACGCAGGCAGTCGGTGTATTCCGGATGGCTGCGGGTGGCGATCAGCTGGCGCGCACCGCGCAGGCCAGGTAAAAGTTTTTCGACGCCACCATAGACGTCTTCCGTGGTTTCCGGGTTTTTCTGGAACAGGCTGAATACCGCCGTTTCCATCTGCTCTGCAGGTGCGGTACCGGTTTTGGCCAGTCGCTCTACCAGAATGGCCGCCTGGAATACGCCTGCCAATGCCAGTGCCTGATCTCGCCAGTTACTCAAGAGTTGCTCCCTGCGGCCTGTTTCTGGTGAAGGTCACCGTTGTCCACTTCGCCTACGCCGGTCGCCGCATCGATGACGGCACCGCCGAGGCAGATATCGCCCTGATAGATCACCACGGATTGCCCCGGGGTCACTGCTCGCTGTGGCCGGTCGAAGGCAATGGTAAGTTTGCCGTTGTCGTCGACGGTAATCTCGCAGTCCTGATCTTCCTGACGATAACGGGTTTTGGCCGCGGCGCGGAAAGACTGCGCGGGCGCCGCACCGTTGATCCAGTGCGCCTGGGTAGCGGTAAGCCCGGTGGAGTAGAGCAGCGGGTGGTGTTTGCCTTGTGCCACCAGTAATACGTTGCGTTCGAGATCTTTGCCAACCACGTACCAGGGTTGGTCGCCCGCACCTTTGACGCCACCGATTCCCAGTCCCTGGCGCTGCCCGATGGTGTGATACATAAGGCCGCTGTGCTGGCCCATCACGTTTCCTTCCGGCGTCTGCATCTCACCGGGCTGCGCCGGCAGGTATTGCTCAAGAAAGTCCTTGAAACGGCGCTCGCCGATAAAGCAGATGCCGGTGCTGTCTTTCTTGCTGTAGGTGATGAAGCCGTTCTCTTCGGCGATGCGGCGCACCTCGGGCTTTTCCAGCTTTCCCAGGGGGAACAGCGAGCGGGCAAACTCCGCTTCGCCAACCGCGTGCAGGAAATAGCTCTGATCCTTGTTGGCATCCAGACCCTTCATCAGGTAGGTGTGGCCGCCTTCGTCATGGCGGCGTGCGTAGTGACCGGTGGCAATGGCGTCCGCGCCAAGCATTTCCGCGTATTCCAGGAAGACTTTGAACTTGATCTCCCGGTTACACAGAATGTCTGGATTGGGGGTACGACCGGCCTTGTACTCGGCAAGGAAGTATTCGAATACGTTGTCCCAGTACTCGGCGGCGAAGTTTGCGGTATGCAGTTTGATGCCGAGGCGCTTGCAGACGGATTCTGCATCGGCCAGATCCTGCTTGGCCGTACAGTACTCGGTGCCATCGTCCTCGTCCCAGTTCTTCATGAACAGGCCTTCGACCTGGTACCCCTGCTCAATTAGCAGGTGCGCGGCCACGGACGAATCGACACCGCCGGACATACCGACAATAACCCGCTGGGGCCCCGCAATACCGGAGCTCGATTCGTTAGAAGTAGGGGACACAGGCAAATCCGAAGCTGACATGAAATACCAGTTGTTACAGTGAGGGGCGCCGTGGGGTTTTCAACCCGGGCGCGCCACGGTTCCGCCCGCCGGCGGGAAAATGGGGGCGCATTTTACCCGCGATTGGTGTTGCTGACCAATCCGGGCATTTTCGACCCCGGATCCGGTTGAACTGGGTGGTCGAACTATTTCCGCGCCAACTGTCCTTTTCAGCCTAGCTGCCGTTCGGGAATCTTACCGGCAGGTGCGCGGGTACTGGTCCCTGTGGCGCCCCCGATAAACCGGCCGGTCAGCGTTTTCTGCTGCGTGGCTTGCTGCGGCCGCTTCCGGCACGGCCTGTTGAATCACCTGGTGACTGGCCTTTGCCGCGGTGTCTCCGCTTGTGCCCGCTTTTATTGGCCGCGACCTTGGGCAGATATACGGTCTCTACGCGCTGCTCACCGGGAGCAAGCCCGTCGAGTCGCCAGTTGCCAATGGCACAGCGCACGAGTCGCAGGGTAGGGTAGCCCACGGCGGCCGTCATACGCCGCACCTGGCGGTTGCGGCCTTCGCTGATGGTGAGTTCGATCCAGCTCGTCGGGATGGCCTTGCGCTCACGAATGGGCGGGACGCGCGGCCAGATAGCCGGTTCAGCGATGACGCGGGCCTTGGCCGGGGCGGTCCGCCCGTCTTTTAGCTGCACTCCCTGGCGCAACTGCACGAGTGCGTCATCGGATACCATTCCTTCCACCTGGGCCCAATAGACCTTGGGGAGCTTGCTGTCCGGATGGGCAATCTGGTGTTGCAACTGGCCGTCGGCGGTAAGCAGGAGCAGTCCCTCCGAGTCGAAGTCGAGACGCCCTGCAGCGTATACCCCTGGCTTGTCTATATAGTCAGCGAGGGTCGGGCGACCTTCCTGGTCGGTGAACTGGCAGAGAACCCCGTAGGGCTTGTTGAACAGAATCAGTTGGCTCATGAGGTGGACTGTGGCGGGGTACTCGTGCTTTGGTTGTAATCAAACTACAAAATTAGGCGGATGCTGATATAATCGCGCCGATTTTTAGCTGGCTCGGCGTATGCAACGGCGCAAACAATGGGCGGCAACCAAGACCGGCAGTGGATATTCGGCGCATTATGCCGGTTTTTCACTTATAAAGCCGGACGTTTAGTCAAAGAGTTACGGGAGTCAACTTAATGGGTCATATCCAAGTGCCGGCCAACGGCGAAAAAGTTACAGTCAATGCAGATGGTTCTCTGAACGTACCGAACACCCCGATCATCCCGTTCATCGAAGGTGACGGCATCGGCGTGGATATCACCCCGGTAATGCGCAAAGTAATCGACGCGGCCGTCAGCAAGGCGTACAGCGGCGAGAAGGCCATCGCCTGGATGGAAATTTTCTGTGGCGAGAAAGCGGCAGAGACCTACAGCGGTGACTGGTTCCCGGCTGAAACCCTGGAAGCCATCCGGGACTACGTTGTCAGCATCAAAGGCCCGCTGACTACTCCGGTAGGTGGCGGCTTCCGCTCCCTGAACGTTGCCCTGCGCCAGGAACTCGACCTGTACGTGTGTCAGCGCCCGGTGCGCTGGTTCAGCGGTGTACCTTCCCCGGTTAAAGAGCCGAACAAGGTCGACATGGTGATCTTCCGTGAGAACTCCGAAGACATCTACGCCGGTATCGAGTGGAAAGCGGGCACCGACGAAGCCAACAAGGTCGTCAAGTTCCTGCAAGACGAAATGGGCGTTAAGAAAATCCGCTTCCCGCAGAACGTGGGTATCGGTGTGAAGCCAGTTTCCGAAGAAGGCACCAAACGTCTGGTACGCAAGGCCCTGCAGTACACCATTGATCAGGATCGCGACTCCCTGACCCTGGTGCACAAAGGCAACATCATGAAGTTCACCGAAGGTGCCTTCGCCGACTGGGGCTACGAGCTGGCCCGCGAAGAGTTCGGTGCACAGCCGATCGATGGCGGCCCCTGGTGCAGCTTCAAAAACCCGAATACCGGCAAGGAAATCGTGGTGAAAGATGTAATCGCCGATGCGATGCTGCAGCAGATCCTGCTGCGCCCGGCCGAGTACGACGTAATCGCCACCCTGAACCTGAACGGCGACTACCTGTCCGACGCGCTGGCCGCGCAGGTTGGTGGTATCGGTATCGCTCCGGGTGCAAACCTGTCTGACGAAGTAGCCCTGTTCGAGGCGACCCACGGTACCGCACCGAAGTACGCTGGTCAGGACAAGGTGAACCCTGGTTCCCTGATCCTGTCTGCAGAAATGATGCTGCGTCACCTGGGCTGGAACGAAGCCGCAGAGCTGGTCGTCAAAGGTATGGAAGGCGCTATCGAAGCCAAGACCGTTACCTATGACTTCGAGCGCCTGATGGACGGCGCCGAGCTGAAGTCCTGCTCCGAGTTTGGTGAGGCTGTTATCAAGCACATGGCTTGATCCTCAACGACTCAAAAAGCCTCGCATCTTCGTGATGCGGGGCTTTTTTTATGCCCGGAGTCCGGCGCTGGGTGTTTAGCCAGGTGAGAGGCTGGCCCTAGAACGACTAGCGGTAAGGGATCCTGGAAAGGTGGCACGGGTGTGCCAGCGAAAGGGCGCAAGGAATCAGCCGGGTACATGTCTCGGCTCGGTGTGAGGTCGCCGCTTCGGGGCGCCTTCAAGAGGCCAGCGTTACGCGCTGGCTGAACCGGCCACCCTCTCGAGCAGCCGGGAAGCCGGGATTAATCCAGGGCTTCTTCGGTCTCTCTTTGCCGTACGGGCGCAGCCTGCCCAGCCTGTGGGGCGGACACAGGAGCTTTGGGGCTTTCTGCGGTGGCGATGCTGATGTTGGCCGCGTGGTAGCCCTTGTCGCCCTCGATGATGTCGAAGTTGACCTGCTGACCGGCTTTCAGGGTGCGGTAACCCTCCATTTGAATCGCCGAGTAGTGAGCAAACAGGTCTTCACCACCCTCGTCAGCAAGAATGAATCCATATCCCTTGGCATTATTGAACCATTTAACGGTACCGGTAGGCATGGCGAAATCCCTCTAATTGCCGGGGCGACTGCTGGCCGCCTAAAAGTGTATTAATTATTGTTATCGCGCTTCATGCGCTTCCTTGTCGGTACAAAATCATTTGTACGACTATTGGCTTGTGCCTCATCACCGCGTGGCGCGGTTAATACCTCTTGTAGCCAAGACCCGGGCCCTTGTCAAGCGAGTAGCGTTGCTCGGACTGTGTCGGGAACGGTTTGGGGTTACAATGCCCGCTTGCCACATTCGCGGCAGTGACTGACGCTGATGATCTGTATCCGGTCTTCCCACCACATAAATCAGCGGAGCGTCAGCACTGTGAACTGATTCCTGAACTCTGATTGATTAGCACTATGGGAAAATCACAAATCATTAAACTACACTCCAACGAAGGCGAGGGCGACGATGATTTCCATCTTCACGGCGCCGAAGGGGATACCGCGCTTGCGGAGGCAAAACCACGCCTGAAGCGCCCCCCAATGTATAAGGTGGTCATGCTCAATGATGACTACACCCCAATGGAGTTTGTGGTCGAAGCGCTCGAGTTGTTCTTTTACGTCAATCGTGAGCGCGCCACGCAGTTGATGTTACAGGTACACACTAAGGGAAAAGCGATCTGTGGTGTCTATACTCGTGATATAGCGGAAACAAAGGCCGCACAGGTAAATCAGTTCGCACGGGATCATGAACATCCGCTACTGTGTGAAATTGAGGCAGATGAGGAAGACGAAAGCGGCGAGGAGGGTTGAGGTTACTAATTCCGGCGCCTGTATGGAGTCAGGCGTGACTTTTCCGGCCGGTTCCCCGGCAAAATATCAGGAATACCGGGTGTTTTTCACTACAACCCGGATGACATTGGCCAGTAAGGTTTGAGGTTTAAATGCTCAGCAAGGATTTAGAGGTAACGCTCAATCTAGCGTTCAAAGGTGCACGGGCGAAACGCCATGAGTTTATGACCGTTGAGCACCTGTTGCTGGCGCTGCTGGACAATGAATCCGCGGCAGACGTCTTGCATGCCTGCGGCGCCGACCTCAGTGCGCTGCGCCGGGAGCTGCTCGAATTTGTGGATTCCACCACCCCCCTGATTCCGGAAAATGACAGCGAACGTGAAACCCAGCCCACCCTTGGCTTTCAGCGCGTACTCCAGCGTGCCGTTTTTCACGTACAGTCGTCCGGGAAGAAGGAAGTCACTGGCGCCAACGTACTGGTTGCCATCTTCTGCGAGCAAGAAAGCCAGGCTGTCTACTACCTCAAGCAGCAGAGTGTCGCCCGTATCGATGTGGTGAACTACATCACCCACGGTATTTCCCGCGTCAGCTCCGGCGGTAACAACACCCACAGCAGTCCCGACCCATCGCCTGAACAGGTGGACGAGGATCTCGGTTCGGCCAGCGAACCGGGTGGTTCCGATCCACTGGAAAGTTACGCCACAAATCTCAACCAGGAAGCCATTCTCGGTCGCATAGACCCTCTGGTCGGGCGCGCGCCGGAAGTCGAGCGCGTGACACAAGTGCTGGCGCGCCGCCGCAAGAACAACCCGTTACTGGTGGGTGAGTCCGGTGTCGGTAAAACGGCCATCGCAGAAGGTCTCGCACGCCGTATTGTGGATGGTGAAGTGCCGGAGCCGCTGAAAGAGAGCACCATTTACTCCCTGGATCTCGGTTCACTACTTGCGGGCACCAAATACCGCGGTGACTTTGAAAAACGGTTCAAGGCCCTATTGGCAGAGCTCAAGAAGCGCGAGCACGCGGTACTGTTTATTGATGAGATTCATACCATCATCGGCGCCGGTGCTGCGTCCGGCGGCGTGATGGATGCATCCAATCTGTTGAAGCCACTGCTGTCCAGCGGTCAGCTTCGCTGTATTGGGTCAACCACGTTCAATGAATATCGTGGTATTTTTGAAAAAGATCGCGCTCTTTCTCGTCGCTTCCAGAAGATTGACGTTCATGAGCCATCCGTCGATGAGACGGTACAGATTCTTCAGGGCCTCAAAACCTGCTTTGAGGATCACCACAAGGTGCGCTTCACTGACGCGGCGCTGGAGGCTGCTGCGCACCTGGCCAATCGTCACATCACCGAGCGTTTCCTGCCGGACAAGGCCATTGATGTGATCGATGAGGCGGGTGCATACCAGGCATTGCTTCCGGCGGATCAGAGAACCGACACCATTTCGGTCACCGAGATCGAGAATGTCGTCGCCAAGATGGCGCGGATTCCCGCGAAAAGCGTCTCCGCTTCCGATAAAGCGGCGCTGGCAAAGCTCGACGACAACCTCAAGATGGTGGTATTTGGTCAGGATTGCGCGATTGAGGCGCTCAGCACGTCAATCAAGCTGGCTCGGGCCGGACTTGGTGCAGAAGAGAAGCCCATTGGCTCCTTCCTGTTTGCAGGCCCCACTGGTGTCGGTAAAACCGAGCTCTGTCGCCAGCTTGCCCAGGTCATGGGTATTGAGTTGATCCGCTTTGATATGTCGGAATACATGGAGCGCCATACGGTTTCCCGTCTGATTGGCGCGCCTCCCGGCTATGTCGGGTTTGACCAGGGCGGGCTGCTGACCGACTCTGTGACCAAGCATCCGCACAGCGTTGTGCTCCTGGATGAGATCGAGAAAGCGCACCCGGAAGTCTTCAACCTGCTTCTGCAGGTTATGGATCATGGGACCTTGACCGATAACAACGGGCGCAAAGCGGACTTCCGTAACGTGATCCTGATCATGACCACAAACGCCGGTGCTCAAGTGATGAGCCGCCGCTCGATCGGCTTCGCCAGTCAGGACCACAGCACGGATGGAATGGAGGAGATCAAGAAAATGTTCACTCCCGAATTCCGCAACCGCCTGGACAGTATCATCCAGTTTGGTGCGCTCGATATGGAAGTGGTCAAAACGGTCGTCGACAAGTTTGTGGTCGAGCTGCAGGCCCAGCTGGACGAATCCCGTGTGACGCTGGAGGTCGACGACGAAGCCCGCGAGTGGCTCGCGGTGAACGGCTACGATGAGAAAATGGGGGCTCGCCCGATGGCGCGCCTGATCCGGGAGAAGTTGCGCAAGCCGCTAGCCGAAGCGGTGCTCTTTGGTGACCTGTCGGAAGAGGGTGGTAGGGTCGAGGTGACGGTCGAAAACGATCAGCTCAAGATCAACACTGCCGTACCGGTTCACTGAGGGTTCGCATCCGGCGGGTAAAACCGGGCAACGAAAAAAGCCACCTTGAAGGTGGCTTTTTTAATGCGCCGGATAAGAGGCATCGCAACCTCCGGGAATCAGCGCCGGCAGCTATCGGCCTCTGTCTTAGCGGGCGCGGTAGGTGATGCGACCCTTACTCAGGTCGTAGGGAGTCAGCTCCACCTTGACCTTGTCACCGGTGAGGATGCGGATGTAGTTTTTGCGCATCTTGCCGGAGATGTGTGCGATTACCACATGTCCATTTTCCAATTTCACGCGGAATGTGGTGTTAGGCAGGGTGTCGATCACCTCGCCTTCCATTTCAATGTAATCGTCTTTTGCCATGCGGCAGCAACCCTTGAATAATTTGTACTAGCTTTTCCGCCACGGTTTTGTAGCTCCACGAGATGTCAGATTCGGGAACCCGGCGGTACGACGGGCGTGCATTTTGCACGAAAAGTGCCTGCAGGCCAAGCGAAAGCAGGCTTCACGGCAAAATCCGGGGATGCGGTGGGTGGATGGCTCTCAGGGAATCGCGATCAGCCTACCGGGTAGTCTAGTCGGTTTTTAGTGCCCAGCGATTATCCTGAAGAATCTCCAGCGGGCGAAACTGGCTTTTGTACGCCATTTTCTGGCACTGGGAAATCCAATAGCCAAGGTAGAGACTGGGCAGTCCAAGTCGCCGGGCCCATTCAATCTGGTAGAGAATCGAATAGCTTCCGAGGCTGCGCTTGAGCTCGTCCGGGTCGTAAAAGGTATATATCGCGGACACGCCGCCGGTCAGCACATCGGTCACGGCGGTTGCGACCAGGCGGCCTCGTGCCCTGAATTCCAGGTAGCGTGTGCTGCCCCAGGCGCTGTTCAGAAAGCTGCGGAACTGCTCGCGACTGGGTGGGTACATTTCCCCATCCCGATGACGCTGCTCAATGTAGCGGGCGTAGAGCGCGTAGTGTTCATCGGTATCGATGTCGCGCTGGTGAAATACATCCAGGTCCCGGTTGCGACGCCAGCAGCGGCGCTGGTTTCTATTGGGGACAAACAGTTCAACCGGGATGCGAGCGGGAATGCACGCCTGGCATTGGGTGCACTGCGGCCGATAAAGGTAGTTGCCGCTGCGGCGAAAGCCCAGTTCGGAAAGTCGGCTATACAGGCGCTGATCGACCGGCGTCTGGGGATCCACGAACACGGTGGTGGCTTCCTGATCTTCCAGGTAGCCACAGGGGTGGGGTAGTGTGGCCAGCAGGCGCACAGAGTTCAGCTGTGAATATTGGCTCATGCCGCTGTTACGCTCCTGCCGGGTGTCTATTGGTGTATGCCTGGCCCGGCTAACGGGTCATTTTTGTCTCCGCAGGTGGATTTTCCCGGCGACGTTAGACTCGAGGGTAATTTGCGGTCAGCGAAAACACAAACTTCGCCGACCGAACGGGGGGCGTTCTCATACAGTGAGCTTCGTCAGGGAGCGCTGAAGAGCCCTGAAGAAGGCGCGGCAGGCCAGGGGAGGGGGAAGGCTGGCTCTGACACCCCATCTTGCAAAAGGCGCTCAAACAGCGGGCGAGGCACCTCAATGGCGCCAAGGCTGGTGAGGTGTGGATTGCTTACCTGGCAGTCGATCAACCGGCAACCCCAGCTAGACAGCTGGCGTACAAGATAGGCAAATGCGACCTTGGAGGCATCCGTGGCCCGGTGAAACATGGATTCACCAAAAAACACCTGTCCAATGGCAAGCCCGTAGAGTCCGCCGACCAGTGTGCCATTGAGCCAGGTCTCTACGGAGTGGGCGTGGCCCAGCTGGTGCATCTCCAGATAGGCCTCGCGCATGTCTTGTGTGATCCAGGTGCCCGACTCCTGTGCCCTGGGCGCCGCGCAACCGTCCAGTACCTGTTCAAACGCCTGGTCAAACGTGACCTGGTAGCGCCCCTGCCGGATGACTTTTTTAAGGCTGCGGCTGAATTCCGTGGTTTCAGGGCGGACGATACAGCGGGGGGAGGGCGACCACCAGAGGATCGGTTGATCGTCGGAAAACCACGGAAAGATACCCCTGCGATAGGCTGCCAGCAGCCACTCGGGGGTGAGGTCCCCGCCGACGGCGAGCAGTCCGTTGGGGTCGCTGAGCGCCGCACTGGTGTCGGGGAATGCGACCTGGTCCGGGTCCAGCAATGAGAGAATCTCGTCGGCGTTATTACTCAACCTTGTACCTTTCTGGCGTCTTCACATGCATCTTCTGTAGCAGGTCGAGTCTGAACGAAAAAAGGCGGCTGTGCAGCCGCCTTTCGGTAATTGGACACGCTCGAACGCTTACTGGGCGTCGAGGAAGCGCTCCGCATCCAGTGCCGCCATGCAGCCAGTACCTGCAGATGTTACCGCCTGACGGTAAATGTGGTCGGAAACGTCTCCCGCTGCAAACACGCCGGGCACGGAAGTCTGGGTCGCGTTGCCGTGCAGGCCGCTCTCAACAATGATGTAGCCGCCGTTCATTTCCAGCTGGCCTTCAAAGATGTCGGTGTTCGGTTTGTGGCCGATGGCGATAAATACACCGGAAACGTCGACTTCCCTGGTGGAGTCGTCCTGTACGTTTTTCAGGCGAACACCGGTCACGCCGTTGTCGTCTCCAAGCACTTCGTCCAGCGTGTGGTGCCAGCAGAGGTTGATGTTGCCGTTCTCGGCCTTTTCCAGCAAGCGGTCCTGCAGAATTTTTTCAGCGCGCAGCTCGTCGCGACGGTGTACCAGGGTCACTTCGCTGGCGATATTGGAGAGGTACAGGGCCTCTTCCACCGCAGTATTGCCACCACCGACGACGACAACCTTCTGGTCGCGGTAGAAGAATCCATCACAGGTCGCACAGGCACTGACGCCGCGCCCCTGGAAGGCTTCCTCTGAAGGCAGCCCCAGGTATTGCGCAGAGGCACCGGTGGCGATAATCAGGGAGTCGCAGGTATAGGTTTCGTTGCCCTTCAGGGTGAAGGGGCGCTGCTTGAGGTCAACTTCGTGGATGTGGTCGAAGATGATGTTGGTGTCGAAGCGCTCGGCATGCTGTTGCATCTGAACCATCAGGTCTGGGCCCTGGAGATCGTGTACGCCGCCGGGCCAGTTCTCAACCTCGGTGGTGGTGGTCAGCTGGCCACCCTGTTGCATACCGGTGATGACAACCGGGTTGAGGTTGGCGCGTGCCGCATAAATCGCGGCGGTATAGCCAGCGGGGCCGGAGCCGAGAATGATCAGGCGGTGATGGTTACTCATGGCGTGACTCACAATACTTCGATGTTGGAATTGGGTGATTCTGTATCTGTTTGCCGAACAGGTTGTCGCGCTCGGCAAACGTTGCCTGCGCGGATCATGGCCCTCCCTTGGTCATTGTTCAAGTGGGGCGATGAGGCTCCGGTGGGCGGGCCCGTGGGCCGAAGCGCGGCAAATAGCCAGTGTTAAAATTTGCGGCAATGATAGAAGAAAGGGGCGCAAGCGACCAAATAGTTTGACCTTATCTATCTGATTGCGCGGCTTTATAGGTTACTCAAATTACACGGGCTCGATGAAACAGCAGCCACTTCGACCGGCTTGCGTGCACAATCGGTATATCGCGTATTTCCACACTTTGTGTGAACAAGTTCTGTTAACGCGTTGATTTTAATAAAAAAGTTGAAACTTAAAGTGATTTCTAGGGCGAGCTTCAGGTAGCATTTGCGGTTAGGCTGTAGTACACAGAAGCCCTGACAATGCTGTTGCTTATATATAAGGCACAACGAACAAAAACACTGTTACTGAGGTAAGCCATTGAAGGCTGAAAGCGAAACCGAATCTGCGGCGGCCATTCCTGACTCCCTGATCGCGCGGATTGCCCGGGAGGGCGCTCTGATCGCACTGCTTGCCGGTGCCTTGCTCGCGGGGATTAGTCTGCTGAGTTACAGCCCCGCCGACCCGGGCTGGTCCCACACCGGTAGCGGTGGCGATATCGAAAACGCGATTGGCCCCACCGGTGCCTGGCTCGCAGATGTCTGCCTGTCCCTGCTGGGCTGGATGGCTTACCTGTTCCCGATACTGATTGGCTGGCGCGCCTTCCGCATTCTGCGCGACAAGAACGCCCGTTTCCATGGGCCGCTTTTTGCCCTGCGGGTAGGTGGCCTGATGCTGCTTCTGGTGTCTGGCGCGGCGATTGCGACGCTGTGTTTTTCCGAGCCAGCGGAACCGCTGCCGTTTTCCAATGGCGGAATTATCGGTGCTGCCATTTCCGGCTTTATGGAGAAGGGGCTGGGCTATATCGGTGCCACCATCCTGCTGCTGGCGATGTTTGCCATTGGCGTCACTGTATTCACCGGTATGTCGTGGCTGAAGCTGTTTGAGGATATTGGCCGCAGCGTACTTTTCGTATTCAGCTGGATCGGTAGCCGTTTGGCGCGGATGCGCAAGGACCGCGAGGAGCAGCGCGTGGCCCGCGAAGCCGTGGTAGTGCGCAAGGCGGCGGTTGAGGAAGAGAAGCAGCGCACGGCCAAGCGCCTGCCGCCGCAGATTGCGCCCACCGCGCCCCCGGTCAAACAGAGCCCGCGTGCGGTCAAAGAGAAGCAAGGCGAGCTGTTCAAGGGGCCGGTGACCGGTACTTTGCCGGCACTGTCGCTGCTGGACGCGGCGGATGCCAATAAGAAAGCCGGTTTCAGTCGCGAGGCGCTGGAGGCGCTTTCCCGGCTGCTGGAACTGAAGCTGAAAGATTTTGGTGTAGTGGCAGAGGTGGTCTCGGTACTGCCCGGGCCGGTGGTTACACGCTTTGAAATTCAGCCTGCACCGGGTGTGAAAGTAAGCCGTATCACGAATCTGGCCAAGGATCTGGCGCGCTCGCTGGCGGTGATCAGTGTGCGTGTGGTCGAGGTCATTCCCGGTAAATCCGTAGTGGGCATCGAGATTCCCAATGAAAACCGTCAGATGGTGCGTCTATCGGAAGTGATCGGTGCCGAAGTCTACGACAAAGCCAATTCTGCGCTCACCCTGGCGCTCGGGCACGACATCTCTGGCCAGCCGGTGGTGGCAGATCTGGCCAAGATGCCGCACCTGCTGGTGGCGGGCACCACCGGATCGGGTAAGTCCGTCGGCATCAACGTGATGTTGCTGAGTCTCCTGTACAAATCCACCCCGGATGAAGTCCGGCTTATCCTGGTGGACCCGAAGATGCTGGAGCTTTCGGTCTACGAAGGCATTCCTCACCTGCTTACCCCGGTCATCACCGACATGAACGACGCGGCCAACGGCCTGCGCTGGTGTGTTGGGGAGATGGAGCGTCGCTACAAGTTGATGGCGGCTATGGGCGTGCGCAACCTGGCCGGCTTCAACCGCAAGGTCAAAGAAGCTGCGGCGGCGGGTGAGCCCCTGATTGATCCGATCTGGCAGCCGGATCCGCTCTCCAGCGTACCGGAAGCCGAGCAGACTGCTCCCCATCTCAAGCCGCTCCCGGCTATTGTGGTTGTGATCGACGAATTTGCCGACATGATGATGATCGTCGGCAAGAAGGTCGAGCAGCTGATCGCACGGATTGCACAGAAGGCCCGTGCGGCAGGTATCCACCTGTTGCTGGCGACCCAGCGCCCGTCTGTGGATGTGATTACCGGCCTGATCAAGGCGAATGTGCCTACGCGGATGGCGTTCCAGGTGTCGTCTAAAGTGGACTCCCGCACCATTTTGGACCAAGGGGGTGCGGAGCAGCTCCTCGGGCACGGCGATATGCTATATCTTCCGCCGGGTACAGCGGTGCCCATAAGGGTGCACGGGGCCTTCGTGGATGACCATGAGGTGCACCAGGTTGTGGCAGACTGGTGTCGTCGCGGTGAGCCCGAGTTTATCGACGGGATTGTCGATGATTCGAATAACAGCATTCCAGTACCGGGCATGGCCACCGAGGGTGGCGAGGATGACCCGGAAGCCGATGCCCTGTATGACGAGGCCGTCGCTTTCGTGACCAAATCGCGCAAGGCGTCTATTTCGTCTGTGCAGCGACAGCTGCGTATCGGCTACAATCGCGCCGCGCGAATGATTGAGGCGATGGAGGCGGCCGGGGTGGTGTCGCCCCAGCAGGCCAATGGCAACCGGGAAGTGCTGGCACCGCCGCCCGCATAATCGCGGTCCGGCGGTCGCGGTAAATTGACCCCGGTTCAGGCCGGGTTCACTTGCCGCGGACTAGGCTTTAAGGACATTCCCCGGAATAGCAAACTGGAAGGCACTTATGAGACGTACACTGAGCATTCTTCTTATCGCGCTGGGTTTCGGCGTGGGCGCGGGCGGCGTACACGCCGACGCAAGTGAGGAACTGAGCCGATTGTTGCAGCCATTGGGCTCCATCTCCGGCAATTTCCGCCAGGTCCTCAAAGACCAGAAGGGAAAAACCCTGCAAAAGAGCAGCGGGAATTTTTCCGTGCAGCGTCCGGGCAAATTGCGCTGGAAGACCGGGGAGCCCTTTCCACAGCTCCTGGTAACGAACAACAAAAAACTGTGGCTGTATGACCCGGACCTTGAGCAGGTCACCATTCGTCCGGTCGACAATCGCATGAAGGAGACCCCGGCACTGCTGCTGGGCGGCAAGGTAGAGGATATCCGCAGCTCTTTCAGTGTTGAGAGCAAGAAGGGGGCTTACTACCTCACATCCAAGCGCGCCTCGGCACCGTTCAAGTCGATGGTGATCCGCTTCGACAAGAGTGGACTGCCAGCCGCGATGACCGTGCGCGATGGCATGGGTCAGACCACCGACATCCAGTTCAATAGCATGCAAGCCAACCCGAAATTGTCTTCGCACATGTTCAATTTCAAGCCACCCAAGGGTACCGACGTTATTCGCGATGAGTGATCTGTTCCAATCACCCCCTCGGCATCAGCCTCTGGCCGCTCGTATGCGGCCGCAAACTCTGGCCCACTATGTGGGCCAGACGCATTTATTGGGGCAGGGTAAACCCCTGCGCGAGGCGGTCGAGCGCGGCCAGTTGCACTCAATGGTGCTCTGGGGGCCGCCCGGGGTGGGTAAGACCACGTTTGCCCGCCTGCTCGCCGAAGAGTGCGATGTGCGTTTCGCCACTCTATCTGCGGTCCTGGCCGGGGTTAAGGAAATTCGTCAGGCGGTCGCGGAGGCGGAGCAGCACGCGGCCCAGTTCGGTCGCGGCACCATCCTGTTTGTGGATGAAGTACACCGCTTCAACAAGGCGCAGCAGGATGCATTTCTTCCGTACGTGGAAGAGGGCACCGTAACGTTTGTCGGCGCCACCACGGAAAATCCATCCTTCGAACTGAATAACGCGCTTCTTTCCCGCTGTCGCGTTTACCTGTTGCGCAGCCTCACTCAGGAAGAGCTGAGCGGCCTGTTACTGCGCGCACTTGCCGAAGACGAGGGGCTCAGGTCCCGCAACATCGCGTTGTCGGAGGAAGTGCTCGACAGGATTACCCTGAGCGCCGATGGCGATGCGCGCAGTGCGCTCAACCTGCTCGAGATTGCCTGTGATCTGTCGCGGGAAGAGGGCGGGCGGCAGGTAATTGACGACGCCGTGCTTGCGGAAGTGCTCACCGCCGATGTGCGTCGCTTCGACAAGGGTGGAGATTACTTTTACGACCAGATTTCGGCGCTCCACAAGTCGGTGCGGGGCTCGGACCCCGATGCTGCGCTCTACTGGTTCGCGCGGATGATCGACGGTGGCTGCGACCCGCTCTATGTCGCCCGCCGCGTGGTGCGCATGGCCAGTGAGGATATCGGCAATGCAGACCCGCGCGCGCTCGAGATCGCGCTCAACGCGTGGGATGTGCAGGAGCGACTCGGCAGCCCGGAAGGGGAGTTGGCCATCGCCCAGGCGGTGGCGTATCTCGCTGTCGCCGCCAAGAGCAACGCGGTCTACAGCGCTTACAAGCGCGTGTTGGCGGATATCCGCAGAGAGCCCAGTTACGAGGTGCCCGTGCACCTGCGCAATGCGCCGACCAAACTGGCGAAGGAAATGGCCCATGGCGCAGAGTACCGCTACGCCCACGATGAGCCCGATGGTTTCGCTGCCGGGGAGAACTACCTGCCGGAGCCTATCGCGGACCGACGCTATTACTACCCGGTCAATCGCGGACTTGAGCTGAAAATCGAAGAAAAACTGCAGCGCCTGCGCGCGCTCAACCAGGCCAGCGGCCAGCAGCGTTACGCGCCGGCACAACACGCTGCGCCAGAAAAGCGCTAGAATCCACCTCCACAGCTGACCGTCTCATCGTTTCCCGGGAGTTCCCCCATGCAATGGATAGCAATAGCACTTGGCGGCGCCGTTGGCGCCATCCTGCGACATCTTGTTGGGGTTTGGGCGTTTCCGGTGTTTGAGAGCCGGTTTCCCCTCGGGACATTCATCGTCAACGTGGTCGGCTCTCTGCTGATCGGAATTGCCTATGTGGTGATCGTTGAGCGGGGGATGCTAGGCCACGAGTGGCGGCTGATGATCATGACGGGCCTGTTCGGGGCTCTTACCACCTTTTCGACCTTCTCGCTGGAAACCGTGCTGATGTGGCACAATGGCCAGCCTTTGACGGCGCTGGCTTATGTTGTCGCCAGCATCCTGGTGTGCGTCGCCGTAACTGCAACGGCCATCACGCTGGGAATGAAATATCTGTAACGCGGTAATCAATACACCATGCTCGATCCAAAACTGATTCGTAACCATCTCGACGACGTTGCAGCTGCGCTGACCAAGCGCGGCGTGCAGCTGGACAAAGCCAAGCTGGAGCAGCTCGAAGAGCAGCGCAAAGAACTGCAGATGCGCACAGAGTCCCTGCAGAATGAGCGCAACAGCAAATCCAAGAATATCGGTCGTGCCAAGGCCAGCGGCGAAGATATAGCCCCGCTTTTGAAGGAAGTCGAATCTCTGGGTGGGCAGCTGTCGGAAGCCAAGCAGGCGCTGAGTGACCTGCAAGCGCAACTGGACGATCTGCTGCTGGCAATCCCGAATATTCCCGACGAGTCCGTGCCGGAAGGCAAGGACGAAGACGATAACGTGGAAGTCCGCCAGTGGGGCACGCCCCGCAGCTTCGATTTCGAGGTGCGCGACCACGTCGACCTCGGTGGCAGTCTCGGCGGCCTCGATTTTGAGGTGGCGAGCAAGATCACCGGTTCGCGCTTTGCGGTCATGACCGGCAAGGTGGCCAAGCTGCACCGCGCGTTGGCACAGTTCATGCTAGATCAGCACGTAGAAGAGCACGGCTATCAAGAAGCCAATGTGCCGGTCATAGTAAATAGCGATTCCCTGTACGGCACCTCGCAGCTGCCCAAGTTTGCCGAGGATCTGTTCAAGCTGGAGGATGAGCGTGGTTTCTACCTTATCCCCACCGCAGAAGTACCGCTCACAAACCTGTACCGCGATGAAATCGTCGAAGACGCCGGTTCTCTGCCACACAAGTTTGTCAGTCACACCAACTGCTTTCGCTCTGAAGCCGGCTCACATGGGCGTGATACCCGCGGCATGATCCGTCAACATCAGTTCGAAAAAGTGGAACTGGTATGGTTTGCCCGCCCGGATCAGTCAAAAGACGCGCTCGAACAGCTCACCAGTCATGCGGAAAACATTCTGCAGAAACTGAACCTGCCATACCGCACCGTAGTGCTGTGTGGTGGCGATATGGGTTTCGGTGCAACCAAAACCTATGACCTGGAAGTATGGATTCCGTCTCAGGACAAATACCGGGAAATTTCTTCCTGCTCCCTGATGGGGGACTTCCAGGCCCGGCGTATGAAAGCCCGCTGGCGTAACCCGGAAACCGGTAAGCCAGAACTGCTGCACACCCTGAATGGATCCGGGCTCGCAGTGGGCCGTACGCTGATCGCGGTGCTGGAAAACTACCAACAGGCCGATGGTAGTATTGAGGTGCCGGAAGCACTGCGCTCCTATATGGGAGGCGCAACCAAGATCGGCTAAGCAGTATGGAATAAGAACTTGCGTTACCTGCCTCTCGCTTTTGATTTAAAAAACCGTCCCTGCCTGATTGTCGGGGGCGGCTCCATCGCAACGCGCAAAGCGCGGTTACTTAATAAAGCGGAGGCCCGCCTGCTGGTGGTGGCTCCGGATATTACCGACGAGCTGCGCCAGCTGGTTCTCGCCAGCAGTGGCGAGTACATCGTAGGGACCTATCGCCAGGACCTGCTGGATAATGTCGAGATGGTCGTAGCCGCGACCGCCGACGCAGACGTCAACGCCCTGGTTTCCCAACATGCCCGTGCCCGACGCCTCCCCGTGAACGTGGTGGATTCTCCGGAACACTGCACGTTCACTTTTCCCTCCATCGTTGAGCGCGGGCCGCTGGCCATCGGAATTTCCAGTGGTGGCTCTGCGCCGGTTCTCACCCGCATGCTGCGGGCCCAGATCGAAACCTTGTTATCTCCGGGGCTCGGCCTGATTGCTGAAATGGCAGGGCGCATGCGCGACAAGGTCAAGGCGGCTCTGCCCGAAGCTCAGCGCAAGGACTTCTGGCACTGGGTGTTCAATGGGCCGATCGTCGGACAGATCGAGCGTGGCCATAAATCCGAGGCCGAGCAGACCCTGCTGGAGGAGCTGGGGCGCTGGGAAGAGAAGCCCGCGCCGAGCGGTGAGGTTTACCTGGTCGGCGGTGGGCCGGGCGATCCCGATCTGTTGACTTTCCGCGCCCTGCGCCTGATGCAGCAGGCTGACGTGGTTCTCTACGACAGGCTGGTTTCCACCGAGGTGCTGGAACTGGTGCGTCGCGATGCCGAGCGTATCTACGTGGGCAAAATGAAGCAGTTCCATTCGGTTCCCCAGGACGATATCAACCAGCTACTGGTGGATCTGGCGAAAGAGGGCAAGAAGGTGCTGCGGCTGAAGGGCGGGGATCCGTTTGTCTTTGGCCGCGGAGGCGAAGAGATCGACAAGCTCGCCGAGGCCGGCGTGCCATTTCAGGTGGTGCCGGGTATTACCGCCGCCATCGGCTGTTCCGCCTATTCCGGCATTCCCTTGACCCACCGGGACCACGCCCAGTCCGTTCGCTTTATTACCGGCCACCTCAAGCAGGGTGACCTGGTACTGCCATGGGAAGAGCTCATCACCAAAAACCAGACGCTGGTGTTCTATATGGGCCTGACCGGGCTCCCCACCATTTCTGAAAAGTTGATTGCCAATGGAATGGACGCCGATACGCCGGCTGCGCTGGTGGAGAAGGGCACCACCCGGGATCAGCGAGTGATCGTCGGTACCATTGCCACACTGCCGGAACTGGCGGAGGCCCACAAAGTGGAAGCGCCGGCACTTACGATCATTGGCGGCGTGGTGACGTTGAGAGAAAGCCTGGGCTGGTATCAGTGAGCTAGATTTTTGCCGAGAGGATAATGTTCGGCATCCCTGACCCCATCCACCGGTAAACCCTTTCTATACTGAAGAAGGAGTTTGCCAGTGGTGGTTCTATGTTGTGGATGTTGCTTCGGTTTTATTGCACTCTTCTGGTGCGCAGCTTTTTGCCCCGGGAAAATGAAATCGTATTGCCCGATGAAAACGATAGCCACTTGCGCCGCTACTCCCGCAGCTATCGGGTCAAGCGGAACTGGGTGAAAAACCTCTGGATCGGCGCATCCCTGTTAATGATCTGCTTTCCGCTTCTGCCATTTGTACTTGGCCTGGGGCTGTTAACCTCTTTTCTTTCCTTCGCGATTCTCGACGAAACAGCCTGAATTCTCGCCTGTAGGTAAAGCCAGCGTGCGGCTATCTGGTAGCTGCACGCTGCGAAACCATCGAAGAAGTCTTTATTTCAATGTGAGAACATATTCGACTGACTTTTCGGTAAAGCTCGAGGGATTACCTTCCACCCAGTCCCTGTGTCCATTGCCAAAAAACGGCGAAAGCGGATGCGCGCTTTGCCCTGTCGCCATATGGAAAACTCCCAGTTCTTCATGACCCGGCGCTACCACCATGCGCTCTGAAGCGCCGTTGGTGGATGACTGGAAGCGGGGCATATGGGAATCGCCGGGTAGGGGATCCGCTGGCATCGCGGTGAACCAGTTGACTGCAGACACCGCGCGCCCAAGTGGGTGCAGGATTTTCGCCGAGTTCTGCACACCCCATGTCTGCTGTGCGAGGGGCAGGCCATCTTCAGCCATCTCTTCCAGTACCTGATCGAGGGCCGCGAGCTTGAGCGCTTTCCACGAGGCAAATTCCGGGTTCAGCAGGTGGGCGGGCTCGTTGGACAGCATCTCCCAGGCCGGGTATTCCACCTGGCGATTGACCCGGCCAAATTTGAAGGTTGGATCATGTCGCTGCATGTACGTCAGTACCGGTGCCGTGGCGAAGTCGATAAAGCGCAGGCGGAAATTCCGCACGATACGGTAGCCCACGGAATCCGCACTGGCACGCCCACCCCAGCTTTTTACCTGTTCAAGTACGTCGTCGTAGCCATCGCTTGTGCTCAGTAGCTGGACCAGATGTGCCTGCCAGCGCTCGAGGAATATCGCGCGGTCGTCCAGCTGAATGTCCAGCAGGTCCTGCTCGGTAAAGTGATCCCGCGCGAACAAGTCATCGCGAATCTGCTGTTGGCGTGCGCCGAGCGCATAGCCCCCGTCACCCATCACGCGGAGGAATTCGCCGTCCATGGTGCGTGAGTTGGCGGTCCAGATCCGATGCGAAGGCGGGTTGTATATGCTGGGTTGCTCTGCCAGCGGCAGGAACCCATCCCAGAAGGCTGTGCCATCGGCCCAGCTGACCGAGCGATCCCCATCGAGGCCGACGCGCCGAGGTATCGGGCCCGCCACGGTCCAGCCGATATTGCCTGCGCTATCACCCAGTACAAAGTTCTGGTGGGGCATGCCGAGCTCGGGGGCAATATCCATTGCCGCGCGCACCGTCTCGACGGTTTCCAGTTTGAGCAGGTTCAGGTTGGCGCCCCGTATATCGTGAGCCACCCAGCGGTAGGCGAGGGGGGTGCCGTTGTGGTCTTCGCCGACCACTGGTCCCCAGATTGTCTTGCGTACTTTCAGTTCGCTTGCGGGCTTGCCGCTTATGTTGATCTGCTCGACGGCAATGTCAAAATCCTGCCAGCCTTCAGGCGTACGGTATTGCTCGCCGTTCTCCGAGATTTCTAGGGGGATCAGGTCGCCCCAGTCCGCTGTCGTGTTGGTGAAACCCCAGGCTACTTTGCCATTGCTACCGGCCACAATAATTGGGCCGCCAGGGAGGGATGCCCCGCGCATTTCAAACTCGGTGCCGGGTACATTCCAGCCCGCGCGGAACCAGATATTGGGAACCGTGATGGCGAGGTGCATGTCGTCGGCCACGATAGCTGCCCCGTGCTCCGTCAGTGCGCCGCCGACCACCCAGTTGTTGCTGCCGAAGATCATGTCTTCGCTTTCCATTTTTCCGTACGCCATGGGCTCACCTTCGTCCACCAGCGCCGCGATATGGGTCTCTGGCAGGTTGAGAGGGTCGCGCGCATCACCAATCAGCGGGGCATCCCATACGCCGCCCTTGGGGGCAAAAAAGTGATAGAGGTCGCCCGGGAGCAGTTCAGCCAGTGCATTGTCACGAAGCTCAAAATCACCGGTCCGGCTCTGAAGAGTCAGGTACATGCTGAAAATGGTGAGCATGCTATCTGCCGGTACCCACTTGCGCGGTTCCTGGCGGAGCAGGGCGTATTCCCAGGGCTTCGCCCCCAGCTGGGAAAGGCCGTAGTTCACACCGTCGGCATAGCTTTGCAATACCTGCTGCTGGTGAACTGGCATGGCGCCAATATTGCGCTCGGCGCGCGCGCGAAACTGGTGTACTCGCACCCCCTTGTCGTGCTCGAGCGCCGCTTCGCCCACCAGCTCGGAGAGCTCCCCGGCAGAATTGCGACGGAGCAGGTCCATCTGGAAAAAGCGCTCCTGCGCGTGCAGGAAGCCCAGTGCGAAGGCGGAGTCGGTGCGGGTTTCGGCAGTGATAAATGCAACCCCCTGGGCATCGCGCTCAATGCTCACCGGCTTCGCGAGCTGACCTGTCGACAGTTCGCCGTTGAGGAGGGGCAGGCTCTGGCGCAACCAGGCCCAGGTGGCCAGCGCAACTAGTAATAAAAGGACAAGCAGGGCAATAAATCCGCGCAAAATGCGTTTTGCCCATGGGCTGCTATTCATCATCGGGGGAGCTCTCGGGTAAAAAATAAAATCGTTATTTTGGGACTGATAGCCGGTTTCTTATGGTATCTGACGTTTGCCAGTCTATCAGCCTCTCGCTACCTTGAAGTGGTTACCGGGGGACTTTAGTTGGTCACAAATGTCGGTTTTAGGTCGAACGTCGTGCCAAAATGGCGCACTAAATCACACTTGCGGGTCATAAAACTGACCGGTCACGATAAAAAGGTCACAACAAGCTTTTCTTGGGACAGCGCTACCCGTAAGATGGCCCAACTTGACTATCAATAAAGACAATTTTCCATCACGCTTTTCATATAACTAAAACGCGAGGACGCGATGATGTACAACGCCGATCAGTCCGGTAAAAACCGGGCCTTTACACTGTCCACTCTGTCCGCAGCTATCGCGGTTACCACCGTGCTAAGCGGTGCCGCAACTGCTGCCGAAATCGAAGAAGTGGTTGTTACCGCTCAGAAACGTGCAGAGAACCTGCAGGACGTGCCGATTGCCATTTCCGCCTTCACCGGCGACAGCATGAAGGCCATGGGTGTAAAGAACCTGACCGACCTGGGTAAATTCACCCCGGGCGTTGAAATGAACAACGATACTCCACTGCAGCCCACCTATAGCGTGCGCGGCATTGAGACTGGTGACTTCACCGTGGGCTCTGACCCGGCGGTAGCGGTTTACGTCGACGGCGTATATACCGGTCGTGGCGCTGGTGCTGAAATCCCGCTCGCCGACATCGAGCGTGTGGAAGTGCTGAAAGGCCCGCAGGGCACCCTGTTTGGCCGCAACGCCACCGGTGGCGCCATCCATATCATTTCCAAGAAGCCGCAAGCGGACGACACCACCGAGCTGAACCTGACAGCCGGTAACTACGGTCGTCAGTCCACCGACCTGCTGCTGAACCGCCAGTTCAGCGATACGGTGTATGGCCGTTTTACCGCGTCTACCAACCGTCGCGATTCCTTTGCCGATAACCTGGCCGGGGATTTCACCGTCGGTAACATTGATACCCAGACCTACCGTGCCTCCTTGCTGTGGGAACCGACTCCGGATACGGAAGTACTGTTCCGCGGCGAGTACGGCATCATGGATCAGGGCAGTGCGCTGCGCACCTCTATTGTTCCGTCCCTGCAGGCGGAAGCGGGTGGTACCGATGTATTTGGCGACTACGCGCTGGATACCCCGACCATCGAAGATCGCGATTCCTGGGGTGGTTCCGTGTCCGTCGTGCATGACTTCGACAATGTAACCTTCACCTCCATTACCGCCTACCGCGGTTTTGACGCCCACCTGCAGCAGGACGAAGACGGCACTGCGAACCCGGATTACATGTTCGGCTCTGCCAACTTCGATGATCAGACCCAGTTCTCTCAAGAGTTCCGTCTGAACGGTATGACCGACACCCTGAAGTGGACCCTGGGTGCTTCCTACTCTCGTGAAGAGCTGGAGCACACCACCGATGCGTACTTTACTGCCGGTTCGCTGGAATCCTTCGCCGTGTACGAAGGCGTCAAAGCGCAGCTGGACGCAATGGGTGTAGACCTCACCACTACGGAAGTAGAAGACTTGGCATATCAGCAGCGCCAGGCCATGATTGCTGGCGGCCTCGAAGGCGCTGCCGTATCCACGTTCGTATACGACCTGATGGTCCAGTCTGGCCAAGTAGATGCACTGCTGGCGGGGCTCGGTGCTCCTGCCGGCATCACGGCCAGCATGCTGGATCGTGAGCAGATGGCCGCGCAGCTAATGGCCGGTATCGCACCGTGGGTCATGGCAGACACTGCCTGGAATGAATCTGTACTGAACGAGGGCGATTACCGCTCCGCCGCGATCTACGGTGATGCTACCTGGAGCCTCACTGACAAGATGGACCTGACCGTTGGTGCGCGTTATACCGCCGATAAGAAAGACTTCTCCATCGTTAGCTCCTACCAGAACACGCTGCCTCTGGCTTTGTCAGGCGGCATGGTTGACCTGAAAATGGAAGACGGCACTGTAATCGGTCAGCTGCCTATCCCGGCACTGCCGCTGGGTGCGATTCCCTCACCGCGTTTTGGTATTGCGTTCAACAACAACGGCGTTGCCGATCTGAACCAGGAACTCAGTGACTCCTGGAGCGACCTTTCCGGCCGTATCGTTCTGGACTACCGCTGGAACGACGATGTCATGACCTTCGTCTCTCTGGCAGATGGCTTCAAGGCCGGTGGTTTCAACAGCTTCAGCGCTGCGCCGGGCATCGACCCGTCCTTCGACCAGGAGAGCGTGACCAACCTGGAAATCGGCATGAAGAGCAGCCTGTTCGACAATGCTGTGCGCTTCAATGCTTCTGTGTTCGCGTACGATTACAAGAACCTGCAGCAGTTGGACCTGGTAGGTGCGCCGATCCCCAACTACTACCTGCGTAACGCCGATGCCGAAGGCCGCGGTGCGGAAATGGAAGTACAGTGGGCTGCGACCGACAACCTGTTCATTGCCGGTAACTACTCTTTCCTGGATACCGAGTACACTCGCTACCAGATTATCGAGTCTATCGGTGAAACCGAAGAAGCGAACTCCCGTGTGGGTCAGCCTCGTGTTGGCACTCCGGAGAACAAGTTCAACATCATGGCCGAGTACACCTGGGCCCTGGCCGAAGGTGGCGACGTCACTCTGCGCGGTGACTACAACTGGACCGACGAGCGTGTTGGCTCCATCAGCGACCCGGCCCGTGTAATCCCGGACTACCAGCTGATGAACCTGCGTGCTGGCTGGAACAGTGCTTCCGACCGTTACTCTGCCGCCCTGTGGGTGCAGAACGTGACTGACGAAGAGATCGCCGGTGGTTACGGCGGTACCGGTGCGGCAATCGGTGCCAGCCCGGCGTGGCGCTTCATGCCTCGCATGTACGGCGCGGACTTCACCGTGCGCTTCTAATCGCACACGATGTGATATCGAGAAAGGGTCGGCATTGCCGGCCCTTTTTTGTGCCTTACGTTCCCGTAATCCGGAAAATCATGGCGTTTAAAACTTCTTGTCCCGCGGCGATTATGTAGGAATACGCCACAATGCATGTATGATCAAAACGACTCGCCGTCATTGAATGGGGCCGGGAATGAATCTGATTACGCAGGCAGGGTCAGAGGTACAGGAAGAGGGAAGTGAAGAAGGGGGAGGGCATGGGAGCGCTCGCTCTGAATCTCCGTTTTCCGCCACGCAGGATCCGAATTCGGAAGACCTGTCACTCGACCAGCGCGCCGAGCTACTCAACAAATATCAGCGCGTGCGCACGGAAACGGATGCTCTTTCTGACCCACTCAGTGCTGAAGACATGCAGCTGCAGTCCATGCCTGATGCCAGCCCGGTAAAATGGCATCTTGCACATACCAGCTGGTTTTTCGAGACGTTTATCCTGCGCCACCACCTCGATGATTACCGGTTGTTCGACCCCGAATTTCATCACCTCTTCAACTCATACTACAACTCTCTCGGGCAACCATTTTCCCGTCCTCAGCGCGGTCTTCTGTCCAGGCCAGACACAGAGCAGGTCTTTGCCTATCGTCGCCACGTCGATCGGGCGATTGAGCGGTTGCTGGCGGAGGAGGATTGTTCTGCGGAGGTCGCCGCGCTAATGACGCTCGGGTTGAATCACGAACAGCAGCATCAGGAGCTCCTGCTGACGGATATCCTGCATGCATTTTCGATTAATCCCCTGTTGCCCGCTTATCTTGAAGAGCCGGCCGATGATGCGTTGTCCGGTCAAAGTCAGCCCCCGTCCTGGCTCAGTGTTCCAGAGGATACCTATACGATCGGCTGTGACGGAGACGCCTTTCACTTCGACAACGAGTCCCCTTCACACTCGCAATATCTGCAGCCATTCCGAATCGCGTCACGGCTGGTCACTAACCGCGAGTATCTCGAGTTCATGGAAGATGGCGGCTATTGTGAACCCCGTCTGTGGCTTTCGGATGGCTGGGCCTGGGTACAAAAATCGCAGCGACAAGCGCCGCTGTACTGGCAAGAAAGGGAAGGAGGGTGGTTCCAATTCACACTCGCCGGCCTGCAGCCGGTCAACATGGACGCGCCCGTCTCGCATGTCAGCTTTTATGAGGCCGACGCATTTGCGAGCTGGGCCGGCCACAGGCTACCCACTGAATTCGAGTGGGAAGTGGCAGCCTGGCTGTACCGCCGGCCGGACACCCTGTCAGCGGCCAACCTGCTTGAAAAACGCCAATATCAGCCAGTTCCGGAATCCGCTGCCGCACCGCAATTTGTCGGAAACCTGTGGGAGTGGACGGGTAGTGCCTACCTTCCGTATCCCGGTTTCCGCGCCAGTGCGGATGCCGTTGGTGAATACAATGGCAAATTTATGTGTAACCAGATGGTTCTGCGCGGAGGCTCCTGTATAACGCCCGCCGACCATATCCGGATCAGCTACCGAAATTTTTTCTACCCTCACCAGGCCTGGCAATTTACCGGTATCCGACTGGCAGGAGATCAAGTTTGAATATTGCAATGCGGACGCTCAAGGCGTCAGGGAATGCATCGTTGTCCACGGACCCGGAAGAAAACGGCCATTCTGAGGCAGTTTCCGAATTCAGCAGAGATGTGATCAGGGGGCTCACCTCGCCGAGAAAAACTCTGCCCTGTAAATACCTGTACGACGAAGCCGGATCGTTGATTTTTGAACAGATCTGCGAACTGGACGACTATTACCTTACGCGTACCGAGTCGGAAATCTTTTCAAAAAACCTGCCCGCCATTGCGGAAGCGTTGGGGCGGGATGTGACGATGATCGAGCCTGGCGCCGGGAACTGTGAAAAGGCACAACCATTACTCGCGATAATGGATACGCCAAGGTGCTACATTCCGATTGATATTTCGCCAGAGATACTGTTGGCCGCGGAATCCCGTATCGAAACGGCACTTCCCGGACTGCAAGTGCAGCCGGTTATTGGCGATTTTACGATGCCTGAATCCCTGGGCGAAAAGACCGCTGAGAATAAAGAAGTGATATTTTTTCCCGGCTCTACGATTGGGAACTTTACCTGGGAGCAGGCGCGCACCCTGCTGCAGGGATTCGGGAGCCGTTTGTCCGCTGGCGATGGTCTGTTACTGGGTGTCGACCTGGTGAAAGATTCGGTAATACTTGAACGCGCGTATCATGATGACCAGCATGTAACAGAAGCATTCAACAAAAATCTGCTTCAGCGGATCAATCGTGAATTGAATGGCGACTTTGACCTCGACGCATTCGCGCACAAGGCGTTCTATCATCCGCTGCGTCAGCGCGTGGAAATGCACCTGGTGAGCCTGAAATCCCAGCGGGTGAATATCGACGGTGTTCAGATTGATTTCGAGGAGGGAGAGACGATTCACACCGAAAACAGCCACAAATACACACTGGAAACCCTGGAGACCTTGTTAGCGGACGCCGGATTCCACCCTCAACAGTACTGGACCGATAAGAATAAACATTATGCGCTTTGTTATGCAGATTTTGCCTGATTCCAATTTTCGCCTGGTTATCCTGCTGGCCGCGATTTGTGCACTGCTGCCACTGACCAGTCGAGCAGAGCCCGCGGAGGCAAACAGCGCGGCGGCTTCCATCGTCGTTCACAAGTCACCATTTTGTCTTTGCTGCAAGGAATGGATTAAACACCTCGAGCAGAACGCCTTTTCTGTAACCAGTGAGAACACTCTGGATACGGCAAAAATCAAGCAGGCAAAAGGCGTTCCTGCGAGCTTGCAAGGCTGCCATACCGGTGTTTCGCAAGGACAATATGTGTTTGAAGGGCATGTACCGGCGCGCCTGATTCGCAAGTTCCTTGCCAATCCACCCAAGAACAGCATCGGGCTAGCAGTGCCGGGAATGCCGCAGGGTAGTCCGGGCATGTATCGCGGAAAGAAGTTTGAGCCCTACAATGTTTTTCTCATTCTGACGGGCGGGGATTACCGACTGTACGAAACCGTGAACCAGCCGGAAGATCAGTGACACTGGTATTTGGTTGCGGGGGTCGCTAACCTTGGCGGCCCTTAAAGAAAAAGCCGCCATGCCCAGTCATTTACCGCCTAAAAGCAGTCAGCCATTCGAGCCAGCCCTTGGCCTCGCCAATTGCCATTTACAGACCATATTCCCGCGCTACCATCGGCCGCGGCCATGGATTCGTACTCAGTGCCAGTGGCTTAAGACCCCCGACGGCGATCGTCTCGCCGTGCATACCCCGGTGGCCCTGCGCGACGATGCCGATACACCGCTGGTGCTGATATTGCACGGGCTGGAAGGTTCGGTGGAATCGCCCTATGTGCAGGGAATAATGGAATCCTTGCTAGGGCAGGGTTTGCAGGTTGCGGTGATGCATTTTCGGGGTTGTGGTGGTGTGCCAAATCTACTTCCCCGCGCCTATCACAGTGGCGATAGTGGCGATCCGCGCTGGCTGGCGGGGCAACTTCGGGAGCGCTACCCAAACACGCCGTTAATGGCGGTTGGGTACTCGCTGGGAGGCAATGTACTGCTGAAATGGCTGGGTGAAGATGGTGTTGATTCACCTCTGGTGGCGGCGGTTTCCGTATCGGCGCCGTTGGATTTGCATGCATCTTCTCGCCGTATGGGCCAGGGCTTTTCCCGCGTTTATCAGCGGCACCTGCTGAAAAGCCTTCAACACAGCCTCCGGTCGAAGGCGCGTGATCCTGACCTGGCGCGCCAGATGCCTCGCCTGGATGAGGCGCGCTATTTTTCAAACTTCCGGAACTTTGACGATCACTTTACTGCGCCGCTCCACGGATTCAGCGGTGTTGACGACTACTATACGCGCGCTTCCAGCAAGCCGCTGCTCAAGGACATTTGCCGACCGACGCTGATTATCCATGCGGAGGATGATCCTTTCGTCTGTAACTCCGCCATACCATCCGGGGAGGAGGTCGGAAAAAGCGTCATGCTTGATATCAGTAAGCGTGGAGGTCATGTGGGTTTTATTAGCGGTAGTCTATGGCGACCTCGCTACTGGTTAGAAAGCCGCATACCCGAGTTTTTACTGGAGCACCGGTCTATTAGGCGGGCCTGATGCCCGGCGGATTTAGCGCAAACTGCTAAAGTTGGTGCATAAATGCGATAAAACGCATACAGCCAAAATCGAAGTCGATTACCGCTGTTTGCGAGCAAGGAACCGCTGTGCACCTCACTCCTTTCAACGTTGGCCTATCCAATGCCGGCTCCAGAGTTCGCGGGAGTTTCTCTGCGGCGCTGTTGCTCTGTTTTCTGGCCGGTCTCTGGTACAAGGACGCGGCGCGTGCGCAAAACTCATCCGCACCATCCACCATTTCTTATGAGCAGGCAGTATTCAGGAGCCTGAACGAGCATCCGGACCTGGCCGGGTATGAATTCCGCATGCAGGCTGCAGACGCGCGTGTCCGTCAGGCAGGTGTCGGTCCACGCCCAGAGCTTGGGCTGGAGATTGAAGATGTCGCAGGCACCGGCGACTTCAACGCTGTGGAAAGTGCGCAGACCACCTTGGGGGTCAGCTGGTTGCTCCAGTGTGAGGTGATCGACCGGCGCGTACAGGTTGCCTCGGGACGCACGTCAATGATTACCACGCAGCAGCAGATAGCGGCACTGGATGTCGCTGCAGATACCGCGCGTTACTTCCTGATGGCGCTGGCACAGCAAGATAGGCTGTCGCTGGCACGCCGCGCCGAGATTCAGGCACGCGAGGGGCTGGCGGATATACGGCGACACGTCCGCGTCGGCAAGCTACCGCAGGCGGAGGCTTCACGTGCGCGAGCTGAAGTGGAGCAGCGGAGCCTGGCGGCGGAAGATGTCGAACATGAATACGCAATCGCCAAGTATCAGCTAGCCGCACAGTGGGGGGAAAGGTCCCCGCAGTTTGCCGAGGTAGATGGGTCTCTTGCGATTTCGATTCCAGCGGTGGATATCGCGTCCTTGCGCCTTCAGATCAGTAACAACCCCAATCTCGCCACATTTCTCAATCGGGAACGTATCGCTGATGCCGAGATTGCACTGGCTCAGGCTGAAGCGGGTATCCAGTGGCGTATCAATGCGGGCATTCGCCGCATTGAAGCTACCGATGATTTCAGCCTTGTTGCGGGCATTTCCATACCACTGGGCAGGCGGAACCGTAATCACGCAGAGATAGAGGCGTTGATGGCCGAGCAGAGCCAATACCGGTCGGAACGACAGGCACTGGAGGTCGCGCTGGAAACAAGGGTCTATGTGATGGCTCAACAGCTCATGCACAGCCGTCATGTCGCTGACGCCTATCTGAAGCGTATTATCCCGAGTCTTGAACAGGCCCTCGCCGACATTGAAAGTGCCTACAAGCAGGGAAAGTACAGCTACTATGAGCTTGCCTCCGCGCAACAGGACCTGATTGATGCGCGCCTGTCTTTTCTTGAGGCTCAGTATCGTGGGCACCTTTACTGGATAGAGATTGAAAAATTGACTGGTCTATCGCTTGCCCGGTCAGGAGGCGGCAAGTGAGCAGGATCATCGCAGCGAGCCTGATTTTTGTGCTGTTCACTGTCGCGGGCATACTGATCAGTGAGCGGGTTCAGACCTCAGAAATAGCCGCGGAGGAGGGCGCTGATGTAGCTGAAGTCGGTGCGCACAACGGACGCGTATTGCGCGATGGCGATTTTGCCGTAGAACTCGCGATTTTCGAGCGAGGTGTACCCCCCGAGTATCGTGTATGGGTAACAAATAAAGGTAAGCCGCTCGACCCGCAGTTGGTGGATATCACAGTGCAACTTACAAGGCTTGGGGGTAAAAAGGAACGCGTTGGATTCGAGCCCGATCAGGACTTTCTTCGTGGGAACACGGTCATTCGTGAGCCGCACTCTTTTGTTGTAATGCTTGAAGCCAGGTATCAAGGAAAAAAATATCAGTGGGAGTATGAAAGTTTTGAGGGGCGAACCCGAATAGAGCCGGAAATCGCCGAAAGCATGGGTATTACAACGGCCGTTGCCGGTCCAGCCATACTGCGTGAGACCACAAAAGTTTACGGTCGGCTGGTGGTCGACCCGGTGCGTATTCGCGAGGTCCGAGCGCGTTTCGATGGTACCGTGGATTCGGTGAGAGTGGAACTGGGTGAGCGCGTGTCTCGGGGACAACCGATTATCGGCATCAATAGTAACGAAAACCTGAAAACATACACGATTAACTCGCCGATCGAAGGTGTGGTCCTTGAGCGCAATGCCAATCCTGGAGAACAGACGGACGGTCGCAACCTGATTGTGATAGCCGATGACGGTGCCTTGCTGGCAGAACTGGAAGTATTTCCTGCTACCCGAAGTCGTATTCAGCGGGGAGATACCGTCTGGTTGCGGCCGCGCGGCACCGAAAAAATCGTGGAGGGCGTTATTCGGCAGATTGATCCGGTTATCCGTCCAAACCAGTCGAGTACCATACGGGTGTCTCTGCAAGCGCCAGCGGAGGGCCTGGCGTCGGGCATGTTTGTCGCAGGGAATATACAGGTTGCCGAGTATCAGGTTGCGTTGGCGGTGAAACGCTCGGCACTACAGAGTTACCGGGATTTCACTGTTGTATACGCACAGGTCGGCGATCAATACGAGGTGCGTATGCTCGAGCTGGGACGCGAGGGGGGCGAGTGGGTAGAGGTCCTCGGTGGTCTTGAACCGGGTACTCGGTACGTGAGTGAAAATAGCTATGTGATCAAGGCCGACATCGAGAAGTCGGGCGCAGCGCACCACCACTGAGGCAACGGGATGCTCGCCTTCCTCATCAGAACGTCCATCCAGAACAGGCTGCTTGTCCTGGCGGTCGTTGCACTATTGTGTGCCATCGGCATCTGGAATTTTACCCGGCTGCCAATTGACGCGGTGCCCGACATCACCAACATCCAGGTGGTGATCAATACCGAAGCACCGGGTTACACCCCGTTGGAAGTAGAGCAGCGCGTGACCTACCCCGTAGAGAGTGCCATGGCCGGTTTGCCAAAACTTGCCTATACGCGTTCACTTTCGCGTTACGGCCTTTCTCAGGTGACGGTCATTTTCGCAGACGACACCGACATTTTCTTTGCCCGGCAACTTATTAACGAACGGCTCGCGGCTGCACGAAGCAACTTGCCACCCGGCCTCGAGCCAGAACTGGGGCCCATTTCCACCGGGCTCGGCGAAATATTCATGTTCACGGTGGATGCCGAACCGGGGGCCCGTAACAAGGACGGCACCCCGATTACCACCACGGACCTGCGCACGGTGCATGACTGGATTATCCGTCCGCAGTTATTGCGCGTACCGGGCGTAGTCGAAGTCAACCCCATCGGAGGGTACAAACGGGAAATACTGGTCGCGGTGGATCCGGAAAACCTGCTGGCGTTCGGACTTACCCAAGACGATCTGATCCGCGCTGTACGTGACAATAATCAAAACCGCGGCGTTGGCTTTATTGAACACAAAGGCGCGCAGTGGATGATGCGCGTACCCGGTCAGGCAGAAGATATTGAGGCGATCAAAGATTTTCTGGTGACCGAGATCGACGGTGTGCCGGTACGTTTGGGCGACGTGGCCAGAGTCGGGGAGGGCACAGAGCTGCGAACCGGGGCCGCAACCCAGAACGGCCGGGAAGTCGTGATGAGTACCGTATTCATGCTCATCGGTGAAAACAGTCGTACCGTAGCACATGCGGTGGGAGAAAAACTGGAATCGATCAAGGCGAGCCTGCCAGCGGGCATTACTGTGACGGCAGTTTATGATCGAACCGGCCTGGTCGACAAAACTCTGAATACGGTTCGCACCAATTTGCTGGAAGGTGCAGCGCTTGTCATTGTGATTCTCTTCCTGCTGCTGGGGAATATCCGCGCTGCACTGATCACAGCGCTGGTGATCCCGATTGCAATGTTGATGACCGTCACCGGGATGGTCGAAGCCGGGGTCAGCGCCAACCTGATGAGCCTGGGTGCGCTGGATTTTGGTTTGCTGGTGGATGGGGCCATCATCATCGTGGAAAACTGCCTGCGACGACTGGGGCAGGCTTCAGAAGGTGGGACCGTGCCCTCACTCAAGCAGCGCCTGGAGGTTGTGTTCCAGTCCACCCGCGAGGTGATCCGGCCGGCGATGTTTGGTGTGTTTATCATTACCGCTGTGTATCTGCCGATTTTCGCGCTCTCTGGCGTAGAAGGAAAAATGTTTCATCCTATGGCAACCACGGTGGTCATGGCGCTGCTTTCGGCCATGCTGTTGTCGGTTACCTTCGTCCCTGCCTGCGTTGCACTGCTATTCCGAAAACCGGTTGTGGAGAAGAGACACCCGGTACTGCATGCCCTTCGCCAGGTCTACCGGCCAGTACTCGAGTTTGCGATTCGCCAGCGAATAATGGTGGTTATCGGAGCAGGGGGCCTGGTACTGATTATTGGCTATGCGGCAACGCGGCTCGGTAGTGAATTTGTCCCAAACCTGGATGAAGGGGATATTGCAATGCATGCATTGCGGATACCCGGAACCTCTCTTGAGCAGGCAATCGCACTGCAGGAGTCGCTCGAGTCCCGAATCAAAACGCTTCCGGAAGTCGAGCGGGTGTTCGCAAAACTTGGAACTGCAGAAGTCGCTACCGACGCGGTGCCTCCCAGCGTAGCGGATAATTTCATTATCATGAAACCCCGCGAACAGTGGCCGGACCCCGACAAAACAAAATCCCAACTGGTGGAGGAACTGGCTGCACTTGTAGAGCCAATCCCCGGCAATCGCTATGAATTCCTGCAGCCGATACAGATGCGTTTCAACGAATTGCTTGCAGGCGTGCGCTCAGAGCTTGCAATCAAGGTGTTCGGTGACGATTTTGAACAGTTAATGGCGTTGGGTAACGCGATCCAGTCTGCAATCAGCAATGTGGAAGGTATTGCGGATATTCAGCTGGAGCAGACTACCGGCCTGCCCATGCTGACGATCTTGCCTGATCGATCTGCACTCACCCAATACGGCATGGATATTGGCAATGTTCAACAGCAGCTCGCTACAGCGTTGCAGGGATCAGTAGCGGGCCAGTTTTACGATGGCGATCGCCGCGTGGATATTGTTGTACGCCTGCCTGAACCGGTGCGTAAAGATCTCGCTGAAATAGCCAAACTACCGCTGCACCGTAATGAAGGTAGCTATGTCCCACTCGAAGAAGTTGCCGAACTGAAGCTCGTTAACGGAATCAATCAGATATATAGGGAAAACAGCAAACGGCGTGTTGTAGTGACTGCCAATGTGCGGGGCAGGGACCTTGGTAGTTTTGTGGCTGACGTCCAGCAGGCCATATCCAGTAACGTGAAAATGCCTTCGGGTTATTGGCTTGAATATGGTGGAACCTACCAGTCCCTGCAGTCGGCCTCCCAGCGTTTATCGGTGGTCGTGCCGCTTACGCTGGTGCTCATTCTGGGCCTGTTGTTGCTTGCACTCGGTTCCTTCCGGGATGCCATGGTGATCTTTAGCGGCGTGCCGCTGGCACTGACCGGAGGCATTCTTGCTCTGATGCTGCGCGATATCCCGTTCTCGATTTCTGCCGCAGTGGGGTTTATTGCGCTTTCAGGTATTGCCATCCTGAATGGCCTGGTCATGGTTGCCTTCATCCGCGACCTGCGATGGCACGGTTACGGCCTTGATAAAGCAATCATTGAAGGCGCGGTGATTCGGCTGCGGCCGGTGATAACGACAGCACTTGTTGCATCGCTCGGGTTTGTGCCGATGGCACTCAATACGGGCATAGGGTCCGAGGTGCAACGCCCGCTGGCAACCGTGGTCATCGGTGGCATTATCTCGTCGACGCTATTGACCCTGCTTGTATTGCCCGCACTGTACCGCTTACTTCACCATAGTGACGTCAGCGATACAGCCGCGGCCTCCGCAGAGAAAAATCCCGCCTAGTGATTTACTGCATACGCGGGTTGAATGCTCGCGAGTTCCAGGTAAAAGGACATGTATTTGTGCAGTGCGGCAGTGGCGGCAAAGTCCCGCAGCATCAGGTTGCCGAACTCGGGATGCGCCGCAATCAGTTCAACCATACCCAGATGATGGTCATTTGCGCGCTGGCTGGTGAGAGCGTCCTCAGCGACGGCGGCGAGATGGTCCGCCAACGCCGAATCTGCGCCGGCAGTAACGAGAGACTCCGTCAATGAGCGCCTGAATTCCTCGGGTTGACGCGGTGCCACAGACAGGCGCTCGATGGCCTGATAAATCTTTTGTCCAATACTCATAGTTTCCCCCCCATGAAAGAGGCGCGAATGCTAATTGAGCGCGGGACGATACAAAAGGATCTCCGGCGCCGATAACACGAAGCGAGCGACAGTTTTTCACGCTGGCACCAGGTTCCACCATAGTTGCCGCCGAAATCACCTTATGCAGAGCCTTGCAGGGCACACAGGCTTAGAGGGGACGGATACGTAAGCATCTGTTCTGAGGGCTTCTCTATATGCGATTTAACATAATCTATATTATGCGAAGTTATGGGTGTGTCGAGGTCAGGGTGGACATCCTGCCGTTACTGCACCCAGCAAGCGCGCGCCTGCACAAATACGCTGGATTCTTCGCGTAATTGCGCCTGTCTGGTTGGCCCACTGCAAGTAGACACCACTATTATTGAAAGAGATTGCAGAAACTACCGGTTGCGCGTGCAAATCAGCGAAAGGAGCGAGATGTCTATGTCCAGTGATCAACCCAACAAGGCGCTGTCGAGGGCCGTGACGGAGAAATTGCGTAATGGCCAGGTGGTTACGATTCGGCCCATGGAACCGGGTGACATTGAGCTCGAGCGTGTTTTCATAACCAATCTTTCGCCAGAATCGCGTCACCAGCGTTTTCTTGGGGGCGTGGGCGCTCCGAGCCAAAAGTTGCTGGAGCAACTCACCGATGTCGATCACAACAAGCGAGAGGCATTTATTGCCTTGATCGAAGGCGAAGATCCTGCGAAGGAAATAGGCGTATCCCGGTATGCACTTGAATCCAGCGGAAAGGCTGCCGAATGTGCCGTTGTCATCGCTGACGAGTGGCAGATGCAAGGCTTGGGCACCCTACTCCTTGACCGGCTGATTGAATCCGCCCGCGCACGCGGTATCGAACACCTTTACTCGATTGACTCTGCGTCGAACAACAGATTGAGTGAAGTAGCGCGACATATGGGCTGGGAGCGCCGTAGTGACCCGCAAGATAGTACCCAGGTAATTTATACGTTAGATCTCACGGCAACATAGCCCATCCGCGTGGCATTGCCTCGGTTCTCGCCGCCACCTTGCTCATGCGTTGGGGCCTAACTACAATTTTTGTTTGCAATTTTTATTGCCGTTTTCTAACGGATACCCGGGAAGCACACCATGAGAATCGGCATTAATGGACTTGGTCGAATTGGCCGGCAGGTCCTCCGTATCGCGCTGGAATCCCATCACGGCGGACTGGAAGTGGTGCACGTAAACGACCTGATCAGCGCTGAGGATCTGGCTTACCTCCTGCAGTTTGATACCACCTACCACACCCGGAATCTGAGCGTGCACGGGGAAGATGGCACCCTGATGATTGATGGCCAGGCGATTCCGGTAAGTGCGGAAAGTGATCCATCAAAGCTGCCGTGGGGTGAAAAAGGTGTGGATGTTGTGTTCGAATCTACCGGACATTTCCGCACCAGAGCCGGAGCGGCAAAGCACCTCGCGGCCGGCGCCAAAAAGGTACTGATTTCCGCGCCGGGCAAAAGCATGCTCGACGGCCATTTTGTTGTCGGCGTCAACGACCATCGCTACGACCGGCATCGCCACAATATTATTTCCACCGCAAGTTGCACCACCAACTGTCTGGCGCCTGTGGCGAAGGTGCTGGATGACGAATTTGGTATCGAGCATGGAATGATCAATACAATCCATGCGTATACGTCCTCACAGAACCTTCTCGATGGTCACAACAGCAAACGACGGCGCGGTCGCGCGGCGGCGGAAAATCTGGTGCCCACTACAACCGGGGCCGCGACCACCATCGGTCTGATCCTGCCCGGGCTGGCTGGGAAAATGCATGGCTGCGCCGTGCGCGCACCGATTAAATGTGGCTCGTTGCTTGACCTCACCTGTACCCTGAAAAAAGGAACCAACGTGGACGAAGTCAACAATGCTTTCCGGCACTGGGCGGATGATTCGCTAAAAGATATTTTGGCTGTCGACGACCGCGAACTGGTGTCGAGCGACATTGTAGGCAAGCCGTACAGCGCCATTGTCACCACCAAGGATACTTATATGGTAGGTGACCGGTTTCTGAAGGTTCTGGCATGGTATGACAACGAGTGGGCGTTCTCACAACGCTGCATCGATATGATCACCAGGATGTTATAGCCGCGGAACAGGTCGAAATTACGACCTGCTGACCCCGTGTTTCTGGTGGAGAAACCAACCGCATGAGCATCGTTACCGTTACCCTCAACCCTTGTATCGACAAGACGGTATCCGTTGAACAGATCCTTCCCGACTGCAAGCTCTCCTGCACCAATATTCGCGACTATCCTGGGGGCGGTGGCATTAATGTTGCCCGGGTGATCAGCCGACTGGATGTTCCTGTTCGTGCCTACTGGACCTGCGGTGGCGAAAATGGGCGGCGCCTGCAGCAGTTCCTCGACGATGAACAGGTCCCGCACGAGCCGATCCCGATCGCGGAATCCGTGCGGGAAAACCTGATTGTACTAGAAGATAAGAGTGGCAACCTGTTCCGGTTTGGGATGCCGGGCCCCCTGCTCCGTGACAGCGAGCAGCAGCTCTGGCTAACGCAGGTTTCTCAAGTGCCCGCCTCTGTGGATTATCTTGTGTTCAGCGGCAGCCTGCCCGCGGGAACATCCCCCGAGTGGTACGGGGATCTGCTGCGCGCGGTACCGGATGGCATTCGCGTTATTGTGGATACCAAACAGGAGGCATTACGGCACGCGCTTGAGGTGGGCGTGTACCTGATCAAGCCCAATGTGCGTGAGATGGAAGAACTGGTGGGCCGTAACCTGTCCGATCATGCCGCATTAGAACAGGCGGCGATGGAAATCATCGACCGTGGCGGTGCGGAAGTCGTGATCCTGTCCCTCGGTCGCGGAGGTGTGCTGCTCGCTACCGCTGATGGTTTCGAGCAGATATCAGCGCCGCCAGTCCATTTGCGCAGCAAGGTAGGTGCCGGCGATGCCGTGGTCGGTGGGCTTGTTGCGGCACTTTCATGGGGCAAGCCGCTGTCACAAGCGACGCGATTTGGCGTGGCCACCGGTGCGGCGGCTGTGATGACCGCGGGTACCGAGCTTTGCCGCAAGGAAGATGCAGAGCAGCTCTTTAAAAATATGTGAACTTCTTTGACCTGCCATTCCGCACGGATGGCGTTGCGACAGCGAACTGCATCCCCCCTACTTTCATTTTCTAGCTTGTTTCCAGCTTGTTGAATATCCACATTACCTTGTGGTGACCGCCGTCTCCGTTAAGTGAAATTCGCGCACCGTCCACGGGCTTTCCGTCCACTAGCAGTTCCGCGATTTCCCGCGGACAACCACCGCAATTGCGAACCTCGATATCGTAGCGACTGCCCTTAAAGGCCAGAGACAGGCGGAAGTAATCCCAGCTTTGCGGCAGGCATGGTTGTATTTCCAGGCTGTTACCATCAAGGATTCGCACTCCCAGCAGTGCCTCCAGTGCACCGCGGTACAGCCAGCCGGAGGCGCCGGAATACCAGGTCCAGCCCCCGCGCCCCACATGGGGCGGCACACCGTAGACATCCCCCGCCAGCACATAGGGCTCGGTACGATAGCGCTGCACCCCTTCGGGGGTGTCGGTGTGGGTAATGGGATTGATCAGGCTGAACAGGTGGTGGCCGCGGTCACAGTGCTGAAGTCCCGCCGCCGCCCACACCGACCAGGTAGCGGCGTGGGTATACTGGCCGCCATTTTCTCGAATGCCCGGTGGATAGCCCTTGATATAACCCGGGTCCTTCTTGGTTTTGTCAAAGGCCGGTTTCAGCAGAAGTATTTGTCGCGCATCTTCCTGAACCAGGTGCTCGTAAGCGGATTCCATCGCCTGTCGCGCGCGATCGGTGGGTGCCTTCTGGGAGAGCACGGACCAGGCCTGTGCAATCAGGTCAATCTTGCATTCATCGCTCTCGCTCGACCCCACTGGCGTTCCGTCATCATAATAAGCGCGACGGTACCAGGCTCCATCCCAACCGCTCTCTTCGACCTGTTTGCGGAAGTTTTCTCCCAGCGCGCGATAATAGTCTGCGAGTCCGGCGTCGCCGATATATTCACACAGCGGCGACATATCCCGGCAGACCCGAAGCAGGAACCAGCCCATCCAGACGCTCTCGCCGCGACCGGTGGTGCTGATACGACTGAAGCCATCGTTCCAGTCCCCGTTGCCAATTACTGGCAGGCCGTGCGGGCCAACAGCACTCGCCCTTTCAATCGCGCGACAGCAATGCTCGTAAAGTGAGCCGGACTCTTCACTGGTATCGAATTCGGCATAGCGTTCATGTTCATCTTTCTGTAACGGGGCACCGCACAGATACGACACCGGCTCATGCAGGATCTCGTAGTCGCCGGTGGTGCGAATATACTGCGCGGTGACAAACGGCAGCCACAATAGGTCGTCAGAGCAACGGGTGCGCACACCGCGCGATGGGTTTTCATGCCACCAGTGCAGGACGTCACCATCCTGGAACTGGCGCGAGGCGGCGCGCAGGATATGCTCACGGGTCCAGTCCGGGTGGGTCCACAACAGTGCCTGTACGTCCTGAAGCTGGTCCCGGAAACCGAATGCACCACTGGATTGGTAGAAGCCGCTGCGGCCCCAAAGACGGCAGGCCAGGGTCTGGTATGGCAACCAGCGGTTCACCATCAGCTCAGTGGCCTTATCCGGTACTTCCACCTGTACACGGCCAAGGTATTCTTCCCAGAAATCCTCGAACCCTACCCGCGCGGATTCGGCCCGCTCCGGCTGCCGGAATTCCCGTGCGAGCGCCAGTGCCTGTTCGGTATCCTCGCCCTCCCCCATCACGAAATAGACCTGCTTGGTTTCCCCCGCCGCGAGATCAATATGCACTTGATAGGCAGCACAGGGGTCACCGCCGCACTGGACCCGCCCCGACAGACCGATTCGGAACAGCGCTTCCGGGTCCTCAAGGCTCAGTGCGTTGCCGAGAAATTCATGGCGGTCCGTGGTCAGACCGTGTGGTGGCAGGCTCGCGGTAAGAAATGCGACGCCGGGTTTGGCATCGGGGACAAAGGCATTGCGGGCCAGCAGCGCACAAGTATCCGTATCGAACTCACTCACCAGGTAGGGCCAACTCGCCGCCCTGACCAGTCCCTGGACCCATTCCACGTAATAGGTCGCGGTCAGGCGTCGCGGTCTGTCCCAGCAATTGGTTAACGTCAGGCGACCAAACTTCACCGGTTCCTCGCGATCCGTATAGAATCGCCAGAACTGCTCGAGCCCATGACTGTTGTGCCGGAATTCACTGTAACCGGCTCCATGGCGAACCTGATAGACGGCGTCCGCTGGCCGCGGGGCCGGGGTCGGGGTCCAGACTTCCGCGGTTTCCTCATCCCTAAGATAGAGGACTTCGCCGCTAGGGTCCCTGACCGGATCATTGTTCCAGGCAGTCAAACGGTGCTCGCCGCTGTTGCCGCTCCAGGTGCAGCAGGAGCCCCCTTCCGATACCAGACAACCGAAATTCGGGTTGGCAATCACATTAACCCATGGCGCCGGTGGGCGCTGGCCGGGTTCCAGATGCAGCACATACTCGCGTCCATCTGCGGAAAAGCCACCGAGCCCGTTGTCAAACAGCAGGTCATCGGGTCGCTCAAGCTCGGGCGTGGACTGCGTCGTATTATCGCCATGGGGCACCGGCACAAATGGCGGTAGTGGCTCAAGCTGCGACCGCAGTGTGGCAATGCCATTTTTCAATTGCTGTGCCACCGATCCCGCAGACGAATTCAGAATCACCCGCGCGGCAGCCAACAGGCGCGCTCGCTCATCCCCGGGCAACTCCTGTCCGGGCACCATGACCACCGAGCCGGACAGCTTGCGCAAAGTACGTCCTCGTATATCCGTGATCATCTCGTTCAGGCGGTCGCGGGTTTGTTGTTCGTAGCCAGCCGATTCCTCATCAATGATTACCAGATCGACGGCCACCCCGCGTCCGCACCAATAGGTATGTGCCTGCAATATTGCCTGGGCAAAATCGATTTCATGATCGCTGCAGATGTGCACCAACAGGATGGGGTTGTCACCCGAAATCCCCCGGCTCCACAGACCAGGCTGGATATGCCGACTGTTAGCCAGAACGCGGGAAGGTGCTCGCAGGCTGCCGATGGGTGCGAGTACAAAAGAGAGGAGATCCATCATCCAGCGCATCGCACCGGCGGCAATATGGAGGTTGTGCAGCTCCTGTTCGGATTGCATGCGCGCAAGGTCAAAGACCCAGCGGGCCTTGGGTCGGGAGCGGTAGCCGCGCAGTGATGTCAGGAGTTCCTGGCGTGATTTGCTCACGCCGGTGAGGTATACCACTTCGATTTCGGATTGTGGCGGAATCGTCACTTCCTGAGCCGCGGCAATGACCGGGTCGAGCACCGGGCCGGTCGTACCGCTGAAGCCCGCAAGACCTGCGGCCATTGCGCGCGGCCGCACCGGCGTGCCGCCGCGCCCAAGAAACCGGGTGCGATCCGTCTCCCAGCCAAGACGGTGGCGCACGCCGGGCTGCACCAGTACGCACTCCGCCATGTAAATCGGCTTTTCGTTGCTGCCGCGCGGACGGCGCCGGTAGATCATCACCTGCTCTTCGGGGAGGTACTGGCTTTCCACAAAGAGCTTGGCGAAGGCCGGGTGTCGCAGGTCATCGCGCTCAGGCGCCAGCACCACTTCGGCGAAATCCGACAGCAGCAGCCGGCGCTCGCGGTCGCTCTCGTTCTTGATCACCAGTCGTCGTGCTTCGATATCGTGCTGTGAGCTGACTGCTATGTGCAGGCGACAAAACAATTCGGACTCGCGGCACTGAAACTCGACACTCTGGGGAGAGAAGTTGGCGGTGCGACGACTAGCCTCGCCACCACAGGGCGACAGTCCCACGGAAAACAGCAGGTCACTGTCGAGGTCGCGCACGTAACAGAATCGGCCCCACTGATGATGCGTCGGGTCTGGCTGCCAACGTGTCAGCGCGATATTGTCCCAGTAGCTACCGCCACCGCCATCTGCGGCGAGGATCAGTGAGTAGTGGCCATTGGAAAGCAGGTTGTACTGTGGATACGGGTGTGAGGGTGTCGCGTTCCAGGTATCCAGCACCACTTCGGTCTCGAAAGACCGCATGACCCCGGGAAGCTTCCACGGCTTGAGCGCAGGCGGCGCGGCGGGCAGGCGTTCATGTAACAGTGGTGTCAGACCGGCGATACGCACATCGGAATGGAACCGTTGCAGCATCACATCACTGTGCAGGAAATTGTTGATCGCCATCAGGATCATGCCCTGATGGTGGCTCATATATGAACGCACCGTGCGCGCCCGTCTCGGTGCCGGCTTGGCGGTGCGGCCGAAATCGATGGCCTCGTGCAGTCCGAACTGGCCATAGCCACCGTGGCTACGCAACCGGCGCAGGTTTTCCATTACCCTGTCTGCGCAGAACGGCAGCGCCATCATCGACGCGTAAGGTGCAATTACCAGCCGCTCCCCGAGGTCCCGGCGGAAGCCGATACCGGGCACGCCAAAGGCGCGATACTGATAGTGCATTTGGCTGTCCAGCTCATAAAAACCGGATTCAGCAATGCCCCAGGGTACGCCAAATCGCTTCGCAAAATCCTGATGGACTTCAATTGCACTGCGACAGGCTTGCCCCATCAGGCTGTGGTCCGGGGTTTCCATCAGCAGTCGCGGCATCAGGTATTCAAACAGGGTGGCGCTCCAGGACATCAACACAACGCGCCGGCGGATACGCCGGAAGGGACGCTCCAGATGTCGCCAGTGCCGCGCGGGGACATCGCCTTTCGCCACTGCAATGAAACCGGTCAGGCGCGACTCCGATGCGAGTAGATCGTAGTAATTGGCATCAAGTCTTGCGTCGGTGACGTTATAGCCGATATGGAAAAGGTGTCGCTGGTTGTCGTACAAGAAGGCAAAATCCATTTCCCGCACCCAATCCCGGGCGCGCTCCGCGAGTCGGTGGATGTCTTCCCTGTAGGTGCCGGCATTATCTTGCGCGACCACGAGCGCAGTACGGAGCTTGTCAGTCCAGGCTTGAGCACTTTGTTGTTGCTCGTTACTGACCGTAGCCAGCACCTGGCTCAATGTATTCAACTGGCTCGCAGCGCGCTCACTGGTATACGCCAGCGTTTTCAGTGTGACTGGCGCATCGAGGATTTCGGCGAGTTCCCGGAAGCTTTCCGCGGCCTGACTGCCCTGCTCCCGGCACGCGACGGGTGGGGCTTGCATTAACCGCTGCCAGGGTTCCAGGTTTTCCTGATAGCGTCTCGCCGCCACCGAATGCTGGTGCAATTCATCCAGCCAGTGTCGCAGTCGCCCGAGAGATTCCGCGCTAAAGCTTTCATCGCGCTCGATCAGCGTCAACACCTGTTCATGCAGTGCCGGTACATCGCGCTCGTAGATATCATCGATCGTCTGCCACCAGTATTCCTGCTCCGCCCTGACTTCGAGCCTTTTGCGCAGTTCGGTGATCTGCTTGGTGATTTCACGCACTTCTGGTGACACGGTATCCGGGTTGGCGGGCTGCAGCGTTTCCACCACCACGCCCAACGTATCCGCAATCCCCATTACCAGTTGACGGCCGCTCAACGGAATGGAGTCCAGGTTTTCCAGACCACTGGCCAGGGTCAGCAGGCTGCCCGCCAGGTTTCCGCTGTCGACGGTCGATACATAGCGTGGGTTCAGCGGGTGGAGTTCCCGTGTTTCATACCAGTTGAGAAAATGACCGCGGTAGCGTTCGAGCCCACGCATCCGGTCAAACGTGTTGTTGAGCCGGGCGAGAAGCTGGGCCAGGTCGAGATAGCCAAAATCATAGGCACTGAGAATCGACAACAACCCCAGACCAATATTGGTGGGCGAAGTGCGACGTGCCAGTACGGCTACAGGCTCTTCCTGGTAATTATCCGGTGGCAACCAGTGGTCATCGGGCCCCATGAAATGCTCGAAAAAATACCAGGTACGTCGTGCGAGCAGGCGCAAGTCACGCTTGTCGTCATCACCGAGTTCCTGGGTTTCAACCCGGTGTGGCTGATTGATGCGGCGTATCAGTCGTGGCAGAAATAGCCAGGCGATGAGAAATGGCGCCGCCGGCAGCAGACTGGTCGGTTGCGCGAGAATAAGCCCTGCGGTAATTAACAGCGCCAGCACCGGCGAAACCCACAACTCACGCCAGCAGCGACCGGTAACGGAAGTGGCGCTGAATGAACGATTGACCTGGGCCGCCGCGGTCCATTGCAGCAAGTGACGACGGGAAATAGCCATCCGGTAAAGCGTTCGCACAATCGCATCCAGGGCGTTGATCGAAACGACCGGCAGTACTGCCAGGGACATCAGCCAGAACAGGGTGCGCTGGTGCAATATTGCCGGACCGCTGCGGAGACGTAGATGGGCCCGTGTAGGACAGGACACGCATTGCCACAACAGCGAAAGCAGCTCCAGCCACACGGGGGCAGCGGATAGCAACAACAGGCCAAGGGTCCAACTCCAGGCGCTGCCCCCCAGCAAGCCAAACCAGGCGAAGACGAACAGTGCCAACAGTGCAGGCGCTTCCAGGCTACGACGCAGATTGTCGATAATTTTCCAGCGCTGAATCACCGGCAGAGGGTTGGGGAGCTTTTCCCCCCCCTCCACCCTCACCCTTCTGCGTAACCACGGCAGTAGCTGCCAGTCTCCACGGATCCAGCGATGGGAACGTCGCAACAGCGTAAAGATATTCGGCGGGTACTGTTCGTAGAAAACGGCATCCGAGATCAGAGCTGCACCGCCGACGGCGCCCTCCAGCAGGTCATGGCTGAGAATGGCATTCTCCGGCAGACGCCCGGCAAGAGTCTGGGAAAAAACTTTCGGGTCATAGATCCCCTTACCGGCGAAAATGCCCTCGCCAAACAGGTCCTGGTACGCGTCGGAGACCGCGTGGGTATACAGGTCGACGGTGCGATCACCGGAAAAGATCTCGCTGAACGTCGTCTCTTCCGTGCCTGACGGATCAATTTCGAGGCGCGGCTGCAGAAAACCGTGCCCGTCAATCACTCGACGGCCTTCGCTGTCGATCACCAGGCGGTTCAGGGGATGTGCCATGGTCGCCACCAGTCGTGCTGCGGTGGCCGGGGGCATTTGGCTGTCCGCATCCAGTGTGATGACAAAATGGATTTTCTGCAGCAGATCCCGGTTACCAAAACAGGTGGTGAAGCTGTGGTCGTCGTGCCCCCTGAGCAGGCGGTTGAACTCGAGCAACTTACCGCGCTTGCGCTCCCATCCCATCCAGCAAGTTTCCGCGCTATTCCAGTGGCGCTCCCGGTGCAACAAAAGAAACGGGGACCGCCCCTCACTGTCGTTATAACGGTGATTCAGCGCCTCAACGGACTCGCGCAAGGCCTGCAGTAGCGCCTCGTCGCCCGATGTAGTCTGTGCCCCCGCATCGCTAAAGTCACTAAGGATCACATACACCAGGTTGCGGTCGTCATTGTTGAGGAAATTCATTTCCAGACACTGGAAAATACGCTCGATGTCATCGATATCCGCGACCAGCACAGGCATGACAACAGCGGATCGATACTCTTCCGGTATCCCGCGGCTGAAATCCATTTTTGGCAGTTTGCTCGGAGACAAACTGTGGGTAATCAGTCCATTCACCAGTGCCAGTGCAATGCCTACTATCGGCACTGTGGCAACTGCGCACACTAGTAACGTCGTCGCGATGCCGGTGCCGCTGAGCAGTAGGTAGGTTGCCAGCACCAACAGTGCGGGCACGGAGAAAAAGGCCAGCGTGGTAAAGTAGACGCTGGATGGCCTGTCCAGTAGCATCTGGTGCAGGCGCTGACGGGTGTCCGGAGTAAACGCAACGGCCTCCTCAAGCTCCGGTCGACCGTCACCAATCAGGTAATAGCCGATATGCCGCTGCCGGCTATCCTCTGTTTCCCGATCACTGAGTTCCACCACACACTGTGCAACGCGATGTTCCGCACTGTCGCTGCCGCGAGAAAGCTGTTCGATTACGCCCCGGTAGCGGTCACGCGTGGCGAAGTCCATCCGCATATACGCGGCCGCGGGATCTGTTTCCAGAATACGCTCGACCCGGCTCAGGGATTCGACAAAATTCCGCCAGTCGAACGTCCGCAACTCCCGTAGGCTGATGATGGCGCTGGCAATGCCAACGCTCTCCGCGTCTTCGCCGCGCGCGATCCTTTTCAGTACCTCCTCTGAGGATCCCGCCAACTTCTGTAGCAGGCTCAGGCGTAGTACGGCCGGCAGAGCCCACAGCTCACCGGTGGTTAGTATGGTTTCCTGCTGATAGTGGTCTATCAGGTCGTGCACGGACTCCAGGTCAAGCGGTTGCCTAAGGCCAGAAACCAGCATCGCGGACAGAGACCACACACGTAAACTGGTACTGCCGTCTTCATCGCTTACTTTGGGCAGTTGTTTCAGGTATTTCCGCGGCAGCGATTCACGCACCAGTTCCAGGGCTTCCTGCACCACATGGCGGTTGTCCAGCAGCCACTCTTCGCTACGGGTGCCTTTTTTACCTGCTTCAACCCGTATGGCCAGGTCCCGGTAAATGGCTCGAAAATCCTTATCGAGGTGACGCAAAAAGGTACTGAGGCGAACATCGTGGTGCTCTTCAAGCACGTGTCGGTGACGCTTCGCGAGCACCGCCATTTCTTCAGTGCGATTCCGCGCATCTTCTTCGTCCGGGTTTTGTGCCTGATTGCTCCCCGAGGGCGTCACTGATGAATTTCGGCGCGAAAAGAATTTGCGAGCGCGGCCGGGTCGCTCGGTATTTCCACGTCGCAGTTTCATTGATGGGCTGAGCTGTCGTTGGAGAGTGTCGGATGACGGATTTCGCAAATATTGGATCCCAATCGTAAGCCCTGTAGTTGGGCTTCTGGCAGATCCTGGAATACCAGTACCGGCAGGTTACTCTGGCACATGACCGTATGACAGAGTGTCCCGGTTACCTGCTGGGCACCGCTCTGCCAGTCGTGGGCACTCATGGCGATCAGATCCACCTGCTCCTTGGCCGCGGTTGCGTAGATGCGCTCCGCAACATTCTGGGCCACCAGAAGCTTCGGCGTCACCTTGATGCCGTTGCGCAGTTGCCGTGCAACTTCGTCGAGATAAGCCTCTGCGGCACGGCGGTTACATTCGACAAATTTCTCTCGGGTCGCATGCTCTTCCTGGGTAATCGGCATACGACGCGGCATCTCCGGTATGGCGATCACCTGCAACAGGATAATTTCGACCTTCTGTCCACGCATCATAGAGGCCACCTGGCAAGCTACCCACTCAGAACGCGGTGACCCATCCATGGACACGAGAATCCTCCGGTAGGCGGTTTCCTCCTCATCTGGTGGCGCCCCCGCGGGTCGGACCACCATAAACGAGCGCCCGGATCCACTGAACACCTGTTGCGCTGTACTACCGAAATCAAAGCGACTGATACCGCCCTTTCCATAGGCTGTGATCACAATCAGATCGATGTTTTTCTCTTCACAATATTCGACGATCTGCTCTGCGGGCCGCCCTTCTACAATACTTAGCGTCACGCGGATATTCTGTCCCGTAATCTGCTCTGAGAGATTCTTTAGATAGCTGCGCAATTCGGCCCTGCGCAATCGCCATTCGACCGGATCAGTGCAGTGTTCATCGGAATGCGAGGGAGACTTCTGTACGTGCAGCAGGTGAATGTCGGCCCCACTACTACGTGCCAGGGTGATGGCGTGGGTAACGGCCTCCTCGGCAAGCGTGGAGCTGTCCAGTGGCAACAATATATGCTTGAAAGGCATGGCGGATCCCCCGAAAGATCGGCGTAAGAGCGTATGAAACAGTTTGTTTACAGACATTCAAAAGCGTCAGCGATGTTATCGGAGACCCTGGGGCTCAATTGTGCTGACGTCTAATACGCGAATGGAGAAAAACAGAGCGCGCATTCAGCTTAGCGCGGCTATGGTCAGAATGGTAAAAATTGACGGCAACTGACGTTGAAAACAGGGACAAAATCAGGCGGTGGATTCCACATGGCAGAATATCGTTACATTCGCTGGTTCAAGGACACAGGGCTCGAACATATTGCAGACGTTGGCGGCAAGAGCGCGTCACTTGGAGAAATGTATCGCACGCTATCACCTCGGGGAATCCTTGTTCCCAATGGCTTTACTATCACCGCCGCAGCCTATCGAGCCGTGCTCGACAGCGCCAATGCCTGGAAACCCTTACGGGAGCTACTGGACGGCCTGCAGAATGCAGACAATGATCGGCAGGATGTGATTGCTGAACATGCGCGTGAGATTGTGTACGGCGCCGGTCTGCCCAAGGTTGTCGCACAGGAAATTACCGGCGCCTATGAAAGTCTTTGTGCAGAATACGGGGATACACTGCGGGTAGCCGTACGCAGTTCCGCTACTGCTGAGGATTTACCCGACGCCAGCTTCGCCGGGCAGCATGACAGTTTTCTGAATATAGGTGACATTGATGGCTTGCTCGAAGCCTGTCGGCGCTGTTTTGCGTCCCTATTCACCGCCCGCGCAATTAGTTATCGCGAGCGCAATGGATACGATCACTTCAAGGTCTCCCTTGCCATCGCGGTGATGAAAATGGCGCGCACCGACCAAGCGTCCAGTGGCGTGATGTTTTCCCTCGATACGGACAGTGGTTTCCGCGATGTGGTGTTCATTACCTCCGTATATGGTCTGGGCGAGAATATCGTCCAGGGCACGGTGGACCCGGATGAATTCTACGTGCACAAACCCACCTACGAACAGGGATACCGGTGTGTCCTGCGGCGGCAGATCGGCGCCAAACAGCAGACCATGGTGTGCGACGAGGATCTTAACAGTCAGGACGTGCACAACATCGACACGCCGGAGGCCCTGCGGGACCAGTTCAGCCTCAGCGACGATGAAGTGCTGACCCTCGCGCATTACGCCATTACTGCCGAAAAACACTACAGTGCGCTCCGTGGATCGCCCTGTCCCATGGATCTGGAGTGGGGCAAGGACGCGGATGATGGCCGGCTTTATCTGTTGCAGGCACGCCCGGAAACCGTTGCCTCACAGAAGTCCCGTAACCAGTTAAAGCACTACCGGTTCCCTCATAAGCCGGACAAGCATACTCAACTGGCCAGCGGTCGGGCCATTGGCACCGGTATTGGCACGGGCAAGGTGCGCCGGGTCACCGATGCCAGTCAACTGTCGGCGTTCAAGGACGGCGAGATACTGCTCGCCAGAAGTACCAGCCCCGACTGGGGCCCGGCCATGCGCCGGGCCGCCGGCCTGGTGACCGAACGCGGCGGCCGTACCTGTCATGCGGCAATCGTGGCGCGGGAATTTGGCATTCCCGCCGTGGTCGGTATTGGCAGCGAACACCAGCTGCAGGACGGCGAAACCGTTACCCTCAGTTGTGCCGAAGGGGACGTGGGACAGGTTTATCGCGGTGAAATTCCGTTCGAAGTGAACACCGTGGCACTGGATCAGTTGCCAGCCACAAAGACCAAAATGATGATCAATCTTGCCAGCCCCGAGCAGGCATTCCGCCTGAGTGCCCTGCCCTGTGACGGCGTCGGTCTGGCGCGGATGGAGTTTATCGTCAACGAACATATCAAGGCACATCCGATGGCGCTGGCATGCCCGGAAAAGATCGGGGACGAGAACGATCGTGCGGCAATTCAAGCGCTCACCGCACACTACGACAGCGGATCAGACTATTTCATCCAGAAACTGTCAGAAGGGATTGGCACTATCGCCGCGGCCTTTTATCCCAGGCCGGTGATCGTGCGTACCTCGGATTTCAAGACCAACGAATATGCCCGCCTGATTGGCGGCAGCACCTTTGAACCCCATGAAGAAAATCCCATGCTTGGTTTTCGCGGCGCGGCGCGCTATGCGCACGAAGCCTACGCTCAGGGATTTGCGCTGGAGTGCGCTGCGCTAAAGCGTGCACGGGACGTCATGGGGCTGACGAACATCAAGGTCATGATACCGTTCTGTCGCCGTATTCCCGAAGGCGAGCAGGTACTGCGGGCAATGGCGGATCACGGACTGACACACGGTAATCAGCAGCTGCAGGTGTATGTGATGTGTGAAATCCCCAACAACGTGGTGCAGATCGATGCCTTCAGTCAGCTGTTCGACGGTATTTCCATTGGCTCCAATGACCTGACCCAGCTGGTACTCGGCGTTGACCGGGATTCGGATATCGTTGCCTTCGACTTTGATGAACGGGACCCGGGCGTGCTGGAAATGATTCGGCTGGCGATCGAGGGCGCGCAGCGCAATGGTATTCCCGCGGGAATATGCGGTGAGGCGCCATCCAATTATCCCGAGGTGGCCGAGTATCTGGTGAAGCTTGGTATCGATTCCATCAGTCTGAGCCCGGACGCCCTTTTACGCACCATACAAAGGGTGGCAGCTATCGAGCAGCAGGCAGATAGTTAGCCACAGCGCGTGTTGTTAACGCGCGTAGACATTCGTCAGAGGGAATTACCATGCGTCCATCCAACTGGTATTCAAAGCTTGCCAAGTCAGCGGCCCACTTCTGTGGCCGACCAAAGATCTTTGCCGCAGCCGTCGGCATTATCGTTTTTTGGGCACTATCCGGGCCCATTTTTGGTTTTAGTAATACGTGGCAACTGATTATCAACACCATCACCACCACAGTCACATTCCTGATGGTGTTCTTGATCCAGAACACACAAAACCGGGATACGGAAGCAATTCAGGTCAAACTCGATGAACTGATCCGGGCAACCAGAGGTGCGCACAACGCCCTGCTTGACCTTGAAGAACTCGACGAGCAAACCTTGCAGGAATTTCTACGCAGGTATGAACACCTCGCGACCGTGGCACGCGAAGAACTCGCGCATGGCGAATCAGATACCGGTACTCCGGAGGCTTGAAAACTGGTTGCTGACGATTTCGCGAATGAACTAGCGCCACCCGCGTGTCCAACAGAGCAACAGCTCCATGGCCAGTAACTGCAACAGTGCAATCGACAGCAGCGCACTCCACTGCATGGCGCTCACGGGAGAGACACCGAGTACTTCCTGCATCAGCGGTGAATACAGACACAGGATATGAAGCCCCTGAGCAAACAGGGTGCCCAACAGCAGGACCGGGTTCGAAAAAAATGGCTGACGGAAAATGGAGCGGGTCTCGGAACGGCTGTTGAATACTTGCACGTTTTCGAACAGCACCATCAGCAGCAGTACACTGTTGCGCGCCGCATCTACTTCCCAGCCATGCTGTAACAGCCAGTAAAAGCAGGTAAACGCGAGGCCGCCCATCACCATTCCGGAAACCAGTACCCGCCGTAGCATCACCGGATTGAACAGAGATTCTTTGGGGGGGCGTGGCGGTTTGCGCATTTCGTCGCCCTCGCCCGGCTCCAGTGCCAGCCCCATACTCTGTACACTGTTGGTCACCAGGTTGAGCCACAACAGCTGGACTGGCGTCAGGGGTAGCGGCAGGCCAAAGGCGGTGGTGAGTACGAACAGCATCACCTCGGCGGCGCCGGTGGAGATCAGGAAGAAAATCACCTTGCGTATGTTCTGGTAGGCAATCCGCCCCTCCTCGACACCCGCCACCACCGATGCGAAGTTGTCATCGGTGAGCAGAAGGTCGGCCGACTCCTTGGCCACCTCGGTCCCCTGCTCGCCCATCGCTACGCCTACATGAGCGCGACTGAGTGCCGGCGCATCGTTGACGCCGTCACCGGTCACCGCCACGAATTGCCCCTGGCGCTGCAGTGATTGCACGATGGAGAGCTTTTGCTCTGGGGACACCCGCGCATAAACGCGGGTGTCCGCGGTCAGCGCATCCAGTGCTTCAGGACCCCTGGCTTCCGCCTGGGCCAGGTGGGTGCCGGTCACAGGGTTATCGTCACGGTCGGCAAGCCGCAATTCCTGCGCGATTCGGAGCGCTGTGCGCGGGTGATCCCCGGTGAGCATACACACGCGAATACCTGCCGCCCGGCACTCGGCAACGGCGTCCGCAGCACCGGCACGCAGCGGGTCAAACATCGCCACCAGTCCCAGCATGCAGAGCCCGCGAAGGTTTTCTGCCGTGAAGTGTTCGGGGGCACTGCCCTCGCCATCGGCGAACGCCAGCACGCGCGCGCCCTGTTCGGCAAGACGGCTCATTGCCGACAGTACTTGCGCAGCATCCAGCGACGTATCCCCGTCGGCAGTCGCCATGCGATCGCACATGGGCAACAGTTTTTCCAGTGCGCCCTTGACGCAGACAAGTGATCCCGCGCCCTGAGGCTTGCCATGCAGCGTGGCGGCGAAGCCCAGTGCGGGCTCATAGTGAACTTCGGCCATTAGCGGCCATTGCCCGGAAAGCGTGTGACGCTGTAACCCGACTTTATGGGCCATCACCAGCAGCGCCTGATCCACTGCATCCCCACTACTGTGCCACTCACCATTCTCCAGCGGACGCAATTCCGCTTCATTGCACAGGGCGGCTACGCGGGCAAGTCGGATCACCAGCGAGTTGTTGTGTCTCGGCGCGTTGGCTGCTGATGGCAGTTTGCCGCCGTCAATGGTGACGCTGCGCTCATCACAGAAAACCATTTCCCGCGCGGTGAGGTGGTTTTCTGTCAGGGTGCCGGTCTTGTCAGTGGCAATGACGGTACAGGAACCCAGGCTCTCTACCGCCACCAGTTTGCGTACAATCACGTGCCGCTTGACCATGCGCCGCGTGCCGATGGACAGCACCAGCGTCAGGGCCATCGGCAGGCCCTCGGGAATCGCGGACACTGCGAGCGCCACAGCCGTCATGAAAATCACCAGCGGTTCCGTATCCCGTGCAAGCTCGATGGCTGCCAGCAGCACCACCGCAAACAGCAGCGCGATCATCAGCTTTTTGCTGAAGCGCTCGATCCGCTGGAACAGCGGCGGCCTGGCGGACTGTGCTGATTCCATGGTCAGGCTCAGCTTGCCCATTTCCGTGTGCATACCGGTGGTCGTCACCAGTCCGCGGCCACGCCCGGCGGTAACCAGCGTTCCAGCAAAACAGGTATTGACCTGTTCCGCGACCGGTGTATCGACTTCACACAACCGATCACTGTTTTTGAAAACGGGCAGAGATTCTCCGGTGAGAACCGACTCGTCCACCTCCAGCCCTACAGAATTCAGCAGGCGAAGGTCGGCAGGCACCCGATCACCGGAGGTGAGTAGCACCAGGTCACCGGGAACCAGCTCGTGCGCGGGAATTTCGGAGATTTTTTCGTCGCGCAGCACTCGTGCGTGGCTGACCATCAGCTTTCGCAGTGCCTGTGCACTGCGCTGTGCCTGATGCTCCTGTAGGGCGCCGATCAGTGCATTGAGTAGTAGGATCAATCCGATAAACGTGGCATCGGCGGGATTGCCGACAACCGCGGACACCACCATCGCGGCCAGCAGTACATAGATCAGAGGGCTAATAAATTGCCGCAAAAACAGGTGCGGAAACCCGGGCATGCGTGGTGAAGGCAGCGCATTGGGGCCATAACGGGAAAGGCGTTGCCCGGCGTCGGCGCTGTCCAGTCCCGCGTCATTGCCGGTGAGCAGCGCGGAGACTTCCGGTATGGAAAGACTGCACCACCGGCGGGCTTGATCGGTGTCGTTCATTGCGGTTCGAGAGTAAGAAAGGTGTTCATAAGGCCATCGTTTCGCCTGTCAATAGCAAAAATAGCAGCCTCGATGCCGCGCCACCCGCTTTGGACCTGATTCCTGCTATATGTATGTGAAGACAGAAAGCCAGCGGATAGATCATGCGCCAGCAAACAACTCTTGAACACAGCGCCTCAGCTCGCCGTCTGCGATGTGTTTCTGCCGTCGGCGTTCCCCTCCTGTTACTGGGGCTGCTGTTCACTGTCGTGAACAACGCACAGGCACAGCAGGCCAAGGTGCTCGAAGTGTTCGTGCGCAGCGGATGTCCACACTGTGCAGATGCCAAACAGTACCTGCCACGGCTTGCGCGCGCACACCCCAACCTGCAAATCGTATACCGCTCCCTGGATACCGATCCCCGTGCCGCCGACGACCTCGAACGACACTCGCGGCGGGTGGGTGAATGGCCGCCGGGCGTCCCGACCTTCGTAATCGAGGGGCGTGTACTGGTGGGATTCGTCAGTGCCGTGGACACCGGGCCCAAGCTGGACCAACTAATCGAGGGAGGCAGCGCACCGCCGGGAAAGACTGAAGAGGCGGGGTTTGGCGACCTCAGTGTCGACCGGCTCGGCCTCCCTCTCTTCACCATTGCCCTGGGACTGATTGACGGCTTCAATCCCTGCGCCATGTGGGTTTTGCTGTTTCTGCTGTCGATTCTGGTACGGCTACAAGACCGTCGTCGCATGGCGCTGATTGCCGGCACATTTGTGCTGGTCAGCGGCGCGGTGTACTACGCGTTTATGGCTGCCTGGCTGAACCTGTTTTTAGTAGTCGGGCTAACCAGGTTCCTGCGTATTGTGCTCGCCACTATCGCCATCGTTATCGGTGTCGTTAACCTGCGAGATTTCTTTGACGGCCGCCGCAAATACACCCTGTCGATTCCCGATTCTGCCAAAAGCGGTATCTATGCCCGGGTACGCAATGTGTTGCGCGCAGACGCGCTGCTTTCGTCCATGGTCGGTGTCGCCATTCTGGCGGTGCTGGTGAACTTCATCGAACTGCTCTGCACTGCTGGCCTTCCAGCGATTTATACCGCGGTGCTTGCGCAACAAGAATTGAGTGCTCCCGGCTACTACGGCTACCTGGGACTCTACATCCTCGCCTATATTGCCGACGACGCACTGATGGTCACCCTCGCGGTCATCGCACTGGGCAGCCGCAAGCTGTCGGAACGCACGGGGCGCTGGTTGAAACTCATCAGCGGGGCGGTGATGCTGCTGCTCGGCGTGGCAATGCTGCTGTTTCCGCAACTGCTCATATAGTCAAAGCACCTGTGTCAACGCTAACATCAGCAGCAGACCGGCGCCAAAAAAACAGAAGTGCACCGCGACATCCCGCAATCCTGCCTGTTGTTTGATTTCCGGTATCAGGTCGGACGCGGCAATGTAGAGGAAATTGCCGGCGCCAAACATCATCAACCACGCCACATCGAATTGTCGCGATAGAAAATAGGCAATCAGCGCCCCCAGGGGAAAGGTCAACGCCGAAATAAGGTTCCACAGGAGAGCACGCCGACGCGACCAGCCGCCGTGCACCAACACTCCGAAGTCGCCCAACTCCTGGGGAATCTCGTGGGCGACCGCCGCGATCCAGGCGGAAATCCCCGCACGCGCATCAATCAGGAAGGTGCTGGCAATGGCGAGGCCGCCAATCAGGTTGTGGATCGCGTCGCCGAGCAGGATCAAATAAGTAACCGGCTGCTTGTCCTGTTCCGCATTGCTGCGAAGCTGACGCCGATGGGAATGGTGCCAGTGCAGCAATTGTTCCAGCAGCAAAAAGCTGCTGAAGCCCGCCATTAGCCATACCGTTGCCGGCAGTGCCGACATACTCTCCAGCCCTTGGGGCAACATGTGAAAGAAGGCTCCACCCATCAGGGTGGCGGCGGCGAGGGACACCAGTGGCAACAGTATCCGCTCCAGTGTCGATCGCCGCATAAATACGGTCACGGCACCGATCATGGCAATGGCGCTCATGATCATGCCGCCGACAAGGATCCAGACCAGTGTATCCATGGGTTCAGTCTACCGTCGGCGGAGCAACGCTGACGCTGCTGAGAAGAATGACCTCGATCTCTTCGGTAATTTCCTCCTGACGCAGCTGGTTGCTGCGGCGCTGCAGAGAATCCAGGTTCTGGTCCAGATACCGTACGGCGCCTTCCAGATGCTGCATACGCTGCAGGTTTTCGGCCATCATCGAGACAAACAGCATCTCGTGCAATGTGGCAAACAGGTACTGATCCACCAGCTCCAGTAGAAACCGCGCAGGATCAAGGTTGAGCTGCGGAGGGCCGGCCAGGGAAGCCTCGGGCGGTGACAGGTGCTGGAATGGCGGCAGCAGTTCGCAGCTGACGATGGCCTCCTGCTCCGGATCGTGAAACAGCGTCGTCAGCCTCAAGGTGTCTTCACCGGCCTGCAACTCGGTGAGGGTGTCCACCAGCCTGTTTAGTGCTCCCGGAACCTCATCCAGCACCGCCGCGCCGTCGAGCCCGGTGATCAGCCGGGGGTCGCCCTCGAGCCTGTTACAGAGCTTCTGCCCGAAGGCGATCACGCCGGTCTTTTCAACGGAAGCGCCCTTCTCGTACGTATCCAGACTGGCCAGGAGGCTTTCGTTAAAGTTGCCGCAAAAACCGCGCTCGGATCCCAGCAGCAGAAAGATATGGCGGGGTGACGCCGACGGCCCCTTTGCATCCGTCTCCGGCAAAAGATCGGGGTGAAACCTCAGGAAGTCGGCGGCGGCCCGCTCCATGGTGCGCACAATCTGCCGCTGCACATCCAGAGACTGTCCCAGGCGACGGCTTTCCATAAACGCCAGCGACTTCATCGATGACACGATCTCGCGCGCCTCGCCGAGTTTTTGCTGCTGATGTATCAACTCCCGGCGACGACTCATACCGGCTCCTTCACCCCGAGCCAGCCTCGCACTCTGCCGAGCCAGCGGTCGCGCTTATCGTCCAGAGTGAGTTCACAAGCGGCCACCTCCCGCTGCAGCTTGTCCAGTAAAGTGCGCACCTTGTCCGGATGCACCGCATCCAGCAGCCCCGCATTAAAGGCCAGCATCCAGGCCAGCTGAAATTCAATCGGCAGCGGTGAAAGGCGCTCCTGTTTCAGGATCTCTCGCAGTATGCGGCCACGACGAATCGCCTTCTCCATACTGGCCTCGAGCTTTGCGCCAAAACGGGTGAACATCTCCAGTTCCAGAAACTGCAGATAATCCAGCTTCATCCGCCCCGCCTCGCGCTTGATGGCGGGGTGCTGCGCCCGGCCACCGATGCGGGATACGGATTTGCCGATATCAATGGCGGGACGAAAACCCCCGGCGAACAGTTCCCGGTCGAGATAAACCTGGCCATCGGTGATGGAAATAAGGTTGGTGGGAATATACGCGGCGATCTCGCCTTGCTGGGTCTCGATAATGGGCAGTGCGGTCATGCTGCCGCCACCATTTTCAGGGTTGAGGCAGGTCGCCCTTTCCAGCAGTCGCGCGTGTACCGAGAAGATATCCCCGGGATAGGCTTCGCGCCCCGGTGGCCGCCGCAACAGGAGCGATAACTGCCGATAGTTTTTCGCATGGGTGGAAAGGTCGTCGTACACCACCAGGGTATGCATCCCCTTGCGCATCCAGTATTCGGCGATACTGCAGCCGGCAAATGGGGCCAGGTGCTGTAACCCTGGTAACGCGCTGGCTTCTGCCACCACCAGCGTGGTGTACTCCAGCGCGCCGTAGTCCCTCAGGATCTCGATGGTGTTGACCACCGCGGTGCGCTTTTGACCGATCAATACGTAGACGCACTGCACGCTATCGCCGCGCTGGTTGATTACCGTATCCAGCGCCAGCGAGCTGCGACCGAGTCCTTCGTCGCCCACCAGCAGTTGTCGCTGTCCGCGGCCGATGGGAATCAGGGTGTCCAGCACCTTGCTACCGGTATACAGCGGTGCATCGACAAAATCTCGCTCGACAATGGCGGGAGAGGCGGCTTCCAGCCGCCGCCACCCATTGCATTCGGGTATGCCGCGGCGGTCCAGCGGGTTCCCCAGCGGGTCTATGATGCGCCCGAGCAACGCGTCCCCCACCGCAATACCGAGCGGCTTGTCGCGCAATCGGGCCGCAGTACCGGCGGTAAGGTCCGCGGTTTCCTGCAGCAAAATCGCGCCGACCAGGTCACCGGTCAGGTCGAAAACCAGTCCCCGGCTGCCGTCATCGAAATCCAGCAAATCGTCCATCGCCGCCGTGGGCAGGCCCGCAACCCAGGCAATGCCATCGCCCACAGAGATCACCTGCCCCTGCTCGCCGATGCGCAGTCGGGGGCGGTAGCTTTTCAGCCATTCATCGCGGCGCTCGAGCAGATCGTCACTCACGGGCGGTTTCCCGTTCCAGGCGGGCGAAGCCCTTCAGCTCGTCACGCACATTGACACCCAGTACCCAGGGGCCGATGGCGATACGCAAACCCGCCATCAGTGTGCGGTCCTCGCGGAAATGGCTGCGTATATCGCCGTCCAGTATCTCGGACAGTATCTGCTCGACCTTTTCACGGTGCGCATCAGGCAGGGGGAAAGCGCTCACGACATCCACCGGCTCCGGGTGTTCCAACTGGTATCCGCGCAGAGAAGCCAACCGCTCGGGCGGCAGCTGACGCAACCCATTGAGGGTGAGTTCGAGAAGGCGTGCTTCCAGCTCCGGTCCTGCGCCCTCCTCCAGCAGTCGCGTGGCAAAACGGCTCCCCTGCTCGAGGGCACGCTGTTGTTGTTGTCGTCGCCGCTCGCGGTTTTGTTGTTGCGCAATCGCCTCCGCCTTCTGACGTTGCTGCTGCAGGGATTCTTCCAGCGCCGCTTCCCGCTTTCTGCGCTCATCATTGATTTCCCGTTGCAGTTTTTCCCGAGCAGCCTCCCGCTCGCGATCGATTTCGGCGAGGTCGCTTTCGTATTTTTGCTGCAGTTGCTGGGCGCTTTCCTGCATCTTGCGCGCTTCATCCACCCGCTGCTCTATGGCGGCCTGGCGGCGGGCAATAGCGTCCTGTAATGGCTTGTAGAAAAACCGTTTGAGAATCCACACCAGCACCAGGAAGTTGAAGATCTCGAGCAGGAAGGTCGTCCAGTTGAGTTCCATACAGGCCGCGCCCCTACCCCTTGACGATATATTCCAGCAACGGATTGCGGAACAGTACGATCAGGATGATCACCAGCACATAAATCGCCAGGGACTCGATCATCGCCAGGCCGATAAACAGCGTCCGCATGATCGATTTTTCCGCCTCGGGCTGTCGAGCCATCGCCTCCAGGGCACTGCTGATGGCGCGCCCCATGGCAAACGCCGGGCCGAGTACCCCAATGGCGATGCCGATCACCGCTGCGACTGTTGAAAGCCCGGTAAACCATGTCATATCACTCATGGTTCTCTCCCTGTGTGGTTTGTTTAAGTTGCTGTAACTGCAGGCCTCCAGCCACATAAATAAGGGCCAGCATGCCGAAAATATAGGCCTGAACCAGCGCCTCTACGATGTGCAACATGAGTATGGGAATAGGTGCGAGAAAACCCGCCACCAGCAACACCAGCAATGCGGCCATTTCCAGACTCATCATGTTGCCAAAGAGTCGCACCGCCAGTGCGACGGTGCGGGTGATTTCACTGAGTAAATGGAACGGCAGCAAAACAGGATTTGGGGAAATGTAGTGACGCAGGTAGCTGCGCAATCCCTGACTGCGGATGCCGAACCAATGCACCGACAGGAACACTAATATCGCCAGAGCGGCCGTCGCCGAAAGATCCCTCGTGGGTGAGTGCAGGCCCGGTATCAGCCCCGTCAGATTGGCGATCACGAGGTAAATCCACAGGCTGCCGATAAACGGCAACAGTAGCTTCACATGATCCGGCGCCACCGCCCGGATTGCGTCTTCCATTGCCACTACCACGCTTTCCGCCATGGTCTGAAAGCGCCCGGGCTGATCCCGCAGCCGGCGCGACAGTAACCAGGCCACCAGCGCGATCAACGCGACGATCCCGAGGGTCGTCAGCACAGTACTGGTGATGGCCAGCGGCCCTGCATTAAACAGTACCACCGGAGACAGCTCGCCGCCGTTCTCGGACATATATCCTTATTCCCGGATCAACAGGTAAACATTGAAACCACCCACCACCACACCGAGAAAAATCAGGCTCAGGGTCCAGCGCATGGAGTAGCCGGCTACAAAGCCGTCCAGCCAGCGTCCCAGGTAGGCGCCGCCGACTACCGGCAGGACAAATACCAGCCCCAGGGTGCCGATATAGATCGTCTGCGCGAGCAGTGTACGGCGGTCGTGCTCCGCCTGCTTCATCCGCCTGGCCTGCCGGCTGACGCGTTCGCGCAGTTCCTTTTCGCTATCCTTGGCCATGATAATTCCTGGTGTGCTTTACTCGTTCCCCGCTCGCCCCAGCTCCCACAGACGTCGCAATACGGATTCCTCCATGCGACGCAGACTCTCCTTCGTCTTCTGCAGGTCACGCTCCTCCGCGAGCAACTGTTTCTGCAGCCTGTCGGAAATAACGTCGTAATCACTATCGATCAGAAAGTGACGGGTACATATCTGTAGATGGTTGTCGACAAAGTAGAGAAGCCCGCCGGGCAGTGCCAGATACTGCCAGTCAGCCTCCGCACAGCGGAAACGGGCCAGGCCAAACAGCAACACGGTGATTGCGCGCTCGTGTCCGGCCTGGATGCCGAAACTGCCGGACGCATCCTCACCGACAAAGGAAACAACACCCTCGACACGCCGCTGCTCGGCGGCAGAAAGTAATTCCAGCGCAAAGATATTCACCCTGTTTTTTCCTGCATACTGCCGCGCATATAACATGCATCTTCCGGCAGTTCGTCGTAGTCCCCGCGCAGGAAGGCTTCGCAATCGTCGAGGGTGGTCTCCAGCGGCACCGACACGCCCTGCATGCCCGTTTGCGAGGTAATGACCTTGAATGGCTGGGTAAGGTAGCGTTGCAGCTTGCGCGCGCGCTCGACAGTGAGCCGGTCCCCGGGCGACAACTCCTCGATCCCCAGCATGGCAATGATGTCCTCGAGTTCGCGGTAGCGCGCGAGATGTTCCCGCACGCCCTCCGCCACCGCGTAGTGGCGGTCGCCCAGCGTGTGACGGTCCATCACCCGGCTGCTGGACAGCAGCGGCTCCACTGCGGGGTAAATCCCCTTGCCCGCCTGTGCGCGGGACAGCACCACCGATGAATCCAGATGACTGAAGATGGCGCTTACCGCGGGGTCTGTCATATCGTCCGCGGGCACATAGACCGCCTGTACCGCCGTGACGGCGCCCTCGCGAGTGGAGAGAATCCGCTCCTGTAGCTCCGCCACTTCACTGATCAGTGTGGGCTGGTAGCCCACGGTCGCGGGCATGCGGCCGAGCAGGCTGGAAATCTCGCTGCCCGCCTGCACAAAGCGGAAAATATTGTCCATCACGAACAGCACTTCCTTGTGCAGGGTGTCGCGAAGATACTCCGCGTAGGAGAGTGCCGACAGCCCAATGCGAAAGCGCACCCCGGGTGATTCGTCCATCTGTCCGAAGCACATCAGGGTCTGCGCCATCACCCCGGCTTCGCGCATTTCGTGCCACAATTCATGCCCCTCACGAATGCGCTCGCCGACGCCGGCAAATACGGATACGCCGCTATGCAATGACGCGACCGCATGCATGAACTCCATCACCAGCACGGTCTTGCCGACACCGGCGCCGCCAAACAGCCCGGTCTTGCCGCCGCGGACAAACGGACACAGCAGGTCGATGACCTTGATCCCGGTTTGCAGAATATCCCCGGTACCCACAACATCCGCGAGCGCCGCCGGCGCGCTGTGGATGTTGCGATACTCGCGCGCCTTCAGTGGATCACCACCGTCCAGCGGTTCGCCAAAAATATTCAGCAGGCGGCCCAGACACTCGGGGCTCGCCGGCACATGTAACGGAGCGCCGGTATCGAATACCGCCAGCCCCCGGCGCAGCCCGGCGGTGCGGTGCAGGGTGATGGCGCGCACGTGATGCTGGTCGAGATGCTGATGCACTTCAAACAGGTAATCATCGCTGTTGATGGATGCGCGCAGCGCCTGGCGTATGGGGGGCAATGACGCGCAGCGGATGACCACAACCGGCCCATGCACTTCCGCAATAGTGCCGATGGGCCGGACTTCCACTTTGGTCTCCGCCATATTTAGCGCCTCAGGTCACCGCCGAAAGGCGGGCTTTTTGCCCGATGGCGGATTGCAACAGAATTTATTGGGGTTTATTTCATGCCGTGCGTTTCCCTCTAGAATAGAAGGAGTCTGCCGCTTTGGCGCGCGCTGTTTGGAATGCACGGCGCCTTTGCCGCCAGTCAGCATCTGCACTGACAGTTTTCTCCACAACTGTCGCAATAGTTGTCGCAACAGTTTTCGCCAGCCGGTGCAGTGAAATGGACCACCCAGGGTATTGGTGTCCCGACATGGATAACGATAAACAGCCGGCCATTCGTGCCGAGAACCTGAGCAAAATTTACGGCAGCGGTGAATCCAGGGTTTACGCACTGCGCGGCGTGAGCCTGTCCGTGCCGCGGGGTGAAATGGTGGTACTGCTGGGGCCGTCCGGGAGCGGCAAGTCCACCCTTTTGAACATTCTCGGCGGCCTCGATTCCCCCACCGAAGGACAGGTGTATTTCGACCACGAGGAGCTGACCGCCTTCGACGACCGGCACCTGACCTGGTTTCGGCGGGAATACGTGGGCTTCGTGTTCCAGTTTTACAACCTGATCCCGAGCCTGACTGCGCGGGAAAATGTGGCCCTGGTAACGGAAATCGCACAGGACCCGATGACCCCGGAACAGGCGTTGGAACTGGTTGGCCTTGCCGCGCGGATGGATCATTTTCCCGCACAGCTTTCCGGTGGCGAACAGCAGCGGGTAGCCATTGCCCGCGCCATCGCCAAGCAGCCGCGTGTGCTGATGTGCGATGAACCCACGGGTGCACTGGACAGCAAAACCGGCATCGTGGTGCTCGAAGCCATTGCCCGGGTCAACCGCGAGCTCGGCACGACCACGATGGTGATCACCCATAATGCCGCCATCGCCGACATGGCGGACCGCGTGTTGAGCATGGCCGACGGCCAGATTCAGAACACGGAAGTCAATGCGCAGCCCTGCGCCCCTGCGGACCTGAGCTGGTAACGCTGCGGTGATCGAGCTTTTCTCCCCACTCGACCGCAAACTGCTGCGCGACCTCTGGGCCATCAAGGGCCAGGCTCTCGCGATTGCGGTGGTAATCGGCTGTGGCGTTGGAATGTACCTGATGTCGAAAGGCATGCTCGTCTCTCTCGCCGATACTCGTGCGGCCTACTACGAGCGCTACCGCTTCGCCGATGTGTGGGCCCCGGTGAAACGCGCCCCCGATGCCCTGCTGGAGCAGATCACTGAACTGCCCGGGGTGCGCCGTGCGGAAACGCGCATTCGCGCTGGCGTGATTCTCGATGTCGAGGGCGCCGCCGCGCCCATCACCGGCGAGATCCAGTCCCTGCCCGCGATCCGCGGCCCCCATATCAATGATTTTGTGTTGCGGCGTGGGCGCTATCCCGACCCGGTGCGGGAAGAGGAGGTACTGGCACTCGAGGCCTTCGCCGAAGCCCATGAACTGGTTCCGGGAGATCACCTGTACGCCATCCTCAATGGCACGAAGAAAAAGCTCACCGTGACCGGCGTGGCGCTGGCACCGGAGTATGTGTACGCCATTTCACCCGGGGAAATCGTACCGGACAAAAAGCGTTTTGGGGTTTTATGGATGCACCGGGAAGCTCTGGGGCATGCGTTTGATCTGGACGGGGCGTTCAACGAAGCGGTGCTGCTCACGTCCGGCAGCGAGTATGAAGAAGCGCTGCTGGAGCAACTGGATCAGCTGTTGAAACGCTATGGCGCTACCGGCGCCTACGGCCGCGAGCAGCAGATTTCCGATCAGTTTCTCAGCAATGAAATTCAACAACTCGAAACCATGGGACGGCTGCTGCCTCCCATCTTTTTACTGGTGGCGGCATTCCTGCTGAATGTGGTGATCGGACGTCTCGTCGATACCGAGCGGGAACAGATAGGCCTGCTGAAAGCATTTGGCTATGGCAACCGGGACGTGGCCAGGCACTATCTTAAAATGATTGGCGCCATCACCGTCCTCGGGATTGTTATCGGCATCGCACTGGGATTGTGGCTTGGCCATGGGCTGGCGCGTATGTATATGGATTACTTCAAGTTTCCCTTTCTGCTGTTTAGCGCGCCGCCAGACGTCTATCTTGTGGCTATCGGCTTCAGCCTGCTGGTGGCGGCCGTCGGCACGTTTGGCGCGCTGCGCAGGGTGGTGCGTCTGGACCCGGCGGTGGCGATGGTGCCGCCGCCACCGCCGGATTACAGTCGCTCTTTCCGCGGGCTCGAGCGCTTGATCCGGGGCATTGACCAGCCGTCACGGATGATCATCAGGCACCTGTACCGGTGGCCAAGGCGCGCCGCGATGACCACCACCGGAATCGGCATGGCCATGGGGCTGCTGATCGGTTCGAGTTTCTCCCTGGATGCGATGATGTACATGGTAGACATCAGTTTCAACGTCATCGACCGTCAGGACGTGACGGTGAACTTCGTGGAGCCGCGCAACATCCGCGCGATTCAGGATGTATTGCACGCGCCCGGTGCCATGAGTGCGGAGCCCTTCCGCGCCATTCCCGCGGTGCTGCGCAACGGTACCCGCACTCGCCGCGAGGCCATCATCGGCCTGCAACCGGATGCGGAACTGAGCCGAGTGGTCGACACCCGGTTACAGCCGGTTGTCCTGCCCCGCTCCGGCATCGTGTTGTCGGACAAACTGGCGGAGCTGCTGGACATTCACACCGGTGAATTGCTTCGGCTTGAAATTCGCACCGGACGGCGCCCGGAACTGGACGTGCCAGTGAGCGGTATCGTAAAAACCTATATGGGTACGGCAGCCTACATGGATCTGGCATTTATGAATCGGATACTGCGGGAAGACACCGTGATTTCCGGCAGCTACCTGCTGGTGGACCCGGCGCATACCGATGCGTTTTACCACGCCCTGAAAAATACTCCGGTAGTCGCCGGCGTCAGCCTGCAGGAGCAGGCCCAGAATGCCTTTTACGATACCCTGCAGGAGAGCCTCGGCACCTTCGTATTTTTCAACACCCTGTTTGCGGGGCTGATCGCCCTCGGGGTCGTGTATAACAGCGCGCGCATATCCCTGTCAGAGCGCGGCCGTGAACTGGCCAGCCTGCGGGTACTTGGGCTCACCCGCGGGGAAGTTTCCTATATATTGCTTGGCGAACTCGCCCTTCTCACCTTGCTGGCACTGCCCCTCGGGGCCCTGCTCGGTTACCTGCTGGCCTGGACCCTGGTACAGTCATTCGATACCGAGCTATTCCGCATTCCCCTGATCATCAATCCCTCCACGTATGGCTACGCCGCACTGGTGGTGATGCTGTCCGCACTCGCCTCGGGTATTCTGGTGCATCGACGTATCCAGCAGCTGGACCTGATCGCGGTCCTGAAAACCCGTGAGTGATACAGGGGTAATATAGGAAGTCCTATGGCGAGAAATACGGGACGGAAATTGTTCAAACGCATCGTGGGCGCCGGCATGCTCGCGGGCGTATTGGCGTTTTTTGTCTACGCATTTCTCCCGCAACCGGTACCGGTAGATATGGCAGAGGTAACCCGCGGACCCATGCAGGTCGCGGTGACAGACGAGGGTTACACCCGCGTGCACGACGTGTTTGTGGTGTCGGCACCGGTGACCGGCTACCTGCTGCGGATTCAGAGTGAAGTGGGCGATACGGTAACGGCCGACACCAGCAAACTTGCCGAGCTTCTTCCAACGCACCCGCAGTTTCTCGATGAGCGCAGCCGCAGTCAGGCGGAAGCCGCCATCCGCAGTGCCGAGGCAGCAGTGAAGCTCTCCACCGCCGAGCGTCACGATGCGCAAGCGCAACTGGCCTTTGCCGAGTCTGATGCCAAGCGCGCGCGGGCGCTCGCCAGAAAAGGCCATCTATCCAAGGTCGCGCTCGAGCGCGCGGAGCTGGCCCTGGACAGCGCCGAGGCCGCGCTGGATACCGCACGTGCCGCAGAGCGGGTAAGCCAGGGTCAACTGGACAATGCGCGCGCCGCATTGATTAAGCCGGCACGAGGCACCCCGAAAGTGGACGATGGCAACCTGGTGGAAGTAACGGCGCCGGTGGGGGGCCGCGTACTTCGGCTGTTACAGGAAAGCGAACGGGTGGTGGTAGCCGGCACGCCGTTGCTGGAAATCGGCAACCCGGGGCAACTGGAAATCGTCATCGACCTGCTGTCCCGGGACGCGGTAAAAGTCGACGCGGGGGCGCCAGTGAATATTACCCACTGGGGCGGCGACAAGCCGCTGAATGGTCGTGTACGTCTTGTGGAACCCTTCGGCTTTACCAAGATTTCGGCACTCGGTATCGAGGAACAGCGGGTCAACGTGATCGTCGATTTTATCGATTCGAAAGAAACCTGGTCGCGTCTGGGGCATGGCTACCGGGTGGATGCCGCCATTGAGATATGGCGCGCAGACAATGTGGTTCAGGTGCCCACCGGCGCCCTGTTCCGCCATCAGCAAGCCTGGGCCGTGTTCAGGATCATCGGCGACCGCGCTGTGCGCACCGAAGTGACAGTCGGACACAACAACGGTCGCGTGGCGGAAATTCTCGATGGGGTGGAGCCCGGAGAGGCCATCGTCCTGCACCCCAGTGAGAGAATCACAGACGGGGTTAAAGTGACGCGGCGCACCCTTTGATCCCCTTTGACCCCGTTTGAAACTGCGGATTCCGCTGTCGAATACGGGCACCGTCAGCCGAGTGCGGAGGCCTGGTGACCTGCAGGCAGGCTCACGCACTCACCCGGAGTGAAACGGGCAATCAGCATATCCGCGGCAACTGCTCCCCGGGAAGCCTGTCCAGCAACCGCTCATACCCCAGTGCATTCTCCAGGACCGCCTGTGGTCGCGCGACATTGCGCACTTCGCCAATAACCTGGCAACCTTCCGACACAGGGCACCCGCACAGGATTGATTGCGCACGTGCTGCGTCTTGTTCCGGAACAAAGGCGATAAATCGGCCTTCATTGGCCACATACAGCGGATCCAGGCCCAAAATCTCACAGGCGCCCTGCACCGGCGTGCACACCGGAATGTCGTCTTCCCGTGCCAGCAACTGGTACCCCGAACTCTCCGCCAGCTCCACCAGTACGGTCGCCAGACCACCGCGAGTGAGGTCGCGCAGGCAGTGCACGACAATGCCTGCGTTCAACAGTTTTGCGACGGCGCCGTGTAACGGCGCGCAGTCACTTTGCAGCGGGCTTTCGAATTCCAGCCCCTCCCGGGTTGCCATGATGGTCATACCATGCCGCCCGATATCGCCGGACAGCAGGATCCGGTCACCCGGTTGGATCTGACCGGGCCCAATCTGCAGTGGCTGCTCCAGCATGCCGATCCCGGACGTATTGATATACAGTCCGTCACCCTTGCCCCGCTCCACAACTTTGGTATCGCCGGTCACCAGCGCCACGCCCACCTCGGCCGCCGCTTCGCCCATGGAAGCCATTACCCTGTCGAGGGTCTCCATCGGCAGGCCTTCCTCAAGAATCAGGCTGCAGCTCAGATAGAGCGGCCTGGCGCCACTCATTGCGAGGTCGTTGACGGTTCCGTAGACCGCGAGTTTGCCGATGTCGCCGCCGGGAAAAAACAGCGGCGTGACGACATACGAGTCGGTGGTGAATACCAGCTGCTGGTCGCCCAGCGGGAGCACCGAACTGTCGCGCCCCTCGGCTACCCACGGATTGTTGAAATACGGGAATATGTGTTTTTGCAGTAGTTGCTGGCTCAGTTCACCACCGCTGCCATGCCCAAGTCGTACAAGTTCATCGGTTTCTACAGGGATGGGGCATTCAATATTCATTGTCAGTCACCAGCCGGTTGTAGCGGTAGTAGGCGGCACAGGCACCTTCCGAGGAGACCATGGGTGCGCCCAGGGGCCGCTGGGGGTTGCAGGCGCGGCCGAAGTGCGGGCAGTCGGCAGGTTTTTTGCGGCCCTGCATGATCTCGCCACTGATACATCCATTGTCTTCGGGCGCTGATTCCAGCGCGAGCTCGAACTTGCGCGCCGCATCAAACGTGGAAAATGCCCGGCGCAATCGCAGGCCACTGGCTTCGATCGTTCCTACACCCCGCCAGGTTTGGGCGGACACTTCGAATACCTCTTTCAGCAATTGCTGCGCAGGGATATTGCCCTGTTGCTGTACGGCACGGCGGTACTGGTTTTCAACCGTACAGCGGCCCCGCTCCAGCTGGCGCACGCACATCAGCACGCCCTCAAGTACATCCAGCGGCTCGAATCCGGTGACCACCAGCGGAATACGGTATTTTTGCGCGAGCGCATGGTACTGGGCATAGCCGGTCACCGCGCACACATGGCCGGCAGCGAGGAACCCTTGCACGCGGTTGCCCGTGGCAGAACAGATGGTCTCGATGGCGGGAGGAACAAGGAAGTGGGAAACCAGCACAGAAAAATTACGTAACCGTTTCTGCCGGGCCAGGAATACGGCCATGGCATTTGCCGGGGCGGTGGTCTCGAAGCCTATTGCAAAAAAAACGACTTCCCTTTCCGGGTTTTGCTCCGCCAGTTCCACGGCGTGTAGCGGCGAGTAGACCGCACGAACATCTCCGCCAGCGGCCTTCACCGAGAGCAGATCCCGGTGGCTGCCGGGCACCCGCAGCATATCCCCGAAGGAACAGAAAATAACGTCAGGACGGCCAGCGATGGCAATGGCCTTGTCGATGATCTCCAGCGAGGTGACACAAACCGGACAACCGGGCCCGTGTACCAGCTCAACCGATTCTGGCAAAAACTGCTGTAACCCGTACTTAACGATGGCATGAGTTTGCCCACCACAGACCTCCATGATGGTCCACGGCCGCGTGGTAATGCGAGCGATCTCCCCGGCAATTTTGTCGATTGCCGGTTTCTGCCGGTATTCGTTCACGTATTTCATTGTTCTGCGGCCCTCCGCTGCTCACCAATCTGATCGAGATCGCGGAATATCTGTTGTGCCTGTGCCTCGTCAATCCGGCTGATGGCGAAGCCGACATGGACAATGACGTAGTCGCCGACAGCCACTTCCGGCACGAAGGCGAGATTGATCACCTTGCGGATACCACCGAAACTCACATGCGCACTGCGCTCGAGCGGTGAATCATTGAGAAACTCCTCCACCCGACCGGGAACGGCTAGACACATAAGGAACCCCCCTCCTCTGTCAGCACACCGCTTGCTGCCATACAGCGTGCGTAATAGATCTGGCCGAGAGCAATGCCGCCATCATTTGGCGGCACGCTGCCATGGCTGTGCGCCTGGAAACCCTGTTGCCGCAACTTCGACGCGGCGGCTTCCGTCAGTCGACAATTCTGGAATACCCCGCCCGAGAGAAATACATGCTCCTCACCGGCCGTTGCGGCCACCGCACAGAGCATTTCAACCAGCGTGTTGTGAAACTTTGCCGCGCGCTCCGCCACAGGGGCGCCATCCGCGCCCTCCTCTATCAGGGCTTTGATGGCAGGCCGCCAATCGACGATCCAGCGGTCTCCGTCATGAGTAAGTCTGAACGGGTAGTTGTCTGGAGACTCCCCGCCTCGTGCTGCGTACTCCACCGCCATGGCCGCCTGTCCCTCGAAGGTCATTTCATCGCACAGGCCGAGCAGTGCTGCGACTGCGTCAAACAGGCGTCCCGCGCTGGTACAACACGGGCTATTCAGGTCTGTCTCCAACATCCTCGCCAGATACCCGATTTCTTGCCGAGAGAATCGATCCCGCAGCACCGGGAGTTGCAGCGCGTCTTTGCCGTGGAGCTCGTAAAGCAGCCCCGCTGCACAGCGGTACGGATCGCGTACCGCGCGTTCGCCGCCTGGTAACGCAAAGCTTTTCAGGCTGGCAATGCGCTGAATCTTCGCGCCGCCATCCCAGCGCAGGAATTCACCGCCCCATACGGTGCCGTCAGTTCCGTAGCCGGTACCGTCCCAGCATATCCCCAGCGCGGATTGCCGGTGCCCATGCTCCGCCATACAGGAAAAAAAATGCGCGATGTGATGTTGTATGCGTATGACTTCGGTGCGACGGTTCTTCGCCCACCGGCTTGAGACATAGCCCGGGTGTGCATCACACAGCAGGCGATGTGGCTTTGCCTGGTAGAACGACTGAAAGTCACTGATTGCGCGTTCGAATACTTCCAGCGCGACCGGGCTCTCCAGGTCACCTATATGCGGGCTCGCAAACACCGTGGTATTGCGTGCAAGCGCCACGCTGTTTTTGAAGTCTGCGCCGAGGGCGATCATGTCGCAGGACCCGGACGCCCGTTCCGACAAGACCTGTGGCAAGACGTGCGGCACTGGCGCATAGCCCCGTGCACGGCGAAGCATCACCGGTTTTCCGTCCATTACACGCAGTACCGAATCATCCAGCGGGCGCGATATGGGGCGATCGTGTAGTAAAAAGCAGTCGGCAATGCCGCTCAGGCGTATGCGAGCCTCGCTGTTTTCCGTGCAGATAGGCTCGCCGGAAAGGTTTCCACTGGTGGCCACGATCGGGCGCTGCAGTGCCTCAATCAGCAGTTGGTGTAACGGCGATGCCGGGAGCATGATCCCCAGATCCGGATTGCGGGGGGAGACTTGAGGGGATAGCGCCGGATGGGCCGGCTCGCGCTGCTGTACAAGTACGATCGGTCTCTGCGGCGCACACAGCAGACGTTCCTCCTGCTGTGTCAGCGCGCAGTACTCGCGCACCATATCCATATTAGGGAATAGCAACGCAAATGGTTTGTGCGAGCGGTGCTTTCTGCTTCTCAACTTCAGTACTGCGGGGGTGCTGGACGCGTCGGCCAGTAACTGAAAACCGCCCACGCCTTTGAGGGCGACTGTTTTACCGGCATCGATATCGGCAACCGCCTGCTGCAAGGCCTCATCACCGGTGGCGAGGCAATTGCCGGCACTGTCGCACAACTGCAGTTGCGGACCACACGCCGGGCAGGCATTCGGTTCCGCATGAAAGCGCCGATCCAGGGGATCCCGATATTCGCGCTCACAGGATTCACACAGAGTGAAATGGCGCATGGCCGTGTTGGCGCGGTCGTAGGGTAGCCCCTCGGAAATACTGTAGCGAGGGCCGCACTGGGTGCAGTTGATAAACGGATACCGATAGCGTCGATCTGTGGGGTCCGACAATTCACGCAGGCACTCGCCGCACGGTGCGAGGTCAGGCATAACGATGCCGTTTGCTTCGGGGGTGGCAATACTTTCCCGGATAACGAACGTGGATTCGCTCTGTGGCCGAATACTGGCGCTGGTGAGTCTGTCGATACGCGATTGTGGCGGCCGCTCTCTGCGTAGCCTCTGGGTAAACTGTTCCAGTTGGTCCGCGGTGCCCTGCACTTCGATATAGACGCCGTTCGAGTTATTGGCTACCCAACCGGTCAGTTCACAATCCTGTGCAAGGCGGTAAACAAATGGACGGAAGCCGACCCCCTGCACCACACCGGCAATCTCGAATTGCTTGCGCGCACATTGTTCAGTGCTCATCGCGCTCTTCAAACTCGAGGCTATCGAGAATGATCTCCTGGGCTTCGGCATGATGGATGTCGGTGTGCTCTTCGATAAGCAGCCGCAGCCCCTCCAGCGGCGTACCACTGGTTTCCTGTTCAAAGTGTTCTCGCAGGTGCTCCGCCGATATATGCGCGAGCGCACCCAGTCGCAGTCTTGCGGCTATAAGACGGCCGCGCTCAGCGCCCGCCAGCGAGTAGATTTTATCCACCAGATTTCTGATCAGGGATTGTTCGTGCATGGCGGACCTCCTGTCTGCGCAATAAGATGTTGCAAAATTTTCTGTTCGGCGCCTGCTACGGCACGGGCAACGGGTGGTGACAATTCGGTGCTGCTGGAAAAGTTTCCCCCGCAGATGGCACAGATTCTCAATTCCAGTGGCAGAGCATCCATGATGCGCCCCAGTGCCAGCGCTTCACCCAGATTGAGGCCGTGGCTCGAGGTGGTACTGGCGCTGTCTGGCAGGGCCTCCGCCAGTCCGTCCAGCCACAAAATCTCCCCCACCTCCCGGGTGTCGTCACATACCGCATCCACCAGGCATACCCGACGTCCGCGCCAGTCTTCCAGCAGCCGGGTCATATCGCCGGTGTTTTCGATACAGGTGACCGCGCAATCTTCCCGGCTGCGCAGGCGCTCCAGCAGATAAGGCCCAACACCGTCATCCCCGCGAAAGCGGTGCCCGAGGCTGATCACAACCCAGTCCGTAATCGCAGATTGTGATGGCGACGTCTGCATTACGCTTACCTTTGCACCTCGTCCATATGCAACTTGAGAAAGTGCGTCGCACACGAGATGCACGGATCGTAGTTGCGGATCGCCTGCTCGCACTGGGCCTGTAGTTTGTCTTCGCGCAGATGCATGTACTTGGGCAACATATGACGCAAGTCATCTTCGATGGTCTTCTGGTTCTGGGAGGTAGGGGGCACTATTCGTGCATCGGTGATTTTGCCGCGGTCATCCAGGCTGTAGCGGTGGTATAGCAGACCCCGCGGCGCTTCGGTGGCGGCACAGCCAGTGGCCGCGCGTGGGCTCATCTCCAGGTAGGGGCTTTCCGGCGCTGTATAGTGGTCAATGATCCGCACCGCCTCGTCAAATGCATAGAGCACCTCGATGGCACGTACCACGATGCTGCGGAAAGGATTGGCACAGAACGGGGGAAAGCCGACGTCTTCGGCGACCTGCCGTACCAGTGGCGACAGACAGGCGTAGTTCAGGTTGTATCGAGCCATCGGTCCAACCAGATAGGCACCCCGCTCTACCAGCACACTGTGCAAAGCGTTGGTATACGGCACATGCTCTTCGCGGAAGTGACTGTCGTAGTCGCTGGCGGCAATGTCCAGCCCCCGGCTGGAGGCGATACGCCCCCGGTTCATCGGATATTCATGCGGGTCCGACAGTGCGACGAATTCATAGGACTGCGCAGCACTGCGCTCGAACGCAGGAAACGGTAACGATGCCGCCCAGCGCACCGTTTCAATGGCCATATCACGAGCCTGCAACAGCTGCTGTCGGAGGGGTTGTAGTTCTGTGGCCGTCGGTACCCGGTAGAAGCCACCCACACGTACGTTGATGGGATGCACTTCCCTGCCCCCGAGCAACTGCACAATGGCGTTGCCGGCCTTCTTGATCTGCAGTCCATCCTGGACAATTTCCGGGTGGTCCTTTGCCATATCCACGGCACTCGGGTAACCGAGAAAATCCGGTGCGTGCAACATGTAAATATGCAGGGTATGGCTCTCGATCCATTCGCCGCAGTAAATCAGCCGGCGCAACGCGTGCAATTCTGGCGTGGGTTCCAGTCCCAGTGCGTTTTCCATCGCGTGTAACGCACTCATCTGGTAAGCCACCGGGCATATACCACAAATGCGAGCGGTAATATCCGGCGCTTCCAGGTAATCACGCCCGCGCATAAAAGCTTCAAAAAATCGCGGCGGCTCAAAAATTTTCAGCTTTACATCATGAACGCCGCCATCGTCGTAGCGGATATACAGGGCCCCTTCCCCTTCCACGCGCGCCAGGTAGTCGACCTTGATCGTTTTACTTTTTGTCATCATCCCGCTCCAATCGGCGGCTGGCGTCATCGAATACCGGTGCCGCGGCATTGAAATTGCGCAGGTTTTCAATCACGGTGATGCGCTCCGCACCCAGCTCCTGCTCCCACCAATGCACGAGCGATTCGGTATTAGGGTTCTCCTTGGGGCCGTAGCAGGCATAGCAGCCGCGATTGTAGCTCGGGCAGATGGCTCCACATCCGGCGTGGGTGACCGGGCCCATGCACGGTGTGCCATGGGCCACCCAGACACACACGGTGCCGCGGAGCTTGCATTCCACACAAACCGAGTGTGGCGGAACCTGCGGGGGCCGCCGATGTACAAACGCACTGATCACCTCCAGCAGCTGTTGCTTGTTGATCGGGCAGCCATGCAGTTCGAAATCCACGGGAACGTGCGCGCTGATGGGTGTGGAGGTTGTCAGGGTGTCGATATACGACGGTTCCGCGTACACGATAGCGGTAAACGCGTCGACATCGGCAAAGTTGCGCAACGCCTGGATCCCCCCGGCGGTAGCACATGCACCGATGGTCACCAGGGCGCGGGACTGGGCGCGCACATCACGGATACGGCGCGCATCTTCGGCGGTGGTAATGGAGCCCTCAACCAGTGACAGATCATAGGGACCCTCCATCTGCGTGCTGCTCGCCTCCATAAAGTAGGCAATCTCAACGGTATCGGCGAGCTGCAGTAACTCGTCCTCGCAGTCCAGCAGGCTTAGTTGGCAGCCGTCGCAGGAGGCAAATTTCCACACTGCGAGCTTGGGGCGGAGTTTTACAGTGCGCGAATCTGAAACCAATCCTGAACCTCCCCGTAACAGAATACCGGCCCGTCCTTGCAGATAAAGTTCGGCCCCCATTGGCAGTGCCCGCAGTGTCCGATGGCACATTTCATGTTGCGCTCCATCGACAGGTAAATGGACGAAGCTGGCAACTTCCTGCCGAGGAGCGTATGGATAGAAAACCGCATCATGATTTCCGGCCCACACACCAGTGCCACGGTGTCGTGCGTATCGATCTGCGCTGAATCGAGCGCCGCGGTGATGACACCAACCCGGCCTTGCCAGCCTGAATCCGCTCGATCAACAGATTGCACCACATTCATTGCCTGTGACCATTGCGCAAGTTCATCCGGGTACAGCCTTTCCTGCGGTGTGCGCGCCCCATAAAACAACTGGATATTACGTAGTGGCAGGTTGTGATTCAGGTATTCGTAAATTACCGGGCGCAGTGGGGCCAACCCGAGCCCACCGGCAATTATCAGCAGATCCTTACCGCGCAGTTTATCCAGTGGCCAACCCCGGCCAAACGGGCCCCTAACGCCAATCTGATCACCTTTCTTTAGCCTGGCCAGGGCCTGGGTGGTCATACCCTGGATGCGAATTGTATGCACGTAGCTGTTCCGTTCGTTGACTGCGCCACTCATGGAAATTGGTACTTCCCCGGTGCCAAATACGTACAGCATGTTGAACTCGCCGGGGGCGAACCCTGGCGGTGTGCCCGCAGTGACTTTGCTGATCGCCAAGGTAAAGGTGCCTGCAAACTCCTCTTCACGGCGATCCACGCGATAGATGACGGGAATCATCAGCCTCGATCCAGTGGGGGCCGCTGTTGGCCGTACACATCCATCAACTGTACGCGGGTGGCCCGTAGCCGATCGGTCACGATCCTTGCAAAACGCTTCATCAGCACGTAGCCAAATTCGGGATCTGCCTCACATTTGTCCCTGATACATTTTCCATCCAGCTGGATCGCGTGTACCTCGTCCAGAGCGTGGGCGTCGAAGGTCCAGAGATAGGGCGGAAACAACCAGGACCAACCAAAGACGTCGCCGCTGCCCAGGGTCTGCAGGCAAAGGGCGCCGTGATTGGGCACGTAGGATTCCACCGCCACCTGCCCGTCGCGGATCACAAAAAACTGATCGGCAGGCGCATTTTCCCGTGCGATATAGTCGCCAGCGGTAAAAATCCGATTTTCTCCGCATCCGGCTATGAACGTCATATGCTCATCGTCAATTCCCTCAAAAAAGGGATGTTCTCGCAGTAACTGCGCCATGCTTTTCATCGTGTTTCACTCTCCCGTATGCGCTGAACTTCTTCGGTTATGTCGATGCCGACTGGACACCAGGTGATACAGCGTCCACAGCCCACACACCCGGAGCTGTCAAACTGGTCGTGCCAGGTGGCCAGTTTGTGGCTCATCCACTGGCGATAGCGGGAGCGCGTATCGGGGCGAACGGCTCCCCCACTGATATAGCTGAAGTCCCCGGTAAAGCAGGAGTCCCATCGTTCCCAGCGCTGCGCGTTGTCCCCGCTCAGGTCCGTAGTGTCCTCGACCGTTGAGCAGAAACAGGTGGGACAGGCCATGGTGCAATTGGCACAGGACAGACACCTTTCAGCCACCTGATCCCAGGACGGGCTATCCAGATTTCGGTAAATCAGTTCCTTCAGGTCGCCGCTGTCAAAACTGCGTGGACCCTTTGCAACCTCCGCCGCTGTTTTGGCTATGGCGTCGCTTGCCTGCTGGCGCTGCTGGCTGCCGGCCGGCCGAACTGGCAGCTGCGCGAGAATCCGCGCGCCCCGCTCGGATCCGCTCGCGATCAGAAAGAAGTGCTGCTCACCATCGAGGACTTCCGTCAATGTCAGATCCGTGGGCAGCGTGACCTCCGGACCGGTATTCATCGAGGTACAGAAACAGGTGGGCGCGGACGATGTGCAGTTCACGGCAACAATAAAGAGCTGGGATCGCCGTCGGGTATAACTGTCATTCCGGTATTCGTCTTCGACAAATACACGGTCCTGAATGGCGATGGCATGCAGGTCACAACTGCGCACCCCGAGGAATGCCATGGGCGGGGCTGGATCTTCCACTTCCAGTATCTGGATGTTGTCGCCACTGCGGCGGGCATTCCATATCTGTCGGCGTGGAAGTTGCAGAAATTTCTTCCAGGCGTGGGGTCCGACCACATACCCGAAATAGGCGCCATCCTCTCTTGGCAGTGTGCGGTAGTGTGCCTTTTCCTGCCGGTCGGTCCATCCCTTCGGCAGGTCGTCGGCGGTAGTGACATCATCGTAGACAATTGTGCCGTCTCGCAGCACTGGGCCCAGCAAGCGATGCCCTTCGCGGCGAATAGCCTGGATCAGTGTATCCAGGTCGCTTGCCTGCAGCAGAAACTCTTGCATGTTGATGCGTGCTCTATGCCGGCTCCCGATGAATATGGCGATACTCGCGTCTGGTCGGCCGGATGCAACCATACGAACCAGTATTAGTCAGATTTCAGGGTCTATCAAAAAAGGGCGCCGAAGCGCCCAAATTTCATTTACCGAAGCGATATACATCAAAATGAGAATTTATAGCCGACAGACAGATTGAACATCCAGGGGTCATAGATGTAACCGAACTGGCGTATTACGCCAACACAGAATATTCAGCGGCCTTAGGTACACAAGCGTGAGAATATCGTCTCTTTGTCCGGAAGCTGCACGCCTCTACTTATTCTCGGTTGCGTTCGAGTCGTTTTCCTCAAACTGAAAACCGCGCACCTTTTCCTTGATCGCCTCATGCGCGGCCTCCTGATCATGAAGCAGCTTGCGCCGCAGCATCGCAGCTTCGAAGCGCTGCTTTTCGACCACGGTCTGCGGTTTGAAAGCCGGCACTCTGGTCGGCTTTCCGCTTTCGTCCAGTGCGACCATGGTGAAGTAACAACTGTTGGTATGGCGGACGACGCGGGTATGGATATCTTCGGTAACAACCTTGATACCGACTTCCAGTGACGTGTTGCCGGTGTAATTGATCGAGGCCAGGAATGTCACCAGCTCCCCTACTTTGATAGCCTGCCGGAACATGACCCGATCGACCGAAAGAGTTACTACATACCGCCCGGCATACCGGCTGGCACAGGCGTATGCCACCTTGTCGAGATAGGACAGGAGCTCGCCACCGTGCACCTTGCCGGTAAAGTTTGCCATATCGGGGGTCATCAGGACGCTCATACTGAGCTGGTGTTCGCGGGGGTCTTGCATAAAGGCCGTCCTTTTAAATGCCTGAACTACACAACGGGTACCTACTGACGCAGTTTGCCACAAGTCGGGCACCCCGACGCTTATTGATCCGACTCTGGCTTGGGGTGACAGTTAGCGGTTGCGGCAATTTCAACGTCTCGGATACACTGCCGCCATAATTGCCCCCATCTTTCGTCGTCGCGCCATACTCAAGTGAGTCCCGTGGAGCTTGTACAGCCGTGATGGGGCAAGTCGAAGCCTATCCCTGAACTGCATTACCGAGCCCTCGATGACCAGCGAACTACTGACGCAAGTACTAGGCCAACTCATGGAGAATAAACTGGCCTGGAGTGTGCTGCTGATTGCGGCAGCGTTGCTGTTTCGCTTTTTGCTGGCACAGATGTTCCGGCGCTCCAGCTGGCCCCGTCAGGATATCCGTCGTCGTGTACATATGGTGCACAATTTCACCAACCTGTTCATCGTCATCGGGTTGTTTGCAATCTGGGTGTCTGAGCTTCGGGATTTCGCGCTGTCCATCGCGGCATTTTCTGTGGCCATTGTCATCGCACTGCGCGATGTCGTTGCCTGCCTGGTCGGCGGGCTCTATCAGGCCAGTATGCGCTCTTTCACCATAGGTGACTGGGTGAGAATTGGTGACCAGTTTGGCGAGGTGATCGACAATAACTGGCTGAGCACCACCCTGCTGGAAATTGATCCCCACGGCCTGGGGGATGGCTATACGGGCACCACCCTGTTTGTGCCCAATAATGTGTTTTTTACCCAGCCGGTAAAAAACCTGAACTTTATGCGGCGCTATATCGAGCACACCATCACTATCGTGCGTGAGAACAAGGGCGAGAATCCGTTTGCGATCAAGCCCTACATAACCGAGCGCGTGCTGGAGCACTGTGAGTCATTCAAGGAAGTTGCCGAACGGTACTGCAAGCTAATTGAGAGTCGCATGGGGGTAGATCTGGCGGGAACCGAACCGAAGATCAAATTCAGTACCAGTGAACTCGGGCACGATGTACTCACGATCACCCTCTTCTGCCCACGGGAAGAAGCTACGAATATTGAGCAGAAGGTTACCGAGAATTTCTATCAATTCTGGTATGGCGCCCCCGATAGCCAGGCCGCGCAACAGCCGGTAACCCCACAGTAAATCCCGGTAGGGAGCGATCATGGTTTATCCCGTTGCTCTCTCTCCGCGTGCGTGGTCGACGCCCCGCCCTTGGCATAGCCTCGGCTCATCGCGCGCAGGCTCTCCATCTGTCTGGAGAAATTCCGGCATCCGCTACACATCATCAGGTGAAAACGCAGGCTGAGCCTTTCCACCTGTGTCAATGGTCTTTCCTGACGCTGTGAGAGTAATGAAGTGGCTTGTTTGCAATTCATCATCGGCAATGTGCTCCTACTTCTGTACATCCGTTGCGGGCGAATTGAACCAGCTATTTTCCAGGCATTCCCGCAAGCGTAAACGTGCCCTGTACAGAATTACGTGGAGATTGGCGGTTGAAAGCGCCAGTTGGCGACAGATCTCGTCGGACCCGAGCTCAAGGAATTCGCGCATCATAAAGACCTGAGCCTGCCTCTCCGGCAAGCCATTCAGGCAGGCGTCGAACACCCGCCAGAAATGATCACTCTGTACACGTCCCTGGGGGCCGGTCCAGTGACTGGGGCGCTCGGCGCGGTGCCAATGCCCATTAGTTTTGAATAGTGCATCCATAAACACCTGATCCTGCAGTTCTCCATCACCAAGCTCACTGCTGGCGATCACCCTCTGGCGGTAACGTAAACTGTCTGCGATTTTGTGCTTGAGGATAGAAAATACCCAGGTTCGCAGCGCTGATTTGCGTGCGAACGAGCCTGCATTTTTCAATGCGCCGACCAATGCTTCCTGCACGGCATCTTCGGCCAGGTGATCGTCCCGCAGCTGCAGGCGCGCGAATCTCAGCATCTGGCTTCTCAGCCCATCGATAAAGTCCGGGTCGGAGAGCGAGTCCGAAGCAGCGACGGGATCAGGTGTTTCAGTAGTGGCATTGGGTTCGGGCATCACGCTAGGCTCAGCATTGCGGGCCGGTATGGCTGCAGTGAAGGTTAGTCGGTACAGGCATGCCTTTCTTACACGGCTCCTGTTCCACCAAATAGTGTATTAAGCCAACGGCATTCCATTCTGTAAATGGACAGGATTTGTAGCCATGTGCCTGCTTTGGGGCTAGACAGGTTGCGCAATCGCCCTGTTTCGCCAACCATATAGCCAGTTTCGGGTGCGACTGCACCTGTCGGTGGTCAATTGGTAGACAGATGGAAAAACATACTCGCAGTTTCCCGGCTCTGTTTCCTTTTCAGGGGTACGCCCGGAAGATGAGCGCTTTGGCACTGGTGGGCGGACTTTTCGCGCTTTTTATACCGACCGCAGCGCGCGCCGAAGAATTCACCCTCGCCGTTGCCTCCAATTTCACCACACCCATGCAAGCCATTGCCGCAAAGTTTGAGGCGCGCACGGGGCATAAGGTAAACCTCGCCTCTGGCTCCTCGGGAAAGCTCTTCGCCCAGATCCGTCATGGTGCGCCGTTTGATGCTTTTTTTTCCGCAGACCAGGTGAAACCGTCACGTTTGGTAGCGCTGGAACTGGCAAAAGGCAGTACCCTGTTCACCTATGCCAACGGCACATTGGTGCTGTGGTCCAGCCACGCTGACCTGGTTGATGGTCAGGGATCGGTGCTGAACACAGGGCGCTACAAAAAGCTCGCGATCGCGAATCCCCGGCTCGCTCCTTACGGCATCGCAGCCGTGGAAGCTCTACAGAGTCTGGGTATTGAACAGAGCAGCCGTGCACGTCGTGTTCAGGGTGAGAACATTTCCCAGACCTACCAGTTTGTCGCGACTGGCAATGCGGACCTGGGGCTGGTGGCGTTATCCCAGTTGATGCGCAACGGCAGGCTATCCAGGGGTTCCGCCTGGATAGTGCCACAATCACTCTACCGTCCAATACGACAAGATGCGGTGATACTAAATCGCGGTGTTGACAGTCCAGCACTGGCTGAGTTCTGGGCGTTTTTTAGTGGACCCGAGGTGCAGGAAATCCTGGCGTCTTTTGGTTACACCGCCGATTTCTCGCCGGAGAAAGCGGAGAAAGCGGAGAAAGCGGAGAAAGCGGAGAAAAGCCATGTTGAGTGATACCGACTGGGGGGCAATCTGGCTCACACTCCGTCTCGCCACCACGGTAACGGCATTGCTGCTGTTACTCGGTACGCCGCTCGCGTTATGGCTGGCAAATACCCGCTCTGCGCTTAGAGGACCGGTAAGCGCCCTGGTCGCGTTGCCTCTGGTACTGCCCCCAACAGTGCTCGGGTTTTACCTGCTGATCTTCATGGGCCCGAACGGTCCAATGGGCCAATTTACCCAGGCGCTTGGGCTGGGCACATTACCTTTTACGTTCTGGGGACTGGTGATAGCTTCCCTGCTCTATTCACTTCCGTTTGTGGTGCAGCCCATTCAAAACGCGATCGAGTCTCAGGGCCCTCGGCCCGCGGAAGTGGCGGCCACGTTACGCTCGAGTCCGTGGGACACTTTCTGGCATGTCACCCTCCCCCTGGCCAAGCCCGGTATTCTCACCGCGGCGGTACTCGGGTTTGCGCATACCGTGGGCGAGTTCGGCGTGGTGCTGATGATTGGTGGCAATATTCCGGGAGAAACCCGAGTGGTTTCCGTACAAATCTACGATCATGTGGAAGCACTTGAATACACTCAGGCACACTGGCTGTCCGCGAGCATGATTGTATTCTCGTTTGCGGTCTTGCTGTCGCTCTACCTATTGCAGCAGCGCAAGTCGGCGGTGGGGCTGCGTTATGGCGCTTGATTCGAACGCGGCAAAGGGTATTCGAGGCCATTTTTACCTTCCGCGGCCATCAGAAGGTGCGCGTGAACCGTTTGCCCTCGATGTCCAGCTGGATTTACCCGGTAGCGGGGTTACCGGTGTTTTCGGGCCCTCCGGCTCCGGCAAGACCACCCTGCTTCGGTGTATTGCGGGGTTACAGGCATGTGATAACGGCAGTCTCACAGTCAATGGCCAACATTGGCAAATTGCAGGGGACCGCCGGAACTCACTGGCAGTTCACCAGCGCCCACTGGGATTTGTGTTTCAGCAGCCAAGCCTTTTTCCCCATCTGAGTGCCGCGGGCAACCTGGCGTTTGCCCGCAAACGCGCCGCGCAGGATGTTTCAGAAGCCGAGTTCGCCGATATCATCGAGCTGATGGGTATCGGGCACTTGCTCACGCAACGGCCAGATGCCCTGTCCGGCGGTGAACAGCAGCGGGTCGCCATTGCGCGGGCCCTGCTCATCAACCCCAGATTGCTTTTGATGGATGAACCACTCGCGTCGCTCGACCCGATGCGCAAGCGGGAAATCCTGCCGTATCTTGAGAAATTGCACCGCGCCCTGGATATCCCCATTCTGTATGTCAGTCATTCGGTCGAGGAAATTGCGCGTCTGGCGGACTACCTTCTGCTGATGGATGAAGGAAAAATTGTCAGTGAAGGAAACGCCGCATCGCTGATGTCACGCGAGGACTTTCCGGTACCGCAGGGGGATGATCTCGGCGTGTTAGTAGAAGCGGAAATTGCGCAGCGCGACGTACAGTGGAAACTAGTGAGGGGCACGTTTGACGGCGGCGACCTGTGGCTGCGTGACGGTGGGGAAACGGTTGGCGAAACCATCCGTATCAGGATACTCGCCCGGGATATAAGTCTCACCCTGACCGAAGACCGGCGGTCCAGTATCCTCAACAGGCTGCCGGTAGTCGTACAGGAGATAAGCCCGGATCGAGATCCGGCGATGGTGCTGGTGCGTTTAGTTCCGCAATCCGTCTCGGAAGGCAATGCGTCCTCCACTGCAACCCGCCTGATCGCTCGAATTACACGCCGTTCGTTACATCAGCTTTCGATCGTTGCCGGCAGTAAACTCTGGGCCCAGATCAAATCCGTCGCCATCGTCAGGTGATCGCGAAAAAAAGGCCGGGCTGCTTTCGCGAGGCCCGGCCAAGGTTTACAAGATCGTCGACTGACTATGCGGGATCTGTAGAGGGTTCCCGCTGGGGTTCACTGCTTTTCGCAAGCGAAAGTGAATCGGTAAAGCGGCTGTCAGGTTCCGCAGCATTGTGACCACCAAACAGCTTTTGAATCACTACGAAGAACAGCGGGATAAAGAAAATACCCAGTAGCGTTCCCACCAGCATGCCACCGAGAACACCGGTGCCGATAGCCTGCTGCGCACCGGAACCAGCGCCCGTGGCAAGTGCCAGCGGCAAGACACCAAGACCGAATGCCAGCGACGTCATGATGATCGGGCGCAGGCGGTCACGTACCGCGTGCATGGTTGCCTCGATCAGCTCCATTCCCGCCTCGAGATTCTGCTTGGCAAACTCCACAATCAGAATCGCGTTTTTACTGGTGAGCCCCACAGTGGTAAGCATCGCCACCTGAAAATAGATGTCCCGGTCAAAGCCGCGCAGATTGCTTGCAATCACAGCGCCCAGAATACCCAGCGGTGCAACGAGCAATACCGCGGTGGGTACCGTCCAGCTTTCATACAGTGCAGCCAGGCACAGGAATACGATCAGGATCGACAGGGCATACAATAGTGTGGTCTGCGACCCGGCCTGCTGTTCCTGATAGGAAAGAGCTGTCCATTCGAGCCCGAAACCTTCCGGCAACTGGCCGACCAATCGTTCCATTTCCGCCATCGCCTCTCCGGAACTTACACGCGCAGCGCCCTGCCCCTGGATTTGTACCGCGGGAACCCCGTTGTAGCGTTCCAGTCGCGGGGAGCCATATTCCCAGTCGAAGGTAGCGAAGGAAGACACCGGCACCATCTCGCCAATGTTGTTGCGTACAGACCAGAGCCGGAAGTCTTCCGGGTTCATCCGATACGGCGCATCCGCCTGCATGTACACACGTTTGATCCGCCCGCGATCAATAAAGTCATCGATGTACTGCCCACCCCAGGCAACGCCGAGGGTGCTGTTGATATCACCGATCGAAACTCCCAGTGCCGAGGCCTTGGCATTATTTACTTTCAGGCGGAACTGCGGCGTGTCCTCCTGGCCGTTGGGGCGAACACCGGTAAGCAGCGGACTCTGTGCGGCCATCCCAAGCAATTGATTGCGTGCCGCGATCAGGGCCTCATGCCCCTGGTTGGCGTTGTCCTTGAGGTACATGGCGAAACCGGCGGAGGTGCCGAGCTCCGGCAGTGCCGGCGGGGAAAACGCATAGGCGATCGCGTCCTTTATCCGACTCAGCGCACCCATACCGCGCATGGCGACAGACTGCGCCTGCTCAGTGTCTTCTTCCCGTTCATCCCAATCCTTCAGCTTGATAAAGGCCATGGCATTGTTCTGGCCACTACCCGCAAAGCTGAATCCCTGTACTGAGAACACGGACTCAACCACGCTGCTCTCGTTGTTGAGGAAGTGGTCTTCTACCTTGTGCACGGACTCCATGGTGCGCTCCTGCGTTGCCCCCACAGGGGTCTGGATCAGTGAGAACAACACACCCTGATCTTCTTCCGGCAGGAACGAGCTGGGTGAGCGCACGAACAGGAACACCATCACACCCGCGAGCAGCGCAAAGATCAGCATAAACCGGCCGTTGCGGGCCAGAATGCCACGCACGCCGCGCTGGTAGGACTTGGCACCGCGATCAAACGTGCGGTTAAACCAGCCAAAAAAACCGGTTTGGGTGGCGTGTGTGCCCGGTTTCAGCATGGTCGCGCAGAGTGCCGGTGTCAGCACGATGGCCACCAGCACGGAAAAGGTCATGGCAGCGACAATCGTCGCGGAAAACTGACGATATATCACGCCAGTGGCACCATCCATAAACGCCATGGGCACGAATACCGCGGACAGTACCACGCCGATTCCGACAAGGGCGCCGGTGATCTGTTTCATGGACTTCTTGGTGGCTTCCCTGGGCGAGAGGTTTTCCTCTCGCATCACCCTTTCGACATTTTCCACCACCACAATAGCGTCATCCACCAGCAGGCCGATGGCCAGGACCATGGCGAACATGGTCAACATGTTGACGGAAAAGCCCATCAGTGAAAGAACACCAAAGGTGCCCAGCAAAACCACCGGAACCGCAATCGTCGGAATAATCGTGGCGCGGATGTTCTGCAAAAACAGCAGCATCACCAGGAACACCAGTACAACCGCTTCTACCAATGTCTGCAGGACGCCCTCGATCGACACTTTTACAAATGGTGTGGTATCGAAGGGAATCACGAATTTGAGACCGGCAGGAAAGTAAGGAGTCAGCTCGCCCAGCTTGGCTTTTACCGCTTCGGCGGTATCCAGCGCGTTGGCGCCGGTCGCAAGTGAGATGGCCACACCGGTCGCCGGCGCACGGTTATAACGGGTAATGTTGCCATAGCTTTCCGCCCCCAGTTCTACACGGGCCACATCACCGAGCGTCAGCACGGAACCATCGGTATTCGCACGCACCACGACGTTGCGGAACTCTTCTGGAGTCTGCATTCGGCTCTGGGCGGTAATGCTTGCCGTAAGCTGCTGGCCTTCAACCGCCGGTGTTCCACCAAGGCTACCGATTGCCACTTGCTGGTTCTGGTTCCTGACTGCGGCGATGATATCGGTGGGGCTTAACTGGTAGGCATCGAGCTTGTTTGGATCGAGCCAGATACGCATGGCATATTTTGACCCGAACACCTGAATACTGCCCACGCCCGGCACACGGCTAAGTGGGTCGACCACATTTGACACCACGAAGTCGGCAATATCCGCTTTCTCCATGCTGCCGTCGGTGGATACAAAACCCGCGACCAGCAGGAATCCGGAACGGCCCTTGCCCACCGTAATCCCCTGCCGCTGCACTTCTTCCGGTAACAGCGGCATCGCCAGCTGTAGCTTGTTCTGCACCTGAACCTGGGCGATATCCGGATCTGTCCCATTGGCAAATGTCAGGGTGATACCCACGGTGCCGATAGACTCACTCGTGGCAGACATGTAGATCAGGCCATCGAGGCCTTTCATATTCTGCTCGATCACCTGAGTCACAGTGTCTTCGATCACTTTCGCCGAGGCGCCCGGATAGGCTGCCGAGATGGAAACCACCGGTGGTGCGATGTCCGGGTAGCGCTCTACGGGTAATTTTGTGATCGCGAGGCCACCGAAGAGCATGACCACCATGGCCATCACCCAGGCAAAAATTGGGCGATCAATAAAGAAACCTGCCATCGCTGTTACCCCTTGTCCGCGTTGCTGGCTCGCTCTCTGGCGCCCGACGCTTCATGGCCTGCCGTACTAAGGCTCGGTGCCGGCAGGTCGACCGGTGCCGGTGCTTCCGCCTCTCCGGGGCTCACAACCGCGCCCGGACGGATCTTCTGCAACCCTTCCACAATCACGCGGTCACCGACCTTGAGGCCACTTTCAACCAGCCAGTTGGAGCCTACCGTCTGGGAAACCCTGACAGGGCGTAACTCAACGGTATTTCCCTCCCCCACTACCATGGCGGTCGTGTTGCCTTTGGGGTCACGGGCGATGCCTTGCTGTGGCACCAGAATCGCGTCGTCACGCTGGCCACTCCCCACCGCGGCACGTACATACATTCCCGGAAGCAGGAGGTGGTCAGGATTGGGGACCACAACACGCAAACGCACGCTGCCGGTGGTCGGATCCACACTTACCTCAGAGAATTCGAGTCTGCCAGCGTGTGGGTATTGGCTTCCGTCCTCCAGCAGGATGGTCACCGGCAGGTTGTCTGCGCGTTTCAGATCGCCTGAAGCCACCGATTGCCTGAGGTTCAATAGCTCGCTGACCGACTGGGTAAGATCGACATAGATCGGATCCAGCTGTTGTACGGTGGCCAGCGCGCTGCTCTGGTTGGCCGTTACCAGCGCTCCCTGGGTTACTGATGAGATTCCAATGCGACCGCTGATCGGCGCTCGGATACGCGCAAACTCCAGCATTACCTTGCTGCGCGCCACAGCGGCCTTGGCAGCAGCTACATCCGCCTTCGCCTGATGCAGTGAGGCTATTGCGGTGTCGTTGTCCTGCTTGCTCACTGCTCCGCTCTTTACCAGGTCTTTGGTGCGACTCGCTTTCAAACGGGTAACGTTCAATGTTGCCTCGGCGCGCTCAAGGGAGGCCTTTGCGCCGTCGTAATCCGCCTGATAACGGGCGGCATCCAGCTGATAGAGAGGCGACCCGGCTTCCACCATGCCCCCCTCCTTGAACAGCTGCTCTTTCACCAAACCATCCACCTGGGGGCGTACTTCAGCGACCTTGGAGGGACTGGTGCGACCAGGCAACTGCCGGGTCAGAGTCACGGGCTCGCTGGCCAGGGTGACGACAGTCACCTGTGGTGTCTGTCCCTGCATGGCCTGTTGCTTCTCACCACAGGCGGACAACAGGACCACGGCCAACAGCAAGCTGCCGGAGATCAATGTCTTGTTCTTGTGCAACATGAAAACCTCGAAATTGCATCCATGCCGGCGCCGTTTACGGGCGCGGCAGATGAGTGAATCCGTAAACAAAAGGCATCGCACCCGGAACTCCGGGATGACGATGCCTGAAAAAACATGACGGGCTGACTGAAATACCCGATCAAGAAAGAATCGTCGCCAGCAGACTTACGTGACTAATCTGGCGGATGGTCGCATTTTAAATACATGCATGAATGAATATCAACTATTTATTCATGCATGAATATGAACTAGACTGCAGTACGGAATAGCTGACGCGGTACTCAGGTTGCCCTGTCAGTCAATGGCGAGCGATAGAGAGTCCAGGATCCATTTCATGGCCAAACGCAGAAAAGAAGATGCGCTGGAAACACGTGAACGCATACTTGATGCGGCAATCGACGTGTTCGATCGCCGGGGTGTCTCGCGCCCTTCACTCACCGAAATCGCGGAGCTCGCGGGTGTGACTCGCGGTGCGGTTTACGGTCACTTCCAGAACAAGGCGGATCTGTTCAGCGCCCTGGCAGACCGTATTCGATTGCCGGATGAATCCCTGTGCCAGGCGCCACTGGATAGCTGCAAGGACCCGCTTGGAGAGCTGCAAAATCGCTGGCTGTTCATGTATCGCGAGGTCATGATCAACGAACAGTGGCGACGAATCTTCTCGATCATCCTGTTGCGTTGTGAGTGGGTCGCGGAGAATGGTGAGATCCACCAGCGTTGTTCTGACGGACACGACGAAGGCACCATGCGCCTGAGAAATTTGGTGACCGCGGCTGTCGAGGCCGGTCAGTTGCCGGCAGACCTGAATATCGAGATGGCGGTGCCGATTCTGCACGCCGGCGTTCTGGGCCTGTTGCAGGACTGGCTGATGAACCCCAAGGCATACGATCTCGTCGAAGTCGGCGAGAAGCAGATTCTCGCAATGTTGGAGATGCTGCAGTCTTCCCTGCACCTGCGTAAATAAGGGGCTATGGTGGCCCTGATGGTGGAACTCCGGAGCTACTCGCACCATTTGGGGTGACTTGCCGGTCCAGGGGCAGTCGATTGGGCGTATTTCAGGCTCATTTTGCCGCTTTTTTGATCTGAGACCCTTTTTTGGGCAGTCTGATATTTGCAGGGCGATGTATTTAGAGCAATTAGAGGCTCTGGTGGAACAGCTGACGGGAAAAGCATCCCGGAGACCAGCGCAATTGAGACACCTTTCGCCTCGTTAATGAAGCAATACATGCCTTTCGGAGCTTTCAGCCTTTATACTTGTCCTAAGCTATAAGTCGCCACTGCTCCGGAAGACCGCGTCCGGTTCATAATGACAGTGGGACGCCTTGATGTAGGACGTATAAAGAGACTCCTTATGCTTAGCAATCGAATAGCCGCACTGATTTCCGGCCTTTCCTTTTCCCTTCTGGTTATCATCTCGCCAGTTTCCCTCGCAGAAGTCGAAGAACTCAAGCCGCATGAAGACCAGGGCGGTACTGCCCGCGAGATCGTCAGCAAGCTTGAAATGCTGCACTACAACAAACTCAAGGTGGGGGATGAAATGTCCACCGGGCTGTGGGATGAATACATCGACAGCCTCGACCCCACCAGAAGTTACTTCTTGTCGTCGGACATCAATGAATTCCGTCAGTGGCGTACCAAGCTGGACGACGACCTGAAGGCTGGCAATGTTGACCGGGGATTCGAGATCTACAACCGCTACCGCATGCGGGTGTCGGACCGTCTCAACGACATACTGTCCCAGCTGGACAACGGCCTGCCCAAGTTCGACTTCACCAAGGATGAGTCACTGGAGTTGGACCGCGAGAAAAGCGAATGGCCGCAGTCCATCAGCGCGGCAGATGATCTGTGGCGCAAGCGCCTCAAGTCCAGTGTGCTGAATCTGCGCCTGACAGATAAAAGCGATGAAGAGATCGCGGATCTTCTCAAGCGCCGTTACAAGGGACAGCTCAAGCGTCTTGGTCAGCAGAACTCAGACGACGTGTTCGAACTGTACATGAATTCGCTCACCCGCCTGTATGACCCGCACAGCAATTACCTCTCTCCCCGCTCGCTCGAGAACTTCAACATGAGCATGTCGCTCTCGTTGGAAGGTATCGGTGCGGTACTGCAGATGGAAGATGAATACACCAAGGTTGCTCGCCTGGTGGCCGGCGGCCCTGCCGACCGCACCAGCAAGATCAAGCCGAACGACAAGATCGTGGCGGTAGGCCAGGATAAAGAAGGCGAAATGGTAGATGTCGTTGGCTGGCGTCTGGATGATGTGGTCGATCTGATTCGCGGTTCTGCCGGCACTTTCGTGCGCCTTGAAACCATCCCTACCGGTGGCGACGGTTCCCATCGCACCATCACCATCAAGCGCAGCAAGGTAAAGCTTGAGGACCAGGCGGCCAAGAAGGCTGTCTTTGAGTTTTCCGATGGCGAGCAGAATTACAAGGTTGGCGTCATCAACCTGCCCACCTTCTATATCGACTTCGAGGCCTACCGACGCCGCGACCCGAACTACAAGAGCACCACCCGCGATGTGGCCCGCCTGCTGGACGAGTTACAGAAGGAAGGCGTGGACGGTATAGTCCTGGATTTGCGCAACAATGGCGGCGGCTCCTTGCAGGAAGCCACCATGCTCACCGACCTGTTTATCGATCAGGGACCGGTGGTTCAGATCCGTCATGCCAACGAGCAGATTTCTCGCCACAACCGCTCCCGCTCCCGCGCCATGTATCGCGGCCCGCTGGTCGTGCTCATCAACCGCCTCTCCGCGTCCGCCTCCGAGATTTTTGCCGGTGCGATTCAGGACTACAACCGCGGTCTGGTCGTGGGTAACCAGTCTTTTGGTAAGGGCACGGTTCAAACCATGGCGCCTCTCAAGGAAGGACAGCTGAAGATTACCCAGTCCAAGTTCTACCGGGTGTCAGGTGACAGCACGCAGCACGCCGGTGTCTCGCCGGACATCAGCATGCCGCAACTGATCGACAGTGACAGCGTGGGAGAAAGCGCGTACGACACCGCCCTGCCCTGGGATCGCATTCACGCTGTGCGCCACGCGAAGTATTTCAACCTCAAGGAAATGGTCCCCGACCTTGCCCGCAAACACAACAAGCGTACCGAGGTCGACCCGGACTTTGTTTACCTGCGGTCTCAGTTTGACTACCAGACTGAGCGGGCCAACAGAAAGACCGTGTCGCTGAATGAAGAAACCCGTATACAGGAACGGGAACAGATGAACCAGGAATTGCTCGCGATGGAAAACCAGCGCCGCAAGGCAAAAGGCCTGGAACCTTACGAAAGCTTCGAAGCGATGGAAAAAAGTGAGTCTGAAGACGTTGAGCCCGTTGGTGGCCCGGTGGAAATCACACTGGAAGATGATCCAGTACTGAATGAAGCGGGCTACATCATGGCGGACTTTATCGGCCTAAAAAAGCACGCTAGCTCACCGCAGGTCGCCAACTTCGACTAACTGCCTGCGCTGATGTAATCACAAGGCCGGACACGCAACCGGCCATATAACGATTGAAAACCGAGCCCGGTATTCTCGCGAATAACGGGCTTCGGTTTTTTGACTTCTGGGGAGAGCAAATGAAAGTAGTATCCTTTAACGTCAACAGTATCCGTGCGCGACTGCACCAGATGGAAGCACTGGTGGAGAGCCACTCTCCCGATATCATTGGGCTGCAGGAAACCAAAGTTACCGATGAGGACTTCCCGGTCGATGTGATTCGCGACCTGGGCTATGAAGTGATCTACTTCGGCCAGAAGACCCATTACGGTGTTGCCCTCCTCTCCCGTTACCCGTTTGTCAAAAAGCAATACGGCTTTCCTACCGATGCCGAGGATGCGCAGCGCCGCCTTGTTGCCGGCCAATTTGATATCGGAGGAGACCAGCCGCTCACCGTGCTCAATGGATATTTCCCTCAGGGCGAAAACCGCGAGCATCCCACCAAATTCCCAGCCAAGCAGAAATACTACGCCGATCTGGATGCCTACCTGAACCAGGAGTGCGATAGCAAAGCACCGGTCCTGGTCATTGGCGATATGAACATCTCCCCGACGGACCTGGATATCGGTATTGGCGAAGCCAACCGCAAACGCTGGCTCCGTGACGGCAAGTGCAGCTTTCTACCCGAAGAGCGCGAGTGGCTGGAAAAGATCCACAACTGGGGGCTGATCGATACCTTCCGCGCCCAGAACCCGGAGACCGACGATCTGTTTAGCTGGTTTGATTATCGCAGCCGGGGATTTGACCGGGAGCCGCGCCGCGGCCTGCGTATCGACCTGATCCTGGCCTCGCAATGCCTGGCGGATAAATGCGTAGCGACCGGGATTGACTACGATATCCGCGGTATGGAGCGCCCTTCCGACCACGCACCGGTATGGGCTGAATTCGATATCTGATCCCGCGGGCCACTTGCGTACTGCAGAGGCGGAGCACCGCTCCGCCTTTCTCTTCCCTTAAACTTCCACTTCTCCGTAATTACTCGCTGAATGAGTCGACGCGTGGCGTCACATGCAGCTCGACACATTCGGTATTTCATATATTCCTTTTTTAATATATTCTCCGCGGCGGATCAAATGGAGCGAAACTGTGAATCCACTGGACTTCTACAAATGCCTCGCCGATGACACCCGGTTGCGCAGCCTGCTGCTTATCGCCCGTGAAGGTGAACTCTGCGTGTGTGAGCTCATGGAAGCGCTCAACCAGAGCCAGCCAAAGATCTCGCGCCATCTGGCGCAGTTGCGCCAACACGAGTTACTCAGTGATCGTCGCCAGGGACAGTGGGTCTTTTACAGTCTCAACCCGTCGCTTCCTAAATGGGCAAAGCAGGTACTCGACACGACGCTCACCGCTAACCCGGCATTTATGACTGAGAACACCAATGCCCTCGCTCGAATGCAAGCGCGCCCCCCGCGCAATGGCAAGTGCAGCTGATGCAATCGCAACACCAGAACGGACCTGTGCAAGGAAAACCATGAAAATCCTTTATATCTGCACCCATAACCGCTGTCGCAGCATCCTCAGTGAGGCGATTACCAACGCGTTTGGCGAGGGGCGACTGGAAGCGCGGAGCGCCGGCAGTCAGCCCTCCGGCGCTGTTCACCCGTTGTCACTGAAATACCTGGACGCACACGGTATTTCCACGGAGGGATTGCACAGTAAATCCTGGGACGATCTTGAAGGCTGGGTACCGGATGTAGTGATTACCGTCTGCGACAGCGCTGCCGCCGAAGCCTGCCCGATCTGGTTGGGCGATTCCTTCAAGATGCATTGGGGTCTGTCTGACCCTTCAAAGCTGGAAGGTAGTGACGAAGAAAACGCCAGGGCGTTTCAACAAACAATTCGCGTCATCAAAGACCGCGTGGAGCGTATGCTTGAAGCGCAAGTGGATCGTGAACATGGCAGTGCTCTGTTAGCGCTGATGAACGAACTGGCCTCAGAGGAAGTGTGATTGTGGGTATATTCGAACGCTATCTATCCCTATGGGTCGGGCTTTGCATCATTGCTGGCCTGCTGCTCGGCAATCTTGCCCCAGAGGCATTCCAGTTCATTGCATCCGTTGAAATGGCCCATGTGAATTTGCCGGTGGCGGTATTTATCTGGCTGATGATCTACCCGATGATGGTGCAGGTAGATTTTTCCTCGATCCGGCATGTCGGCGACAAACCCAAGGGGCTCGCTCTCACACTGGTTGTTAACTGGTTGATAAAGCCCTTTACCATGGCAGCCCTTGGCTGGCTGTTCTTCCGGGTTATTTTTGCAGACCTGGTCGACCCGCAGACCGCGCAGGAATATATCGCCGGTATGATTTTGCTGGGCGTCGCACCCTGCACCGCAATGGTTTTTGTGTGGAGCCAGCTCACCCGGGGAGATGCCAATTACACACTTGTGCAGGTATCGGTGAACGACGTCATCATGATCTTCGCCTTCGCCCCGATCGCCGCCCTGCTCCTGGGTGTCAGTGATATCACCGTACCCTGGGACACACTACTGCTGTCTGTGATTCTTTATGTTTTATTGCCGCTTATTGCGGGTGTTCTCACCCGCCGTGCGCTGGATTCGACCGAGGACCACAGCCGCCTGAACCGCTTTCTGGCAAAGGTTAAACCGCTTTCCATCGGCGGGCTGCTGGCCACAGTGGTACTTTTGTTTGGATTTCAGGCACAGACAATTATTGAAAACCCGCTAGCGATCGGCCTGATCGCCATCCCCTTGCTGATCCAGACCTACGGTATTTTCGCGATCAGTTATGCGGCAGCGCGCAGCATGAAACTGCCTCATAACATCGCAGCACCGGCCTGCATGATCGGCACGTCCAATTTCTTTGAGCTTGCGGTGGCCGTGGCGATCTCCCTGTTCGGGCTGCACTCGGGTGCCGCACTCGCTACGGTGGTCGGCGTGCTGGTAGAGGTCCCTGTGATGCTGTCGCTCGTTGCTTTTGCCAACCGTACTCGCCACTGGTTTGCGGGAAACTGAGAGCAGCATGACTACTGATTACACGCCCAACATAGATGTGGAATTGATGAAGTTTACGCTGCTGCTAAAAGACAAGCGCGATTTCTTTACGGATCGCTATTCAGAGCGTAAAGAGACCAGTGAGGAATTCAGCAAGCGTATTGATCAGCGCTCTATGTAAACCGAAAGTCTGCTGGCGGCAGCGTAAGCGCATGCCGCCCCTTTCTTTTTACTCTCCCAGCCACCGCTCCAGCGTTTCCGCCAGACTGTCTTTGCTCAGTGGCTTGGTGAGGAAATCATCCATGCCGGCCGCCAGGCAGCGCCCCTCAAACTGCTCTTCTGTGGTGCTGGTCAGGGCCACAATCGGCAGCCGATCATCGGGAGAATATTCACTCTCCCAGTGACGTAACTGCTCAATGATTTCGGCACTGTGCGTGGTGTTCTGCTGGCAATCCACCAGCACAAGGTCATAGTTGTTATCGGGAAGCCGCGAGAGTGCATCTTCGACCGCTGCAACGACTTCAACCTGATAGCCAAGTGTCTGTAGCATTTCTTCGGTGACACCCTGGTGCTGACGGGATTCTTCGATCAACAGCAGTTTTCGCTTGCGATTGACGTCGGCATTCGTGCATACCACCCGGCGACTGCTTTTTTTAATTCCGCCAAACAGGCGCAGTACAACCGCATCATGAAACTCTTTGCGGGTCACGGGACGGGCCAGGTATTGAGATTCCGGCTCTGCGGCGGCAAGTGGGGCGAACTCCAGTTTGTGACCGTAACCACCCAGGCACAGGAGCGGGAACTTTTTCGCTGCTGCTCCCGAGGATGCGATCACTTGAGTCACACCGCTCAACATGTTGGTATCCCCCATTGCCGGCGCCAGCACGACCAGTTGACCGCGGTCCATCGCCTGCAGCAACTGATCCATCGGTTCCGTGCTGCCGTCGTCCCAGTGTTTGCTGGTGACATCCATACCGAAGGACTCGAGCATCTGAACAATGCCGGCCACGAATAGCCCCTTCTGATGCAGCAGCAGTACATCGGTATCCTGCAGCCTGCGGTCTGGCTGAAGATAGATGCGCTGATTTGGCTCAATGGCGAATTTGATGACCGCTTGATAGCGATTTCCATCGGCAGAGGAATGGAGTTGCAGGTAGCCACCCATTGCTTCCGCCAGGCCCTTGGCAATGTTCAACCCGAGCCCGGTGGTAACCTGAGTGGTGTCCATACGAGAGAAAGCGCCGAACAGTTCGGATTCATCCGGCAGGATCTCCCCACCGCCGCTGTCGACCAGCTTGAGATTCAGCTGCCCTTCTTCGGAACTGAGCTGTTCAAAACTTGCCTCGCCCCACAACTCGCCGCTCTGGGCGATCACGGTTGCGGAGTCCACCAGGTTGCGGATCAACTGCGCGGTTTTACGGTTATCGCCCGTCACCATGACCGGCAGATCCTCACTGATCTGAAAATTGAACTCGAGACGCTGGCGCTGGGCTGCGCGCGCGGCAAATTTGAAGGCTTTCTCCATGGTGCGCACAAGGTTAAATGGTGCGCGGCGCAGGTGAATGTCCTTGCGCGCGACACGCGTAAACATCCCTACGTTGTCCACGAGTTTCAGCTGCTGATTACTCGAGTTTTTTGCCAGTCGCACCCACTCGCGCTGGCGGTCAGAGAGCCGGTCCCCTTCCAGCAGGGCGAGGGCACCCAGTGAATCAGACAGCTGGCTACGGAATTCCTGCCCCACATTGGCGAGGAACTCGTTGGTCACCTCAACCGCAGCTTCCGAATGTTTGCGTGCTGCAGCCAGATTACTGGCTTTCTGTTGCAGAGCCTGCATCGCTGCAACCCTGTCCCAGTAGTTTTCCGATTCGCGCCGAGCCTGATGGGCCATAAGCCAGACAAACGCCAGTGTCAGTGCGCCGTATATTGCGCCGAGGATATCGGAGGCGAGGAAACCCTGCAGCGCGGCTGGCACCAGGGAGCCGGCGAGGAACCAGGTGAGGAACCGGTGATAAGGCGAGAATACCGAAGCGACACTCGCACAGAACACGACCGTGTAGAGCCAGAGGAACTGCGTGGCGGGAGAAAAACCCAGCAAAAAGACGTGACTGTAAAGAACAACGCCCCACCAGATGGCACCGAGGGTCGATGCCAGAAAGTATCGGTGTCGCCACCGCTTTGGGCCGGTCGCATAGAGGTGCTCAAACCGGAAAACGTAGTACGCCCGAATCAGCGTCACCAGCACCAGCCCAATAGCCAGTACCAATACCAGTTTGGGCGACGTAGTGCGGAGTTCGCCAATGGCGACCGCGATGGCGAAAGCCACGAGGCTGAACAACATACCCCGGCGCGAGTATTTCGCAATCCGGGTATCAGTGCTTCGGCACACCCGGCGGTCCTTCTGGACCTTGAGTTCGGGATGATCAAATAACGGCATATAAAATTCCGGCGAACGCTCCCTGTGTCCGAATTGGGGGAAGGAGCGGCTGAGGCCTTACTGGCCCAACCCCATGACTTCAACCAGCACAGTTTTCACCACGAAGCCCAGCAAACCCAGGCCAAGGGCGGTAAACAGAATGAAAGTACCAAAGCGGCCCGCCTTCGACTCTTTGGCCAGGTTCCACACGATAAACATCATGAACAGAATCAGGCCACCGATTCCAAGGATCAGGGAGTACTCTTCAAATAACTCAAAGCTCATGGCACATATCTTCCGCTACAGCTTTCCGGAGTTACTTCGGACCAGTGCGCCAGAGCGGTTTTCTGGCAGAGGGCCTAGTTGCCCTGATCTCGGTCTTCCGGCGAAAAATTGGCGCGTATTGTATAGGAGCTATTGGTACGAAACCACGAATTAGCGGCCGAGATTGTCGTTCATTCGCAGGAAGACCGAATGTGAACCGCTGATCGGCCACCGGGACGGGAGTCCGCGCAGGCAAGCCGCGCGGGCCAGGTAGGCCAATTAGCCAATTCAGTAGGGTCGGCTCGCTGGCCCGGAAAACGGTCGCTCAGGCACCCTGATAATAATCGCTGTCATCAACGCGGGTGCCGCATTTGATCCTTCGTACTTCGCGGTCACGGTATCGGCTGTCGTGCCAGCACCGGGGTAGTGATTCGCCAGACAAAAACTGCAGCTGAGACTTGTCAAACACCTCGGGATCCTGAACCTCTTCTCCCCAGAGGTAGCGCCCGACAACTGTCAGTTCATAGGGATTTGCGAGTGTAACGATATCAGCTACATCAATCAGGTGTTTACTTCCGGCGTCGCGAAGCAGCATGGTACAGCCCCTGTTTCTTCTCAATGACTTCAAGTATAGGGAGAAAATAACGCCACCCATGCCTGGATTTACGGTTCGTCCGGCCAGATCCTGACCGGAATATTAAATAACCAACCTTAAAATAGTTCGATATTATCGGTAGAAATAAACAAATTATTGCCGATTAATGGACTAAAATGGAACTTAAGCTCGATTTACAACCAAAAACCGCCAAAATATTCGTCGGCAGCTGGGAGATTCCCGTTCCGGAGCCACCTCGCCAGCGCGCGCATTAACGCTCCAGCGTAAGTCGTGCCGAAACCATGCCCTCTTCCGCAAGAGCGTCCACGCTGACAGAGCGGATAATGAAGCGCTGCTGTAATAGCGTGTTTAGCCAGGGCTGGAGATCCTGATAACGCGCCTCATCAATCCACAACCGGATCCGACCATCGCCTTCCGGTTCAAACCGTTTGATCGTCACTTTGTGATTATTCGCCGCCGCAGTTACGCGCTGAAGAAGTGTCCCCTGGGCCTGGGATTGCCCCCCGGTATTGCGCTGGATACGCTCGAGCTGTGGACGCTGTTTTTCTATCCAGGCCAAAAGCTCTCGGGACTGCTCCGCTTCTGAGCGAGCGTTGTCAAAAAAGGACTGAGCGGGCTTGAATAGCCCAAAAATAATAAATATCGCGCCAAGGAAAAGTATCAGCATCCCGAGGGCGCGCTGATCATTTGCTGGAAGCGCCGCCCACTTCTGGCGCCACAATTCAATCGTTTGCTTCATAGTAATGAATGATCTTGTTCTGATTATTTCGCCCGGTAGCGGCACTGCGCTCATCGCAGTCGAATACGCCCTGAAACCCCATCTTCCAGCTCATTTGCGGCCAGGAGCTCGGCCTTGAATTGGCCACTGCTCAGTTTGCCCACTACCGCATCGAGCTGGCCGAGGTTGGCTGCCCGCAGCTGCAATACAAGCTCACCGCGGTTGCCATCAAAGCGCATGGACTGGAGCTGTAGATCCCCCGATTTACCGGTCGTCCATACCTGACTCAACTGCTGTAGCTGGCTTGCAAACTCACCGCCACCGCCGGAAGACTGGTTGAGATAGCCGGTAATCTGACGCCGCAGGTCGGCACTGGGGCTGTCCCCCGGGAAAATTTCGCTGAACATGGCCCTGGCGGCGTCATCCGCCCGCCCGGCCTGCACTTTGTAATAGCTGCCCGCAGCCACAAAAAACACCAGCTGCAGCACGAAACACGCCGCCACCGCAATCGCGGGCTTTTTCCACCAGGGGCCGGTATCGGACGCCAGTGTGATCTGGAAATCTCCGGTGAGAAGATTGCCAGGTACACCGGCGCCCATGGAAGTGAGAAACGTCGTGTCGGGCGCCTCACCTGCGGTTTCCACGGTCGCCAGCTGCTCGAACGTAGCCAGCTCCAACGGCGTGGGGTCACCAAAGACACGCAGCGCCGACTGGCCCGATTCGGGTTCAGCGGACTCACCCTCCCCGCCCTCGAGGTCACTGGGAGTGAAGAGACTTTCCGCAATTACACCCGCCAGAGGGCGGGCGACTGAAAGGCCTTTACCTGCCGCCAGCCACACATGGGCACGCTCGTCGTCCAGCCAGATCGCCGAGGTGTCACCCGTGTTGGCCAATACGCGATACTCGGGGATGGCACCGATAACCGGCCAGCCAAGGCGCTCGATCTGCCCTTTGAGCGCCGCCAGCTTATCGCTGGACACGGCCAGTACGCTGCACAGGTCTCCGGACACCGGCTCGCATACGAAGTGCAGGTCTTCGACGTCCTCAGCCAGTTGCTCTTCCACCATATACCCCACGGCACTGCTCTGTCGGCGCGCGGCACGGGGGATAGCTTCAAGGCCATTCCATACCCAGCTACCTGGAACCAGTACCACTACCCGGTCTTCGGGCTGGAATTTCAAAGCATCGTCATCACCGTCATCTTCCCCGGATTCGCGCTGGGTAACGTCTTGCCCGGAACCGGGAATAGCGTAACCGGTTGCCGAGGCTCCAAGGCTTCCAGCACTGAATGCATGCTGAAAGGCTTCATCGGTGGCCACTGCCTGCCAGGCGTTATCTTGCCAGCGTTGCAGCAAAACGTTGCCCGCAGCCTGTATCTGATCGCCACTATGCGATCCGGCAACGGGCTCACGCAGCCTGAGTAATTTGACTTCCTGGCTCAATTAATCCCCCAGTAATTCCTGCAAAAACTGCCCGGAAAACTCGCGCCTCTGGCGCTGTATCACTTTTACCTCGCCAGTGGTGGTGTCGAGCTTCAGCGTCGATTCCCAGTACTGACGGTGCTCCAGACCCAGCTGCACGGCAATATGCGCGACATAATACGCGCTGTTGAAATCCAATTCTCCACCCCCGGTTATACCGAACCCGGACAGTTCGCCCGCATCCGTAAACGGAGTGCCACCTTCCCGATAGTTGATCAGCCCAGCGACGTTGGCCGATGGAAACATCGCTGACAACAGTTCCTGTGAAGCGGTATTCACGTTCACTTTTGTACCCGACTCCGGCAATGCGCAGAGCTCCGGAGCGATAACTTTCCACTCCTGGGGTTCAATCCCCTGCCCCGCGCTCAGCTCGGAAACGTCGGTAATAAACGTATCCGGTGTGCGGTGTGCGACTTCTTGCCCCAGATAACCATTGTCTTCGGTGCCGGATGAGAGCGGCGTATCCCCTGGATCAACCCAGTCTTCTATGGCCATAGCGGTATCTGCCCGCCCGCCCAGGTTGCGCACCAGTCGTTGCAGGACCTTGCTCGCCGATGCTTCCCCGCCCCCGGGACCACCGCCAGCAGCTTGATCCATTGTTAAATTATTTACATTAAAACAAGACTGTAAATCTTTGATTTGTATGCGTATTTTTCCGTTATCAGGGTTAAATTCGACGAGCTTTTGCGCCCATGGCTCGAGCAGGTTATCGCTGGCAGCGGTGGCGGCACGATCTTCTTCGAAATCCTTTTCGAGCGCGATGATTGACCACGCTTCCGCACCGTGCACAAACTCGGCAAGCTGGGTGTTGGCGAGTATCGCACTCGTCCGGGATATCGCGAGCCGATTGCGAGTCACCGCATGGGTCACTGCGGCCACGGCGATGACCATTACAAGCAGCACGGTGATCAGTGCGACGCCACGTTGACGCTCCGGATTAGCGACGATCATTGAGCTTCACCCTCACCCCGGCGCCCTCCATCGCCGCCGCTGCCAGAGCCACTACTGCTACTGGATCCGTCCCTGTCATTGCGTTCGTTATCATCACCGTCGCCACCGCTACTGCCCGAGCCCGCAGTACCCGCGACCACCGAATATTCGGGCAGCGAGAACACGCGCCGCATTTCACCACCACTTCGGGTAATCAAAACCACTTCTATGGCCTGCGGCAATCGCAGGTCCACCGCTCCGGGAGTTGTCGTAGATGATGCCGGCGGCCACTGTGCAAGCCACGCCTTGGAGTCCCGGTCGTAATATCGCAAATTGAGCTCTACCACTCCGTCGAGAATAGGTTCGGCAACCGGCTCGGAGTCGGGCCCTCGATCGAGCACCCGCCAGCGGCTGCGCAACAACAGCGCGGTGCCGTCATCTTCGCCGCGCTCATATCGCCCTTCGGAGCCCTCCTCGGCATAACCAATGCCGTAATGCAGGCGCTGCAGATTGCCGCGCGGCTCGCCGGTCAGGTTTGCGGCCCCCAGGCGGGTGAACTCAAACTCATTGGTCACACCCTGAAATGCGGGCTCATAACCGCTGTAGGCGTTTTTGACTGGCCGAACGGTAAGCTGGCGCAGGTCGTCGTCCATGCGATACATGGCCATTGAGAGGCGACGCATTTGATCCCCGCGCGCGGTGAGGACACGGTCGGTGGTAAAAAACGTTTCCAGCAATGAATAGGAGCCGATGCCGATGATCGATACGATCACCAGCACCACCATGATTTCTATCAGGGTAAAGCCCCGTGCGGCCGGCTTGGCAACTCGCCTCATGATCATCCTCTCCCTTCGGTGGCCGCACCCGTCCCGGCACCTGCGCCGACAGACTGAGCAACCCAGGAGTCGATGGTAAGGATGGGTGCCTCGGCTTCGGGCCTCCCCACCTGCACCACGATATGCCGCATCTTAGGTTCATTGGTGGTCTTGACCTCGGCAGTCACCTGCCACTCCCGGTCTGCCAACAGTACCTTCTCGGTTTTCTTGCCCAGCGGCGGCCAGTCGGTACGCAGGCGAATCTCGGCAAGTGCCTGCTGGGCCACCCAGTTCGCGGTCAGACGCTCCTCGAGGGCAGCCTGTTGACGCACACTGTCCTGAAGTGTTTTCAGCACACTCGCGGCAATCACTCCAAAAATGACCAGCGCCACCAACACTTCCACCAGGGTAAATCCCCGCTGGCGCATCCAGCCCGCGCGGCGCGGACGATACTCAGTATTCATCGCTCTGCCACTCCAGCTGCATACCGTAGAGACTGCTGTAGGAAATAATCGCCGCGCGTCCGATATCGCCGTTTTTCATCAGGAAAAAACCGATTTCCACCGGCAGTACTTCACCACTGGAAAGCGCGGCAAATTGCGGCAGGACCTCTTCGTCATCCTTGCCGCCTTTCTTTGCGCTGTCGCTACCAGTGACGCTGCTGGGGCGGCGATCTCCGCCGAAACTGGAGTCGCTATCCTTGGCACCGGGCAATTCTGTCTGGGAGAGAATTTCCAGACGCATGGTGGGAGGGAGCTCATGCGCAGTAAAGCGCTTGGCATTAGCGGCAGCAGGCTGACCGGAAAAGTCCATCTGCTGCCACTTCATCAGGCTGGAGTCGTAGCGAACTACCGTGTAACCAGTTTCTTCGAACACGACACCGTAGTGCGCCTTGTCGATTAGAGCTCGATCAGCCACGAGCTGCAAAAGGTTCGCAAGGCGCTGGACTTCTCCGGTCCACTTGCGGCTATCCGTATTATTCAGGGACAGCGTCGCCATACCTGCCAGTGAAGCGATGATAACAATCACCACCAGCAGTTCGATCAGGGTAAATCCCCGTTGGCGGCAGGCTGCGACGCGCATCAGATTAGCTCTGATGAGCCTCAGAGCTCGGAAGCGAACAGGTCAGCGGATTCGCCTTCACCACCCGGCTTGCCATCGGCGCCCAAACTAAACAGGTCATACGGGCCGGAGCTTCCCGGGCTGATGTACTGATATTCGTTGCCCCAAGGATCTTTCGGTGCTTTTTTCAGGTAGGGCTCGTTCCAGTTTTTCGCTTCCGGAAAACCGGATGGCTTGGTGACCAGCGCTTCCAGGCCCTGGTCAGAACTCGGATAGACAAAGTTGTCCATGCGATACATATCCAGTGCTGTCGAAATTGCACGCAGGTCGACAGTAGCCGCCTTCATGCGCGCCTCTCCAGTACGCCCCATAATATTGGGCACGACCAGTGCGCCAAGCACACCAAGGATCACGATAACCACCATGATCTCAATCAGGGTAAAGCCCCGGTTATTGCGCAGATTTTTCATTTCTCACCTCGCGGATACAATTTTCCGGGCCACAGGCCCGCAATCTTTTAACTGATTGACGTTTCAGACAACCAGCTGATTCATGTTCATGATCGGCATCATGATAGCCATTACGATAAACAGCACGATGCCGGCCATTACCAGTAGCATGATCGGTTCGAACAGGCTGACGAACGCGGTCACCGCGCCCTGCAGGTCCCGCTCCTGGTTTTCTGCCGCGCGCACCAGCATCTGGTCCAGTGTGCCCGACGACTCACCACTCGCAACCATATACGTCATCATCGGTGGAAAATATTCCACATCTTCCAGAGCCCGCCGCAGGCTCCCGCCCTCGCGCACGAACTTCTGTGCAATTTGCAGGCGTTCTTTGAGGAAATCGTTGCTCATTACCCCGCTGGCAATTCCCATAGCCTGCACAAGCGGCACGCTACTGCCAGTTAGAATCGCCAGCGTGCCCACGTAACGTGCGCTCTGGCCGCCGCGTACCAGCCAGCCCACAGCGGGCATATCCAGCAACCGGTGATGGAAATGGTAACGGAAGCCCGGGCGACGCAGCAGCAGCGTCCAGCCGACCACCAGAGCGATGATCGCGGGCGGTATCAGCCAGCCCCACGCGGAAATGAAATCACTGATCGAAACCAGTATTCGGGTCGCCAGCGGAAGCTGCTGGCCCGTTCCGGTAAAGACTTCGATAACATCGGGAACCACGTAAACCATCAGACCGGTCACCACCAGTACGCAGATAACCACGAGCACCAGTGGATAGATCAGCGCCAGCTGCACCTTTTGCCGGAATACCTGCTGATTTTCGGTGTAGTCCGCCAGCCGCTCGAGAACATCGTCCAAATGGCCCGAGTGCTCCCCGGCCTCTACCGTCGCTCGATAGAGCTTGGGAAAGGCCCGTGGAAAACCGGCCAGCGCCTGGGCAAAACTGTGCCCTTCCATCACCTTGGCGCGCACTGCCAGCACGATCCGGCGCACTTTCTGGTTGCGGGACTGGTTGGCGATGGCGCCGAGGGTTTCTTCCAGGGGAATGCCGGCACGCAGCAGTGTGGCAATCTGACGCGTCAGCAGTGCCAGCGCCTTGACGCTCAGCCCCGGACTGCCGGAAAGGATACTGGCACCGCCAGATGCAGCGGATTCGGATGCTGCCGTCACTTCCAGCGGAATCAGGCCTTTGGCTCGCAACTGCTGACGCGCGGCTTTAGCACTATCGGCCTCAAGCGTGCCGCGATTCTTGCGGCCGCCGCTGTTAAGCGCGGTGTACTCGAACGCACCCATTTCAGGACTCCTGGGTTACCCGAAGTACTTCTTCCAGTGAAGTTTCACCGGCGAGCACCTTGGCTACGCCGTCTTCGCGGATACTGGGGCCCAGCTTTCGGGCCTCCTGGACCAGCGCATTCTCGGATGCGCGGTCATGAATTAACTGACGCAGTTTCTCATTCACCGGCACCAGTTCATAGATGCCGATACGACCGAGATAGCCGCTGTGGTTACACTTTTCACAGCCGCCAGGGCGGTAAATGATCGTCCCCGCGCCCTCTTCCACGCCCAGCATTCTACATTCAAAGCTGTCTGCCTCATGAGGCTGGCGACACTCTGGACATAGCACCCGTACCAGCCGCTGGGCCAGCACGCCGATCACACTGGAGGACAGCAAAAAGGGCTCGATACCCATGTCTACCAGACGTGTAACCGCACCCAACGCCGTGTTCGTATGCAACGTGGAGAGCACCAGGTGACCGGTCAGACTCGCCTGAATGGCAATCTGCATGGTTTCGAGGTCCCGGATCTCCCCCACCATCACCACATCCGGGTCCTGGCGCAGGATCGCCCGCAGCCCGCGGGCAAACGTCATGTCAGCCTTGGTGTTGACCTGGGTCTGGCCAACGCCTTCGAGGTTGTATTCCACCGGGTCTTCCACGGTGAGAATATTCTTCTCGCGGTTGTTGATACTGGCAAGGCCAGCATACAGGGTGGTGGTTTTACCGGAACCGGTGGGACCAGTTACCAGCAGGATGCCGTGGGGACGCCCGAGAAGCTCGGTCATGACCTTCAGGTCCTGCTCCGCCATGCCCAGCTGGCGCATGTCCATTTTACCGGCCTGCTTGTCCAGCAGGCGCATCACTACGCGCTCACCGGCAGAGGACGGCATCGTCGACACACGCACATCGACCTCGCGGCCACCCATCAGCAGCGAAATCCTGCCGTCCTGGGGCACACGCTTTTCGGCAATGTCGAGCTTCGCCATCACCTTGATACGGGAAACCAGCAGTGGGGCCAGTGCGCGGCGCGGTTGCAGCACTTCCCGCAGCACACCATCTACCCGGAAACGGACTACCAGGCGCTTCTCGAAGGTTTCAATATGGATATCCGAGGCACCCTGCTTGAGTGACTCAGCGAAAATGGCATTGATCAGTTTTACGATGGGGGCATCGTCTTCCTGCTCGAGAAGGTCTTCCGTCTCCGGCAGGGAATCGGCAACTGCTGCCAAGTCCAGGTCATCACCCAGCCCCTCCACGTCTGAGAGGTTGCCACCCTCGCGGTTCTCGTACTCACGCTGGAGCGCCTCCTGGAATGCTTCCACCTCAACCGCGGCAGCGCCCAGGGGTACCTCACAGAGACGCTGTACTTCCGCAAGCACACTGGGGTTGAGCGGCGCAACGTACTGACAAACCGGTGTGCCGTCCACTTCCGCCAGAAGCACCCGGTGGCGCTTGGCGAAGGCATAGGGCAATCGTTTTACCGCAAGATCCGTCATCACTTGACGACCTCAGGCTCCACTGGAAGCAGTTCTTCGGTTTCGGTGTCGGCTGGTGGCGGCAACAGGTCCGGCAGGGTCTCCCCGCGGTTCCAGTCCCAAATACGGCTGGTGTTGTCGCGCAGGTTCAGCTGCTTTTCCTGGATGTCGCGGTAGCGCTTGCGGGTTTCCTCATAGCCAGCGATCTGGTTGCTGAGGATCTTTGGCCGCAGGAACACCATCAGATTGGTCTTGTCCACGTCTTTCTTGGAGTTGCGGAACAGGCGGCCGAGACCCGGGATATCACCCAGCAGGGGCACCTTCTCATTGATCTCGGTGACCTTGTCCTCGATCAGGCCGCCCAGCACCAGGATGGCGCCGTCGTCGATCAGGACCTTGGTGCGGATTTCACGCTTGCTCGTCACAATATCGGATGCCGCAGAACTGGCTACGGGCAGTACGTTTTCAACCTTCTGCTCGATTTCGAGCGTCACGGAGTTGTTGTTGTTGACCCTGGGTGTGACCTTGAGCGTGGTACCGACATCCTGACGCTGGATGGTGGTGAATGGATCGTTATTGCTGCCGGACAGCAACTGCTCGCCGGTAATAAACGGCACATTCTGGCCGACCAGGATTTCCGCCTCTTCATTGTCGAGCGCCATGATGGTTGGCGTGGACAGGATGTTCGCGTTGTTCTCGCTGGCCATGGCATTGATTGCCAAACGTATATCCGTACCACTCAGGAAGCCAAGGTTGAGTCCGGAGCGCGCCAGGTTGGCCGGTGCGAGGGAGAACGGGTTAACTTCCGACAGGACATTGCCGTCGTCATCAATGATCGGCGTTTGGGCAAAGTCATTCTGAAATCCGGCGAAAACATCGTCGTCATTACCGGCGATCCATTTCACACCGAGGTTATTGCCGGTGCCCTCGGTCACCTCGACAATGATGGCCTCGATTAGGACCTGCGCACGGCGCACGTCAAGCTTGGCAATAACACCTTTCATGGTTTCCAGTAAGGATGGCGGCGCGGTCAGGACCAGTGCATTCAGTTCCTCATTGACCTGAATGCTCACCTCGACATCGGCTACCTGCTGATCCTTTTCGGTTTTCTGGATACTGCCACTCATGCCTTCAAGGATTGGCTTGAGGTCTGTGGCACTGGCGTACTGCACGTAAACAACCGCCGTATTGCCCTCGCCGGTCAGCGGCTGGTCAAGGCGTTCGATGACTTTTTTGAGCTGCTGTCGGGTAACCGGATCGCCGGTCAGGAGGATACTGTTTGAGCGCTCATCGACGGCAATGCGCAGCGGCTGCACATCATTTCCGGCTTGTTTGCCGCCGCCCTGGAGAAGCTCATTGATGACCTGCTTGACCTCTTTGGCCGAAGCAAACTGCAGGGGCACCAGCTCGATGTCGATGGCTCCGGCCCGGTCGAGCTGCTTGATCAGGCGCACAATCTGGTCGATGTTCGCCGAACGGTCGGCGACGATTAACGTATTGGTGTCCGCATAGGCAGCCAGATGACCGGTCTGCGGAATAAGCGGCCGCAACATGGCGATCAGCTGCGCTGCGGAAATGTTCTCGACTTTTACGGTACGCACCACAAGCGCTTCGCCCGGTGCGCGAGTCGACTCATCGATAACCGGGATCGCCTGTTGCTTCGCCAGTGCATCGGGTACGACTTTCCAGGCATCCCCCTGCTCTACAAGGCTGAAACCATTGACCTGCAGCACCGACATGAACACGTCGAAGGCCTGCTGGTGGCTCATCGGGTCCCCGGCAACAACCGTGACCTTACCTTTGACATTGGGGTGGACAATGATGTTTTTGCCGGTGAAATCGGCGGCCCAGTTGATCAGGTCGCGGATATCGGCGTTATCCAGTGAAAGAGTAACCCTCTCCGGGGAAGACTGAGCCAGCACCGAAAACGACAACAGAAAACCCAGGGCGACTGCTACCAGCCGTCGGTGAAACACGCTCATCATTATGAATTTGACTCTAATTCTTATTTGGTCGGTAAATGTATGGTCTTGTTAAACGCGCACCCTCCCCCGGGCGCGCACGACGAAATTAACGCTGGTTGGTCCGCTGTCGCTGGCGGGCCATTTCCCGTAACTGTTCCAGGCGATCACGGATCGACTGTTGCTTATCCGACCGCTCAGAGGTCGCATTGGCGCTGATGACCTTGGCGGCCTCGCCCGCATAATTTGCATACTGCTTGGGAACAGTCGGGCGCCCTTCGGCATCCGGGTAGGTCAGTTTTTCCATCTGCCCATTACGACGAAGAATAATATGATCGACCTCGACGGAATAGACCTCTGCCCCGCCCGGTAGTTTCTCTCCCACGAAGATTCGCTCGGCCGGCTTGCCGCGCTCCGCCACCAGAGCGCTGGCATGGTCGCCCACACTACTGCTGAGTACGCCGGAAAGCACGAGGTTTAGCTGCGTAATGGGAATATTTGCAAGATCAAGTTCGGGCTCGGCCTCTGTTTTGACCGGAGCGACGCCGAAGAAGGCCGTCGAAGGAAGCGACACTGTCTGATTGGAGCCCGCTGTAGTGCGCGTGCTGCGCTCGGCCAGAAGGCCACCGTCAGCCTCGGATGGAACTGCCAGGTGCCCATACGCCATGACATTGACCGCCAGCCACCCACCGACAACGGCGACGGTAGCCAGCAGGCTGCGCCGCGCGGTGTTTCCGCCGGAGGCGGCCGGGTTTTGCAGGGCATTTGATAATGTGCGTTTTACCAAAGACATGATTAAATCCCGTCTCGGCTGTACCACAGACAGCTTAGTTCTACTTATTGGGGCGCCTATTCTCGGGGCTAGCACCAAGAAAGGCAATGTTACCGGGAGCATAGATTAATAAATAACCAATCAATACGCAAAGCCCGATAACGCACGCCAATACCACACCATTAAAAAAGGCGGCTTGCGCCGCCTCTTTCTGATGTCAGTATATGAACTGCTGGTTACAGTTTTGCTTCCAGCTCCGGTACTGCATCAAACAGGTCCGCCACCAGGCCATAATCTGCCACAGAGAAGATCGGTGCCTCTTCATCTTTGTTGATGGCGACGATTACCTTGGAGTCCTTCATGCCCGCCAGGTGCTGAATGGCCCCGGAAATGCCTACAGCGATGTACAGGTCCGGCGCAACGATCTTGCCGGTCTGTCCGACCTGCATGTCATTGGGTACAAAGCCGGCATCCACGGCAGCACGGGATGCGCCAACCGCCGCACCCAGCTTGTCGGCCACCTTGTTCAGCATTTCAAAGTTTTCGCCATTCTGCATGCCGCGGCCACCAGAAATGACGACGCGCGCCGCAGTGAGTTCCGGACGGTCGGATACCGCCAGCTCTTCGCCGACGAACTTGGAAACCGCTGCATCATCGGTGATATCAACGGCTTCGACCGCAGCGCTGCCGCCTTCAGCGGCGACCGGATCAAACGCAGTGGTACGCACAGATGCGACCTTGATGGCATCTGAGCTCTGTACGGTCGCAATCACGTTACCCGCGTAGATCGGGCGTTTGAAGGTATCCGGGCTCTCGACAGCAATAATGTCGGAGATCGGTTGAACGTCCAGCAGGGCAGCAGCGCGCGGCAGCATGTTTTTCCCGGTGGTGGTCGCCGGCGCCAGAATGTGGCTGTAGTTCTGACCCAGGTCAGCCACCAGCTTTCCTACGTTCTCTGCCAGTTGATGCTCGTACGCCGCATTATCGGCCACCAGCACCTTGCTGACGCCGTCAACCTTCGCAGCGGCTTCGCCCACGGCTCCGCAGCCACTACCGGCTACCAGTACGTCGATGTCACCACCGATGGCCTTGGCGGCCGCAATAGTATTAAGGGTGGCGCCTTTCAGTTCGGCGTTGTCGTGCTCTGCAATTACAAGAATGCTCATCAGATTACTTTCGCCTCGGTTTTCAGTTTTTCTACCAGTTCCGCTACATCGGCAACCTTGATGCCTGCCTGGCGCTCGGCCGGCGGCTCAACTTTCAGGGTCTTGGTGCGCGGGGCGATATCCACACCCAGCTCGTCAGGGGTGGTGACATCCAGAGGCTTTTTCTTGGCCTTCATGATATTGGGCAGGGAAGCGTAGCGCGGCTCGTTGAGGCGCAGGTCGGTGGTAACCACCGCAGGCAAGGTCAGCTCTACAGTCTGCAGACCACCGTCGATTTCACGGGTCACCTTCACGGAACCCTCTTCAACGTTGACCTCGGAAGCAAAGGTGCCCTGCCCCATACCCGTCAATGCCGCCAGCATCTGACCGGTCTGGTTGTTGTCGCCGTCGATGGACTGCTTGCCCAGAATAACCAGCTGCGGCTCTTCTTTTTCCACTATCGCCTTGAGGCACTTGGCGACAGCCAGTGGCTGCAGCTCAGCATCTGTTTCCACCTGGATACCACGATCGGCACCCAGCGCCAGCGCAGTTCGAATCTGTTCCTGACACTGTTTGGGGCCCATGGATACAGCGATGATCTCGCTGACCACACCCTTTTCTTTCAGGCGAACCGCTTCTTCTACGGCGATCTCACAGAAGGGGTTGATGGACATCTTTACGTTGGCAGTGTCCACATCTGAACCGTCCGCCTTCGGGCGGACTTTCACGTTGTAATCGACAACGCGTTTCACAGCTACAAGAACTTTCATGAAAATCCCGTCTCAGTAGTCTACTTAGAAGTTGCAGCCCGATCGCCTGAGCGGTTCAGGGGCAACATGGGTAACTCGGGCAGCCTCCCGGCCGAGTACTGTGGTGGCCCTGCCAGACCCGCCTGCGGCGAGTGAATTCCGGCACCTGCGAGCCACCAATAAGTTCAAACAGTTGTTTGAGCGGCGTGTATGTTGGCCCTTTCAAAGGCCAAAATCAATAGTTGAATACTAGGCATAACCGTCATTCACAGGATCAATTTCAGGTCATAATTACGCCCTATTCAGCGGACCGGCATATTGCATTTTGCCCTCTTTTTGCCACCGGAAATGAAAAGTCCTGCAATTGGTAGGGTTGTTAATAGCCCGATATAATCGGCCGACTTATAAACTGCCTGCCATAATTTGGCGGCTGAATAATGCACTTGCTGAGGAGAGACCTGTGGAACGCGAGTCAATGGAATACGACGTAGTCATCGTGGGTGCAGGCCCTGCGGGACTTGCCGCGGCAATCAAGCTGCGCCAGATCAACGAAGACATTTCCGTGTGCGTAGTGGAGAAAGGCTCCGAGGTAGGTGCCCATATTCTCTCCGGAGCGGTTTTCGAGCCGACAGCACTCAACGAACTCTTCCCGGACTGGAAGGAGCGCGGCGCCCCGCTGGAAACCGCGGTAGAAGGCGATGATATCTATGTGCTGCGCGGCCCTGAAAGTTCCATCAAGGTCCCGAATATGCTGGTGCCGAGCACCATGCATAACGAAGGTAACTACATCATCAGCCTCGGTAACCTCTGCCGCTGGCTCGCCGAACAGGCCGAAGCGCTGGGTGTAGAGATCTTCCCTGGCTTCGCTGCGGCTGAAGTCCTGTTCAATGAAGACGGCTCCGTCAAGGGTATCGCCACCGGCGATATGGGCGTCGGCGCTAACGGCGAGCACAAAGACAGCTATATGCAGGGCATGGAGCTGCACGCCAAATACACCCTGTTTGCCGAAGGTTGCCGAGGCCACCTGGGTAAACAGCTGATTGCCAAGTTCGGCCTCGACGCCGACCGCGACCCACAGCATTACGGAATCGGTATCAAAGAGATCTGGAAGATCGACAGCGCCAAGCACAAACAGGGCCTTGTTGTGCACACCGCTGGCTGGCCGCTGGACGAATCCGGATCGGCTGGGGGCGGCTTCCTGTATCACCTGGAAGAAGATCAGGTAGTGGTAGGGCTGATCACCGATCTGGCGTACAGCAACCCGCACGTCAGCCCATTTGATGAGTTCCAGCGCTACAAGCATCACCCGGTCATCAAGCAGTACCTCGAAGGCGGCCAGCGTGTTGCCTATGGTGCGCGCGCCATTGTCAAAGGCGGCCTGCAGTCACAGCCGAAGATGACCTTTCCCGGCGGCCTGCTGATCGGCGACAACGCGGGCACCCTGAACTTCGCCAAGATCAAGGGCAACCACACCGCGATGAAATCCGGCATGCTCGCCGCAGAGTCCGTTGCCGAAGCGCTTGCGGCTGAGCGCAGCAGTGACGAGCTGACTGATTACAGCGAACGCTACAAGAACAGCTGGGCCTGGAAAGAGCTGCACATGCAGCGCAACTTTGGCCCTGCCCAGCACAAGTGGGGCAACATCATCGGCTCCGCCTATGCCTTTATTGATATCAACCTGTTCAAAGGCAAGCTGCCCTGGACCCTGAGCGACAGTAAAGCGGACCACGCACAGCTGAAGCCGGCGGCAGACTGCAAGAAGATCAGCTACCCGAAACCGGACGGGGTACTGAGCTTCGACAAACTTTCCTCGGTGTTCATTTCCAACACCAACCACGAGGAAGACCAGCCGTGTCACCTGACCCTCAAGGACAGTGACATCCCGCTGAACCACAACCTGCCGATTTATGACGAGCCGGCGCAGCGCTACTGCCCTGCCGGTGTTTACGAGGTCATTGAGGAAGCAGGTAACAAGCGCTTCCAGATCAACGCACAGAACTGCGTGCACTGTAAGACCTGCGACATCAAGGATCCCACGCAAAACATCGTCTGGGTAACCCCGGAAGGTGGCGGCGGCCCCAATTACCCGAATATGTAATCGGGCAACAGTCAGTTTTCAAGGGCACCTCCGGTGCCCTTTTTTGTTGCCCGCACACCAGAACGAAAAAAACCGGATGCTGTTTCCAGCACCCTGTAGGTCAGGCAACCCCTGTTGGCTTATTACTTCTACAACTGCCAGGTTGCTTAGGTTTCTTCTTGCTAAAGCGTTAGAACTGGTACTGAGCGCTGAGAGAGAACGATTGCCCGGGCTTTTCTTCGAAGACGATCACGTGGGCGCGCTCGATCTCAATCGCTTCATCCAACAGGTTCTGAAACTTCGCCTTGATAATGACTTCCTCGGTCGGATACCAGGAGTAAGTCAGGTCCAGGGAGTGGAACGGTAGCTCGTACGCATCCGGAGCACTGTTGCGGCCCGCCAGGTAAAGGCGATCGCCAAACACGTTATAACCCAGGGTAGCCGAGTGATTACCATCCGGAGAGTCGAAACCCAGTACCATGTTAACCACATAGTCCGAGGCGCCGGTCATCTCGCGTACAGGACTGGTTGGCTCGTCCGCTTTGGCACCTGCCACCAGCTCAGTCTCCTGAACGGTCAGGTTACCTTGCAGGAAGAAACTGTCCATTACCTCGCCCATGAATCCGAGGGTTTTCATACCCTCAATTTCAATACCGGTAATCTCGCCGGACTCGGCATTGATAATCTCACGCGCCGTGTTGGTATCACTCGACGCCAGCTCGAAGAACTCGATCGGGTTAAGGATGTCTTTATAGAAAGCAGACACCGTCAGGTTATCGCCGTTATCGAAGAACCATTCACCGCGAACATCAAAGTTGGTGATTTCAGACGGACGGACATCACGGTTACCCTTGATTTGCTCACCGGTAATCGGATCGATGTAGATCGCATCGGTAATTTCACGAAGGTCGGGTCGAACCGCGGTCTTGCTTGCACCGAAGCGCAGCTGGAAAGTTTCGGCCCACAGGTTGCCCATATAGGTCAGGGACAGAGACGGATATACGGCCTCCTCTGCATAGGTTGCATCCTCAAGCTCTTCGGGATCATTGGTGATCTGAGGGTCGTCAAGCGTGTAGCCGTGGGGATTCCAGTTGAGTGCAGCCTGGTTATATTCCTCCCAGCGGGCACCGGCGGACAGGCGCCAGGTTTCGTTCCAGGTCCAGTCCGCCTTACCGAAAGCGGCATCAGTCAGGGTTGCTGCGATATAACTCTGGTTGTCAGCGCCAGCGGTGTCGAATACGTAGTTGTTATCCGGGTTTGTTATCTGGCTATCGCCAAAGATGTCGTTCAGATTACCACCCAGCGAGCTCTGGTCATCGACGCTCAGGGCACCCAGACGGAATTCCGTCTGTTTGTAGGTGCGCCCCTTCTCGGTACGCGCATAGCCACCGGTCAGCTCCAGTGAAGAGCGGGAGAACTCCAGCGGCAGAGTTGCGCTCCATCCGTAATTAATTACATGATCTTCCAGTTCGGTGAAGCGGAAGGCGGAGCTGTTTACACCCACGCTGACAGAGGAAGAAACCACCTCACCAGTCGCATTGGTGATGGCGTCTGCATTAATCGTCACCTCGTTGGGCGTGTCCGTGCGGGCGGTCGCATCGGAGTAGAACCAGTCCACCACCAGCTCTTCCGGGGCCCTGTCCAGCAAGCCACCCGGCACAAGAGATCTTGTAGCAGGCCCAACAAGGTGGCTACCTTTTACCTGGTTTACCTGCATATCGCGCTCTTCGTACTTCAGCGTGTATTCGCGGAAGCCACGACCGTCAGAGATCTGCCGGTTTTCGTTAAAGAAGTCACGAATTACTACGTCGTCGTCCGTATTGCGCAGATACAAACTGGTCAGGGTAATCTCCTGCTCGTCTGCGTATCGGATACCGACGTTTAGGTTACCGCTGATATCCACGGAATGGGTAGAAGTATTCTGGGTATCAGTCCGTTCATCAGGGAAACCGTAGCTGCGCTTGAAGGTCTCTGCTTCACGCCACTGATTCTTGTAGGAACCACCGGCGAGTACACCAACTTCCCAGTCATCGCCAACATAGAAACGGTTGCCCACACTGGCTTTGAAATCCATATCCGGATCACTGGATTCTTCCGTAAGCTCGACGTCTCGATTGAGGTTCAGCGCGAGCGCACGATTGACCTGCTGAGCTGCCGCAATCGCTTCTGACGGAGATCCGTATTCGTTACCTTCGCGCTCCAGGACTTTGCGAATATCCTGCACACCCAGGTCACCGTTGAAACGGCGCAGCGCTGATTTCAGTTCACTGGACAGCGCTCGCGAGCCATCGTCGGTCCCGAAGTTATCATCACCACCACCGCTGTACGAGAGTACATCCCCGTCGGTTTCACTGTTCATTCCACTGCCAATTTCAATGGAAAAAGTCAGGTCTTCCGGAATGCCCTTGGTGCGGATGTTTACGTTGCCACCACCGAAGGTGGCGGCCTGATCCGCGGAATAGGTTTTTTGAACCGCTAGAGACTCTACGACCGAGGTCGGGAAAATGTCCAGCGGGATAACGTTGCGGGTCAGGTCCGGCGACGGGACGGTAGCACCATTCAAAGTGGTGCTGGAATAGCGCTCACCCAGGCCGCGGACGTATACAAATTTGTCATTGACCAGAGATAGGCCTGACACCCGGCGCAGTGCTGCGGCGACGGTAGAGTCCCCTATTCGGCCAATCATTTCGGAACCGAGAATGTCGGTTACCACTTCTTCTTGCAGACGCTCGCTCACCAGCATTTCTGCAGAGTCTCTCAGGCGCCCCTGAACCATCACTTCTTCGAGTTGCGGCTGCGCTACAACCACCGCGTCCGTTTCCGCTTGTGCAAATGCATTAGGAGCAATGATGGAGGCCGTGGCGATAGCCAATACCAGCGGCGCTCGTTGAAAAATTTCATTATTTACCATTTCCCAGGCCTCTTATCGTTCCTGTATTTTTCTACTTGTCTGACAGTTTTTAGTCTGACTACGCCAGCGGGTATTTCTTTACCATCCCGGCTCAGAATCAAACAGGGCGCCGACTCCAGTTAGTGAAGGCGGCGCCCTTCTTGGTCGAGGTCTCCCCCAACCACCTTCAGTTCCTATTGCTCAAACCACAGGGCTTGTGCGCGGCTGCCTTCGTGCAGACCATAAGTCCATCCGGCAGTCCAGTCCGTATCGCTGGCATTCAGAGCACCCAGGTAGGCGCGCTCAACCGGCGTAATACCGATTGCAGCGTCGTTAACCAGCATGCTTGCGGTATCGATGGAGAACACGGACAGCGGGCCTTCCAAAACCTGGAACCCGGTATCGGCCATAGCCGTCGGGTTCAGTGCTGCATCGCCAGGCACGGTTGCGAACACGTTGCCATTGGCAACTGCCCAGGCTTCCAGATCTTGTGCGCCGACCGGGCCACCTTTGGTCTTGTCGGCACAGGCAAAGATGTTGGAGGTGATACCCGCCTCGACACCCGCCTCCAGCGCAGCGATCGTTTCATCGCTCTCTACACGCAGGCAGTAGTTGCTGCCTTCCTCACCATTTTCGTCGGCGGCAAAGGAGCCGATCACCATGGAATTGGTGATCATCGGAAAAATGCCTTCGCGGAAGCGCCAGCCGGCACCCGGGTCGTGAGTACCACCAGACTGGGCAGAGATAATGCAGGTAAGACCATCGATTACCGGGCGACTGTTGAGACCGGCTGCAACCACATTGGTGTTGCGCTCGATGTCACTCGCGCTGTCGGTAGAGTAGGAACCGATACCGTCAGACTCGATACAGTGGTTGCCGTCTGTTGCACTCTGGATAACCAGCGCGTTGGTGATGGATCCGCTCCAGCCTTCGTCGATATCGATGGAATCATCACGAACGTACATGGCCAGATAGTTTTCAAAGCTGACTGCACCACCGAACATTTCGATACCGTCGTCGTACGTGGAATAGACTTGCAGGTTTTTAACCATGGTGCCGGAGCCTACGGCACTGAAGGTGATGCCGTTCAGTTCGTCGCCATTGGCCACTTCCGCGCCGGTGTGTTTCACGCGCACATATTCAAGCTGACCGGAGCTGTCGCTATTGTTGTCACCACCGTAGTTGGACTGATCTTTACCGGCAGCACCTTCGGCCAATACGTGACACTCGGAGGTTTTCAGCTCGGCGTCGTAGGCACATTTGTTGGTGATACCAAAGCCGTTGATCACCATACCGCCCCACTGCTGTACATCTTCGGGACCTACGGTACCTTCTACGTCGGAGAGGGACGTGAAAGTGATTGGATCCTGAGCGGTACCGACGGCAAAAACCTGAGAACCACGGTTAACAACCATAAACTTGGTGCTGTTCGGGAAAGCTACCGTTGCACCGGCCTGAACCGTCAGCTGTGCACCATCACCGCCTTCAGCAATTCCGGCCGCAGCCATCGTTGTGTCATCGTCGTAGTTATTGCCGACGAAGAGGCTGCCTTCGAAGATGTGAGCACCACCGTTTTCCAGTGCAGGGATTACCAGGTCAACGGTAAGCGGGTTGCCAGAATCTACAAACGCAGCGCTATAAATACAGTTGACACCATCGAAAGTGCCCTGCTTGACGCTACCGGCTTTCTCGTAAGCAGCACACGGATTACTGTCAACGCCACCGTTGTCGCCGCCGCCAGTAGAGTTATCTACAGAGTTGTCTTCATTAACCGGAGCAATGTTGATGCCGCCGCTGTCACAGCCAGCCAGCAGCCCGGTGACAGCAGCAGCAAGCAGCAGCTTCTTGGTTACAAGTTTCATGTATCCCCCTAACAAGGATGAAGTGAATTAATCCGTGAATATTTTTTTCTGCCAAAGCAAATTGGACGAGGGGGAGTCTAGGAATGGCGTGTTGCGAAAATGTTACGAATGAACGAAGTGAAGAAAAATTAAGGGGATTTAATACAAAAACGTGTCAATGTGAATTTAATATGTCGCTGATATTTCTGAATTATTTCTTATATGTTTCAGAGTCATCTATGGAGGATAGAAAACGAACAACGTGAGCAACTAGATTCTGGGCAGTGATCGCGTGACTGGTGATGTCGCCTATGGGCTCAGTACTCGCCCAATAAAAACTCTTCGCCATTACTTTTCAGCCACAGTTGGCAAAGGCGAGCAGGCGGCTCCTGCGGTGGCCGCGGCTCGGCCCAATCGATTAACTGGTAATACACGTCGCGCGACATTCGTCCTTCGAGATCTCCGCGCACTTTTATATAGGGGATAGGCTGGGGTGGGTCACCGTAGGGCTTAAGAATCAGAGGATGAGACTTATCAAGGGGAATGACATCCCCGGTATTCGTCGTGAGAAGTACCTGGTCGCCCTCGCGCGCGGCCTGGGTGACCAGAAAAGGAACGTCTTCAACACGGATACGCCACTTCTCGACTGGGGTAACCAGGAAGTAATGGCGCCCTTCCCGCTTCAGGATACTCGCGAAAAGCTTCACGAGCGGCTGGCGCTTGATTTCAGTACCTTCATGGATCCAATGGCCATCTGCCTGGATGACAAGATCCATGTCACCGCAAAGCTCCGGATTCCACTTGGCCACCGGCGGGTGGCCGCGGAATTCCTCCTGGAGCTTTTCGAGCTGCTTAAAAAGTGGCTCAGCCAAAGCTGCTGCCCGGGGTGGAAGATGGTGTTTGGGGTTGATCGCCGACGGAAGACGGGCCTGTAGCGCGTCGGCCAGACATGTCGCCAATATGCACCCCGACATCCATGATGAACTCCATCAGGCCTTCACGATCCTCAATCACGTCGGAGAAAGACTTGGAGTGGTAGAGCTCTACCGCACCCTGCACCAGGGCCCAGTACGTGGAGTAGTAATAGTACGCCGGTACTTTTTTCAGTACGCCCTGCTCCATACGGCGCTCAAACACGCGGTTTAGCGCTGACGCATTGGAGTTTCGCAGCGCGTGCAGCTCCGCAATCATCTCTGGCGCCAAATTCAGCGCGATAATCTTTTCCTCAAGCCGCTGGAACAAGCGATCGCGCGCAGGATCCGCCATTCGGCACTCGAAATAGGCGCGCGCGGGAGCCGTGATATCACCTTGCTCTGCGGTGGCAACGGCGCTCTTCAGGCGCTCAGTGAGCGATTTTTCATAGTCCATCAGCAGGCGCATGTAGATCTCGGTCTTGGAGATGAAGTGCTTGTAGATGGTGCCTTTACCGATATCTACCCGCTCGGCGATCTGCTCAACGGTTACTTTTTCCTCGCCGTGCTCCAGAAGCAGCTCCAGTGCCGCATCCAGGATACGCTGCTCTCGCGCGCGAAAACGCTGAACCTTCTCTTTTGCCTTATCCATACTTCCGACCTTAGCTGTCCGTGAATTTGTAGACTGAAATTGACTATCCATTCATGAATGATAGGCAATTCCCTAGCGATGGAAAAGAAATTCGATGCAACCGGCGCCGAATGCGCAAGACTGTGCGCCTTTCATTGGCGGCAGCCCGATATCCACCAGCCTCCGAGACACCGGAGTTCTGGAAGTCCATCCGCTCAGCAGTTAATGACAGCGGGGCTGAGAGGATCCGCAATAGCTACGGAGCCATTACTTGCTATCATTGCCCGTTACCCGGAGCCCCACTGAAGCCGGCTCGCGAAGAACCCACAACTAATAGGATAGGTGGCCATCTCATGCAGGACTCTTTGAGCAAGCTACTGGACGTCGAAAGACTGGACAGCAATCTGTACCGCAGCCGAGCCCACGTGGAAAATTACCGCAAGGTGTTGTTCGGTGGCCAGGTACTGGGCCAGGCCCTGATGGCCGCCGCGCGTACGGTTGAGGACCGCCTTCCCCATTCCCTGCACGCCTACTTCCTGCGCCCGGGTTCCAGCGAGATGCCTGTCATCTATGACGTGGACCGGATCCGTGATGGCGGCAGCTTCACCACCCGACGGGTTGTTGCGCAACAGAATGGCAAAGCGATCTTTAATATGTCGGCATCCTTCCATATCGAGGAGCCAGGGTTCGATCATCAGGCGGAAATGCCCACGGAAGGCGTGAAGCAACCCGAAACCCTGAAAAACACCCAGCAACTTGCCGAAGAGGCAGGAATGAATGGCGCTGCGCAAAACCAGCGGCGCTATATGGTCGATTTTCGCCCAGTTGATCCAATGAGCTACTTTGACAACGCCGTGCGCGAGCCTCGCTGCTTGTTCTGGTTCAAGGTGGACAGTAAGCTGTCAGACAGTCCGATCGAGCACCGCAGCGCACTCTGCTATGCGTCCGACATGGCGCTACTTGGCACGGCCCTGCAACCGCACCCCATCAGCCTGTTCGACCCCCACCTGATGCCTGCCAGCCTGGACCATGCGATGTGGTTCCACCGCCCGTTCCGCGCCGATGACTGGCTGTTGTATGTGACCGACAGCCCCTCGGCCAGTGGCGCTCGCGGTTACTGTCGTGGACAGATTTTCTCCCGTGATGGACGCCTGGTAGCCTCGACAACCCAGGAAGGCCTGATCCGCCAGATCAAGGACTGATCCCGGTACCCGGGCGTTCTGGCGACCGAGTGCTAAATTTAATGAAATCAGTGGTTTACAGAGGCGTCGCGGCTGTTATAATGCCGCCCGCTTCACAACGAAGCCCAGAGCATTAGTCCGATGGCAACACGCGGCGAAATCAATGCTCAACAAGTCGGTGAGTAGCGCAGCCTGGTAGCGCACTTCGTTCGGGACGAAGGGGTCGGAGGTTCGAATCCTCTCTCACCGACCATTTCTTTTCCCTCCCCCCCCTCTTTCTATTTATTCAGTATTTGAGCATCCTCAAATGGCACTGTTACGCTTGTACGCTGTCAGATGGACTAGGCGCGGCGGTATGGTCGCGCATGACATTGACTACACAAGCATTACAAGTAGAGTCCCGAATTGATGCCCTGGATTTTTCGCGCGCTCCTGAGCGCCGCCCTGCTAGTCTCTGCCGCTGCCTGCGCCGCGGCGAAAGACACCGAGTACTACAACATCCTGTACAAGGCCCGGCTTGATCCGGCGCGCGGTGTTGCTCATGTATCCATCAACCTCAAGGGCGACCAGCTTCCCGGCAGGCTCACCTTACATCTGAATCCCGAGCGGCATAAAAACCTGACGGGAACCGAAATCGTTAGTATCGAGGGTGACAAAGCAATCTGGGAGCCCGCTGCCGACTCGTCCAGCGTTTCCTACGATTTTGTGATCGATGAGAAGAAGTCATCCGGACGTTACGACTCACGAATCACCGACAAATGGTCCATTCTGCGCAGCGACAAGCTGATCCCGCCGATTGCTGCCAAGGCTCCAAAGCGTCTTAAGTCCAGGGCCATACTGGAGATCGAAGCCCCCGAAGGCTGGAATGTACTGGCACCGTATAACAAAACCGACAATGGGACTTTTAAGCTCAAAGACCCGGGCCGCCGCTTTATTCGGCCAAAAGGCTGGCTGATAGCCGGTCATATCGGCAGCCGCCAGGATGTGATCGACGGAACCGATACCGTGATTGCGGGACCACTCGGCAAGGGAATCCGCCGGCAGGACACGCTGGCGTTCCTGAGCTGGACACTGCCTGAACTGAAGAAGGTGTTTCCACAATTCCCGAAACAGCTGCTGGTCGTCATCGCAGGCGACCCTATGTGGCGCGGCGGACTTTCCGGCACGCGCTCCCTGTTCATGCATGCCGACAGGCCGCTAATTTCAGGTAACCGCACCAGCAGCATGCTGCATGAGCTTGTGCATGTGGCGACCGGTATCCGTGGGGATAAAGAAAGCGACTGGATTGTAGAGGGCATTGCGGAGTACTACTCGCTGGAGACACTTCGACGCACCGGCGGTATCAGTCAGCGACGATACGACGAGGCTCTGGCGGAACTCGCCGATTGGGGCGAAGAATCTCCCAACCTGCTGGTAAAGCGCTCGTCCGGCCCCATCACCGCCAGAGCTGTGGTGGTATTACATGAGATAGACCAGGAGATTCAGAAGTCCAGCGACGGCAAACGCAGCCTGGATGATGTGGTTACAGCCCTCGCGGAGGAGCGCGGAAAAGTAACGCTCGATAAATTCCGCAGCATGGCCGAGGAAGCTGCGGGAGGCCCGCTGCCACAACTGGAGCGAACATTTCTTTCAGGCAAAAAAAAGCCCTGACGACGGGGGGGGAGAGCGTCAGGGCCAAGACCATTAGGAGTGAAACTTGGAGGATTTCATCCTTACAACACACTGGGCACCCGTATGGAGGAAGGTGCCCGGCCGGCACTACTAAACACGACGTGGGGGAGATGTGTGCTAGCCAGCTACTCTCAGTATTAGCCACCACCGGGGGATTGCCAGCTCGCGGCCGAGAAAACTTTAGATCAATTGGCAATAGAAAATTCTCGCGTATTGCCCTGAGTTATTAAGGGAGTCTGCGGTGAACTTCTGACCAATTAACCATCACCCTCACCTTCCAGAACACTTCCCCTTGACTAATCCCCGACAACCCATAGAATAGCGCCCTCTTACACGCCCTGCGGCACGTAAGTATCAGAAAATGCTAGGATTTTTGCCTCATATCCGCTAGAATCCGCGGCGTTTTCACCACCTAAGGCTAGGTGGCAGAGTGGTCATGCAGCGGACTGCAACTCCGTGTACGCCGGTTCGATTCCGACCCTAGCCTCCATTTTCTTTCCAGCCCACTCTGAGGCTGGCTCCGTCACTGGACCTGTTCTCCATCCCAGTGATCGCCCTATCTGCCCGGATGGTGGAATTGGTAGACACAGGAGACTTAAAATCTCCCGTCCTTTGGGACGTGCCGGTTCAAGTCCGGCTCTGGGCACCACCCTCCTTTCTCACCTAAGCTTTCCCCGAATCGTGTAAAACACGCTGTGCTCTAAATGCGCCTATTACCGTTTTGATACGGACCGGGACGAGCAACACGGCGATCCTTACCGTACTCATTGCCAGCGCGACCATGTTGTTGTCGCCGCTGTCGATGCGTATTTTCTAGCAGGTCATGGAGGGTAGATTTAACGAATTGCTGTCGAGCCTGCCAGGCTGACTTCAGCCGTGCCGGCGCTCAAGCAAAGCGAGAAATATCTGCTGTTCCTCCGCGGTATATTCGAGACCGTATTTTTTCATCACTGCCATAAATCGCTGGATGTAGTGTCGGCGAACCGGCCCGTAGGGTGGCATCCACTGGTCCGGGCCACGGTGCCCTTTACTTTGGTTGCGGCCATCGTCGACCAACCAAAGGTTATCCGGGTCTTCTGCGAACATGCGCTTTTTCTCGCTGCTCCAGCCGGCGGCACCGTGGTCGTGCGCCCACTTGAGCGGGACGATGTGCTCCACATCCAGGTCAGATGCTTTCTCAAAGAAATTCCCGGTGTACGGATCCAGCCACAGGCCGGAGGCGACTTTGCAACCATCCGGCCTGGTATAGGTGACAGGCGCCAGGGAATAGCGGATCAGAAGCTCGTGGCGGGTATCCTGACAGTCACGATCCGTATCGGACCAACGCGGCAGCCACTCACGCCGCTCATAATCCTGCGCATAGCCGGCAGATGAAATAAGCCCCAGCAAAACGCCAGTCAGGAGGATGCGATTGCGCTTGAAGGGCAAGCAGAACGAAACAAGACCAGACCACTGCACAGGCCACTCCATTGTCGTGTTATTACTTCAATGGAACGATCGTACACAATAGTTTTCGGCGCGAAAATCACCTTTCGCGAAAAATGTGGAATGGCCAGTTAATTGGAGTTGAGAGGCCCCTACCTCAGCCTTTTTTTCCAGGCTCGTCAGCAGTCAGGGCGGGCCAGGCAGCGCGGAGGTAGACGACCATCGTCCAGAGCGTGAGCGCCGCTGCCACGTAGAGCAGGATATAGCCGATGGTTTCCATCACCGGAAACTCACGTACATCGAACGCCAGCAACACAATAATCGCTGCCATCTGTGCGGTAGTCTTGATCTTGCCGATGTAGCTGACGGCCACACTACTGCGCAAACCAAGTTCCGCCATCCATTCGCGCAGTGCAGAAACTGCAATTTCACGCCCGATAATCACCGCCGCAGCGATAGTGAAGAGGCGATGATCGTGGAGATCGACGAGCAGTACCAGTGCGGTAGCCACCATCAATTTGTCAGCAACGGGATCAAGGAAGGCCCCAAACGGCGTACTTTGATTGAGCTTACGGGCAATATAGCCATCCAGCCAGTCGGTGGCAGCCGCGATGGAAAAGATCAGGGCGGAGGCAACATAGCTCCATTTGTAGGGAAGATAAAATACCAGTACGAAAACGGGAATCAGCGCCACGCGCAGCAGGGTCAATTGATTGGCGAGAGTCATGCTGGTCCTTCTACTGTCGCTGAACACACATCGTCGGCAGTGCGTAACTTAGCAATCTGGGGTAAAAAAATAAACGCCAGAGGCGAATTCTATCGGTGCACCCTACTCGTTGTGCAGAGTCGAGTATATATCCTGAGCGAGTTTTCGGCTCACGCCCTCAACACTGGCCAACTCATTGACCGATGCACGCAGAATTTCCTGCAAACCACCGAAGTGGTGCAAAAGTGCACGCCGCCTTGCCGGACCTACTCCGGGAATGCCCTCCAGCGGCGACTCCCGACGCTTTTTGTCGCGCCGCTGCCGATGGCCGGTAATGGCAAAACGGTGCGCCTCATCGCGCACCTGCTGGATCAGGTGCAATGCCGGCGAGTCCGACTCCAGCACCAGCTCGCGTCCCTCGGCAACGACATGCAGCGTCTCAAAACCCGCTTTACGGGTGGTGCCCTTGGCCACGCCGATAATCTGAACCCCGGTGACGCCAAGCTCGTTCAGTGTTTCCACCGCCTGGCTCACTTGCCCCTTGCCGCCGTCGATCAGCAAGATATTGGGAAAGCGCCCTTCACCGTTGGACAGTCGCGTGTAACGACGCTTAAGCGCCTGCCCCATCGCTGCGTAATCGTCGCCTGCGGTAATTCCTTCAATGTTGAATCGGCGGTAGTCGGACTTTACCGGGCCTCCGGTGTCAAACACCACGCAGGACGCTACGGTAGCTTCACCGCTGGAATGACTGATATCAAAACACTCCAGGCGCTCGGGTAAATCACCGAGCCGAAGCACTTCCTGGAGGTTCTCAAACCGATCCTGAAGCTTTTGCTGGGAAGCCGTGCGGCTTTGCAGGTTCTGGGTTGCGGCCTGCTGGGCCATTTCCACCCAGGTGGCGCGATTCCCCCGCAGACGGTTAACCACCTGTATCTCTTTGCCAGCCTGTTCGGTCAGGGCTTGCTGCAGTGCCTCAAGATCCTCCAGTGGCTCCGACACCAGAATCTGCCGAGGGAGCTCACGGCTGGTACCGAGGTAGAACTGCGGAATAAAGGCAGACAATAATGCCGCATCATCCAGGCCGAGCTTTTCACTGGGGTAATAGCTGCGGCTACCCAGTATTCGTCCCTGCCGGATAAACAAAACGTGCACGCAACAGATCCCGCCAGACGTTGCTACCCCAAGAACATCGACATCGGCGCCACCACTCTCGGCAACCTGATCAGACTGCAGGCGACGCAACGCGACAATCTGGTCCCGAAGCCGCGCTGCGCGTTCGAATTCCAGTGACTCTGAAGCCTTCTCCATTTCCGCCGCAAGCTCACGGATGATGCTGTCACTTTTCCCCGCCAGAAACATCTGCGCATGGCGCACGTCCGCCTGGTAGTCTTCCGCGCTGATGTAGTCCACACAGGGTGCCGTGCAGCGCTCTATCTGGTACTGAAGGCAGGGACGCGAGCGGTTGGCAAAGACACTGTCTTCGCAGGATCGGATCCTGAACGTTTTTTGTAAAAAGTTGAGACTTTCGCGCACCGATGACGCATTTGGAAAGGGCCCGAAGTAGTCCCCTTTCGTTCTCTTGGCGCCACGGTGGAAGGCAATACGGGGAAACGTGTCTTTGCTGGAAAGGAAGATGTAAGGGTAACCCTTGTCATCTTTCAGCATGACATTGTATGGCGGGCGCTGGGACTTGATCAGGCTCTGCTCGAGCACCAGAGCTTCCGTCTCACTGCGGGTGACCGTCACTTCGATATCGGCAATCTTCTCCACCAGGGCCATGGTTTTTGCCGTAAGCCCGCTGGCCCTGAAATAGCTGCCCAGTCGGTTGCGAAGGTTCTTGGCTTTACCGACATACAACACCTTACCCTGCGCATCGAACATCTGATAAACGCCAGGCTTGCGGGTAACAGTGGTGAGAAAACGTTTGCTGTCGAACATTGCCTTTTACTTATACCAGCAACAAAACAGGGGCCTTGAGGCCCCTGCTTAGGAAAACTATAGAATGAAATGGTAAGGGATACAGGATTTTACACTGATCTCAACGCCTGCGAACTAAACCGCTTCTTCCGGGTCCAGTACATTGTGCTTGACGGCCAATAGCGTGAGCTCGACATCAGAGTGCAGGCCCAGTTTTTCAAAAATTCGGTATCGGTAGGTATTGACTGTTTTGGGGCTGACCGCCAGTGTCGCGGCGATTTCGGACACCTTGTTGCCGTTCACGATCATCACCGCTGTCTGCAGTTCCCGCTCGGAGAGATCTTCAAAGGGTGACGAACCCCCGCTTACGCTGCGCAGCGCCAGTTTGGTGGCCATGGAGCTGCTGATGTAGGTCTCACCCGCGACGACATAGCGGATTGCGCGCACCATCTCTTCAAGGTCGGCCCCTTTGGTGACATAACCCGAAGCACCCGCCTGGATCAGGCGGCTGGGAAACAGGTCATCATCAAGTGCACTGACCGCAATGACCTTGGCCTTGGGGAACCGGGGGATGAGTTTGCGGGTAGCCTCAAGCCCGCCCATTCCCGGCATCCTCACATCCATCAGGATGACGTCGACTTCTGTTTCCCGAACGAAGGCGATGGCATCTTCGCCACTCTTGGCTTCACCAACTACCTGGATATCATCGACGTCACCCAGCATGCGCGAGATTCCCATACGCACCAGGTCGTGATCGTCTACCACTAAGACTTTTATCAAAATAGCCCCAACCACGGATTTTCAGACAGCCTTGCGCAAGAATTTCCTAATAAACCTCCCATGCGCAAAACCGTATTTTTTGTTATCGCTCAGCGGGTATTTCCCGCAAAGATCCATCCACAGAGCCCTTATTGAACATACCAGACAAACGTCTTGCTGCAAAGCGAGATAGTAGCAAGTGAACCAAGACAAATGACAGTGTTTTGACGATATTTACAGGCCAATATAATGGAAAGCAAGCTTACACTGGTTAATCCTGCCAGGCGCAGAGCGCGGCTGCCTATACCGGAAATCCACGGAACATAAATACACCTGCAGGGACGCTCAAAAAAGGCGTGTTTTCAGATGCGTACGGTTTCCACCTGATGACCACAACAGGAAAATAGTCCTAAAGGGCCAATTGCAGTTCGTTTGCGGGAAATAGCGATCAGGGGTAAAAGCGTGGCTCGGGCTCCAGTGTCACGCCGAACTTGCGCTGTACGTCACTGGCAATTTCACGCGCAAGGTTCACCACCTCGCTGCCACACCGATGCCCGGGGTTCACCAGCACCAGGGCCTGGCGGTCATGCACCCCTACCCCGCCTCTGGAAAAGCCGCGCCAGCCCGCCTGATCAATCAACCAGCCAGCGGCCAGCTTCCACTGCTCGCCCGCTTCGTATGCAACCAGTTCGGGGTGCGCGGCCTTCAGCGTCCGGTAAAGACTTGCGTCCACCACCGGGTTTTTAAAGAAGCTGCCTGTATTGGGGATTTCCACCGGATTCGGCAGCTTGCTGTTGCGGATATCAATCACCGCGTTGGCCACTTTGGTGGGGGTAAGCTGGTCCTGCGACTGCCCGTGCTCGGAGAAATAGTGCTGTAAGGCTGGGTATGCAACCCTTGGCTGCCAGTTGCCAGAAAGCTTCAATACCACCTCGCAGATCAGGAAGCGGTCTTTTGCCCTCCCCTTGAAGACACTGTCGCGGTATCCGAACTGACAGTCTTCCGCGCTGAAGGTGCTCAGTTCGCCGGTAGCGATGTCCATCGCTGTCAGCTGTTCGAAACTGTCTTTCAGTTCCACCCCGTAGGCACCGATATTCTGGATGGGTGCGGCACCAATGTTGCCTGGGATCAACGCCAGGTTTTCCAGACCGCCGTAACCCTGGTCAACGCTGTGCATCACCAGCTGATGCCAGTTTTCGCCTGCCGCCGCGCGGATACGTACACCATCATCCAGCGGCTCGAACTCCAGCCCCAGTATCCCGAGATGCAATGCCAACCCGGGAAAGTCGCCGGTCAGGACGATATTGCTGCCGCCACCAAGAGGGAGAATCGGGAGCTTGTGCTCGCGCACAAACTTGAGGGCTTCGCGAAGGTCATCGAGGGAGGTCGCCGCACAGAAATACTTCGCCCGTGCGGCGATTGTCATGGTGTTATAGGGCTGCAGATCTACGTCGGACTGAATCATGTAATACCGGTCTCAATACCTGTACGCGCGGAACGCTACGGCCCGGGCCCCGGGCCGTATCAGAAGTTATGCAAAGTACGCCCGCATCCGCTCCAGGTCCTGCGCCGTGTCCACGCCTCCTGGCACTTCTTCGCAGGCGTCCGCCACATGGATGGCGTGTCCGTTGTAGAGGAAACGGAGCTGTTCAAGCGCCTCGAATTGCTCGATTGGCGCCATGGGCCAGCCGATAAACGCATTCAACAGCCCCGCCCGGTAAGCATAGATGCCAATATGGCGCCGGGGATTCAACCCCTGAGGCAGGGATTGCTCGCTCAGGGAGAAGGCGTCACGCGGCCACGGGATGGGGGCTCGAGAGAAGTACCGCGCAAGCCCGGACGCCTCCGTGACCAGCTTGACGATATTGGGATTGAGGAAGTCCTCCGCCGTTGTAATGGGCTCGGCCAGCGTGGCCACACCCGCTGTGGTATTTGCTGCGAGATTCTGCGCCACCTGGTTGATTACCGACGGCGGGATCAGCGGCTCGTCACCCTGCACATTGACCAGGATACGATCTTCGGCCACTCCGAGATTTACCGCGACTTCCTGCAGGCGATCAGTACCGGACAAGTGATCCGCACTGGTCATACACACTTCGCCGCCAAAACCCTGCACCGCTTCGGCAACTCGCATATCGTCCGTAGCGACGACCACCCGCTGTGCCGCACTTTCGGTGGCGCGCTCGTATACCCGCTGCACCATCGGCTTGCCGCCAATGTCCGCCAGTGGTTTGCCCGGCAGTCGGCTGGATGCGTAACGCGCGGGAATGATGACATCAAATTCACAGCTGCTGTTGTCGCTCATGCGGGGGAAAAACTCTCCAGGTGTTGGTGGATGCGCTGGTAAAACAGATCCGGGAATTGCGCCTGCACTTCCATTGCCCACCAGTGGCTCTGCCAGAAATCGCGGCACTTGACCGCGTCTTTCATGGTCATGATGACCGGAGTCTCGCCGTCAAGGTGCAGCTCCTGCTGGCTGAACTGGTGATGGTCTGGGAAAGCCATTTCCATCACCGTATAGCCAAGGTGTCGCAAAGCATTGAAAAATCGTTGCGGGTTACCGATCGCTGCGACGCCGTGGCAGGGACCAACTTCAGGCCCTGACTCGAGCTTCAGGGTGGAGGTCTGGTCCAGGTTGAACTGGTGCCAGAGGGACGGCACTAGGTGCATGGTGAAATCCGCCTTGTCCCCGCACTGGGCCTGGACCAGCGGGCTGGGCTCGCCATTCACGATGACCAAATCCACGCTATCCAGCCGCTCCGGGGATTCCCGCAAAGGACCGCGCGGCAACAGGTGTTCATTGCCCAGTCCTCGCTGTCCATCAACGACGCAGATCTCCATGCTCCGCCAGAGGCCATAGTGCTGCAGGCCATCGTCAGAAAGGATCACATCACAGCCATGCTCGGCAATGAGCGCCTCGGCGGCCTCGGCACGCTTGGGCGAAACCATCACCGGCAAGCCGGTCATGAGGTGCAACATCAGCGGCTCATCGCCAGATTCCAGCGGATGGGACTGGGCGGTAACGTTGTAGGGATAGTGTTTGGCGCGACCGCCATAGCCCCGGCTGATAATGCCCGGCTTGCGTCCGCGCTCCTGTAGCCAGCGCGCCAGTTCGGCGACCACCGGCGTCTTGCCGGCGCCGCCTACGGTGATGTTACCGACCACAATCACAGGAACCGGAAGCGGCGCGGGCTGATTGCGCAACTTGCGCAGGCGGCTGCCGTGCCGGAATGCCAGCTCCAACGGCGCCAGTAACGGTAACTGCGCGCCGATGTCCTCACCACTCTCAGCGGCGGGATACCAGCGTTTGTTCAGCCAGTCTTCAAGCGACATTGCGTAATTCGCTCCTGTCCCTGTTGTAAATTTTGACCCGCCCAGGGTCAGCTCAAAGTCCCACCGGACTGCTGCTGTAGCAGCAGAGCGTAACGCCCGCCGAGCGCCAACAGCTCTTTGTGCGTACCGCTCTCGACGATGCGCCCCTGATCCATCACCAGGATGCAGTCCGCACCTTCGATGGTACTCAGGCGGTGAGCGATAACGAAAGTGGTGCGATTTTTCATCACCTCCGACAACGCGGCCTGAATATGTCGCTCGGAAGCGTTATCCAGTGCGGAGGTGGCTTCATCCAGGATCAAAACCGGGGAATCTTTCAGCAGCGCTCGTGCTATCGCAAGGCGCTGGCGCTGGCCGCCCGACAGGATCTGGGCATTATCGCCAAGCACCGTATTGAGGCCTTCCGGGAGGTCTTCGATAAATTCACGTGCATGTGCCAGATCAACCGCGCGCTCAACCTCCTCCGGCGGTTTACCCTCAAGCTCACCGTACGCAATATTGCGATAAACCGTGTCGTTGAACAAAACAATATTCTGGGATACAAGGCTGATCTGCTCGCGCAGCTCCGACACTGGAACCTGGGTGATATCCACCCCGTCCAGCAGAATACGGCCGGAGCTGGGTTCATAAAACCTGGATAACAGGCTTACCATCGTGGTCTTACCGGAGCCGGACGCCCCCACCAGTGCGACCGTCTGCCCCGCCGGCACAGTGAAATTGATGTCATTCAACACCAGCGGGCCGTCCTCGTTATACCGGAAACCAAGGTGATCGAAGGTGACCTCTCCGGTGACCGGGCTCGTTAAGTGAAGCTCTCCCCCAACCGGCTCTTTGGGTGCATCGAACACCTCGAAGATACTTTCTGCAGCGGCGATCCCTTTCTGGATTTCCGCATATACCTCCGACAAATTACGAATCGGCTTTGCCAGAGACGCTGCCGCGCCGATATAGGAAGCGAAAACACCGGCCGTCATCGACTCGACCATGCCCGGCGCCAACGCGAACCACACCAGAACCGCCGTGGCCAGCCCCACCAGGGTTTGGATGACCGACACACTCGCATTGTCTGCCACCACCAGCTTCATAAACTGCTGCCGATTGGCGTTGCTGGCAGCTTGGAAGCGGGCATTTTCATAGTGGCGGCCACCGTACATACGCACCACTTCATAGCCATTAATGGCTTCCTGGGTAACGTGGGTTACATCCCCCATGGTGTTCTGGATACGATGGCTGAGCTTGCGGAAGCGCCGCCCTACGATGCCGACGATTGCGGCGATGATGGGTACAAACAGGAAAAATGTCAGCGTCAGCTGCCAGTTCACCAGCAGGAGGTATGTGAGCAGTCCAATGGCGGTGAAAGACGACCGGATTAATGTCCGCAATGCCTTGGTGATCGAATTGGTCACCTGCTCTACGTTGTACGCAACCTTGGATATCAGAAAAGCGCCGGTATAGCGGTCGAAATAGCGGCTCGGCAGATATCCGATATGCTCGAACAGCTCGGAACGGAGCTGGTGAATCACGGCGCGCGCAACGTAAGCAAGGCCGTAACTACCGACGAAGTTGCCAATGGCCCGCAGCATGATGATGACCAGCATGGCGCTGGGCACCAGCCAGCGCGCGGTTTCCTGGGGCATGATGCCACCGGGGAAAAAGCCCGCCACATAACGGGAAAGGAAGCCTTTTCCCTGCTCAATACCGGCGCCCACGGCGTCCAGCAGTAGCTCGGTAACGGCGATCAGCACCACTTCCATACTGGAAAACAGCAGGAAACCGAGCACGGCAACGACAAACAGCGGCCACTGGGGAACGGCGTAAGAAAGAAGGCGACGGTAGGTTTTGGCACCGTGCCGGGGCTTCTGCACCGGCTGGGGGGATTTATCCATAAATTTCTTGGCAGCGTGTTCTCCGCGAAGAGCAACCCGGAATGGCAGTATTACCACTCAGGGTACAGCACAGGCGCGACAGATGCCGCGCCCGGCGGTTAAACACTTTATAGATTACTGTTCGTCCGGTTGCCGGGTGGTAATGCTGAGATGAACAAATCCCAGCTGGCCAGCGGCATCCATGGCACGAACCACCGCCTGGTGTTGGGCGGTGGCATCTGCGGTAATGATCAGCGGGCGATTGTACTCGCCACCGGATACTTCCGACAGTGCAGATTTGAGCGTGGGCAGCTTCTTGTTAATAAGAGCTCGGCCATCCACGGAGTAGGAACCATCGGCGTTAATCAGCACCTCGATGGTCGAGGGCGGACTCTCTGCCTGCGGCCCGGCGGCCTCCGGCAGGTTCAGTTTGAGATGGCTCTCTTTGGTAAAGGTGGTCGATACCATGAAAAAGATCAGCAGCAGGAATACCACATCAATCAGTGGCGTGAGGTTAACACCATCCTGCTCTGTGCTCTGGCGACGGAATTGCATTGAGCGCTCCTGAATCTGTTGTTAGCGCTCAGGCGGCCGCTTCGATACGGCGATCACTGTGCAGGGCATCGACAAGTTTGACGGCCTCCTGCTCCATGGTCACCACAATGGAATCCACACGACGCTGGAAGTAACGGTGCGCCATTAACGCCGGAATCGCCACACTCAGGCCCGCCGCGGTGGTGATCAGCGCCTGGGAGATACCCCCTGCCAGTACGCCGGCGTTACCGGTACCTTCAAGCATGATCGCGGTAAATACCTGAATCATGCCCACCACCGTGCCCAGCAGGCCGATCAGTGGTGCCACGGCGGCGATGGTGCCCAACACGTTCAGGAAGCGCTCCAGTTCGTGAACCACCTGGCTGGCCGCTTCTTCGATGCTGTCTTTCATGACCTCTCGGCCATGCTTGGAGTTGGCCAGGCCAGCGGCAAAGATACGGCCCAGCGGGCTGGAGTCACGCAGCTGTTTGATCTTTTCGGTGGTGAGCTGGTTGTTCTTTAGGCTGCTCCAAACTTCGCCCAGCAGTGCGCGAGGGGCGATTTTGCGCTCGTTGAGGGTCCAAAGACGCTCGATGAAGATGGCAATAACGGCAATGGAACAGAGCAGGATCGGCAGCATCAGCCAGCCGCCAGACTTGATAATTTCTAACACTTTTTATACGCCCCAGACTGCGGAAGGGTTTTGTTATGGATTCAAGCTAAGGCTCGAACTCTACCACAGGTCACAGAGTTGGCTAAGTCCTTGTGAGGCATCAATTTTATCCCTGTGAACCGGATTCCAGATCGCCCTCGTGAAGCCCGCGCCGACGCAGGGGGGAGCTCAAAAAACAACAGCCGCCCAATCGGCGGCTGTTGCTGTGTAAAACCGGTCACATCTCAGACGCTATTAGCGGCCTGGACGCTCCGGGCGCTGTGGCTTTTCGGGGCGTTCCGCCTTTTCAGGGCGTACGGGTCGCTCTGGGCGATCCATCTTCGCCACCTTTTCCGGCTTGCCAATTTTCTCCATGCGCTCGGCACGGGCCAGCTCACGATCGGCGGCACGCTCTGCACGCGCGTCATCTTTCGCCAGCTTCTCGGCCATTTCCGGGCGATTAGAGTGGATACCGCTCATTACTTCGCCGAGATTGACTCCCATCGCCTTGGCAATCTGTCCCCAGCCCATGCCCTCTACCTGGCGCATGCGCAGGACTTCATTCAGGGACTCATTCGCGGTCATACCCTCTTCGCCCTCCAGCGCCTCAGCCTGGGATATCCCCGCCAGCTGCTCCGCCAGAGCCATGCTAATGACGACATTGCCCCAGCCCATACCGGTGCCGGACTCAGCGCCATCTTCTACTTCCGGGGCATCTGCGGCAGCATCAGTCTCAGTCTCGGTATCCGTTTCGGTACCGCCCTCCTCAGTTTCCGGCACCGGCTCCACATACTGGATAGTGCCGTTGCGCAGGCCTGAGGCCACGGTCTCGGTTTCTTCACCGAAAAACTCACTGAAATAACCGATAATCCGCTCACTGGGAACGGCGTCAGCCACTTCGACAACTTCTGTCTCACTGGTATCCGTGTCGGGCATATCATCATCTGCCCAGACCAGGGGCACACTTGCCATGGCAGCAACCGCAGCCGCCAGTACCGTCGACTTAAATGGAATTCTCATCGCTCATTTCTCCTGTTTAACTGTTATTCCCACGCGGCATTACCGGGTAACGGTCGACCAATACGGTCCCGCGTGCCGTAAAACACTTCTATATCAGTCAACCTGGCGGTAACTGATCTGAAACCCAAAGCCCTGATCCGGGCTACCGTCTGCGAGCCCAAGGTAGCCATAAACCATTCCAGTCCACTGTGGGCTGAGTTTGTGACTGTAATAGCCGAAAATTTCCGTCTGCGGATCACTTTGTGCAGTCGCAGCCTGCTGGTGGTCCAGAGACGCGCCAACACTGGATATCTCGCTCAGTCGGTAGCCACTCCCAACCGAGGTGTACCACACATCTCGCAGTTCGGTCTCCGGGAGATCCCCCTTGAACTTCCTGGCAACCGTTACAAACGGCGTGAAGTTATCGATGACCGTGAACATCTCGGCTTGCAGCGTGTAGTCCGCTTCGCCGGTGCCCAGCCCCTTGGTCTCATCGGCCACCGGTAGCTTGTACTTGGCTGTCAGGTCCACAAAGTAACGTTCGCCGATGGGTTGCAGGCTATAGGTGCCGGTTAACCAAAGGTCCCCAAGACCCGACTCTTCTGTTAACACGGTTTGATCGTCGATTTGGTTCCCGCCATTGCCATTTCCTGGGCGATTGCCCTTGCCAACAACGATTCCGCCATCCCCACCGGGAATGACACCGCCGGGACCCTCGATGCTTGTCCAGGGCATGGACGCCTTGAATGTCCAGGATGCGTTGGGGGAATAACTGACGGTAAAAGGTGTCGCGACAATCTCGGTCTCTGCGGTATCACCGTACTTACCGCTGCTGATATCGGTGCCGAGGGAATATTTCCATTCGTCGGCCACAGCCGCACCGCTTAACGAAAGGCTGGCCACCATTGCAATGGCACCGGACAATTGGTTCATTTTCATACAATCCGAAACATCTGCTTGCTGAATATGGGCATGACAGTACCACTTAGCGTGATACATAAACTTGAACCACATCTCATCGACCTCCTGTAATGCCCGCCGGACAACCGAACATGAACACCACCGCGCCCGGAACGTGCTCCTGTCGCCGAAGGCATTGCCCACCAGCGCACGCACGGAATTAGCCACACTCGCTTAATGGCCCAAGGGTCCGCCAGAATCGTCCGGAATCACGCGCGCAATACACTTCGGGCACAACGGATCCCGCTAGCCAGAGAAAGCGCACCGCGCCGGCATCCGCAGTGTTGGATAGTTTCACCCCGCGACTTGACAGCCGCTGCACGACCGCGGGGTGCGGATGGCTGAAGTGATGCCGGTACCCCGCACTGAACACCGCACGTGCCGGTTGCGACCAATCCAGTAGAGTCGCCGATGAGGAAGTACGGGATCCATGGTGCGGCACTATCAACAGGTCAACCGGGGCAAAATCCGGATATAGCGCGGCCAATCGTCGCTCCACCTTGCGGGATATATCGCCGGTAAACAGGATTCGCACTCCACGCCAGTCCAGCAATGCCACACAGCTGTGATCATTTTCTTCGCCATCGACGCGCGGGCTCGCCGGTGGCCATAACCACTGAATGTTGAGATCCGCCACCGACAGCCTTTCGCCCGCGGTGCAACCTGTGCTGGTCGTGGGCCGCGGAAAGGTACCGGCCAGGCGCGCACCCAGGTCGCCGGGCGCTATGACCTCGCTGACGGGCAACACCTCCGCAAGCCCTGCGGCACCACCCGCGTGATCGCGATCACCGTGGCTCACCACCAAGGCTGCGATTTCGGTAGCGCCCTCCCCGACCAAGTACGGAGCCACCACACTGCTTCCGGCGCTCCAGCCCCCGCTGATTCCAGCCCCCGTATCCAGTACCAGATACTGGTCATCCGACGCCACCGCTACCGCCAGGCCCTGACCCACGTCGAGCACCGTGACACTCAGCGCTGTTGGCTCCTGGGAGCGCCAGGGTAACGCTGGAGCCAATACAACGGGCAGCATGCACCACCCCAGCAAGCGACCGGGAAAGCCCCGCGGCAGCATGAGGATAAGCACGCTGACCAGTGCGAGACCAACCACCCACCAACCGGGCGCGGTCAGCCATTGCCAGCTGGGGAAGCGCCCGTCCACCCCGTGGAGAAACCGCATGAGTAGCGCGAGCTGCCAGTCGGCAAACTGCCAGCAGAAGCCACTGATCCCCATTGGCATCACTGCGCCGAGCATGATCGAGGGCAGGATCAGCAGGCCCATCCACGGAATCGCCACCAGATTGACCAGTAGTGCGGAGGCACTGGCTCCGGAAAAAAACAGGAGAGACGGCAGCAGAAGCGCCAGTATCACAACCCATTGACTGCGCACCGCGACGATCGTGTGGGGTTTGATGTACTGACCGACATAACTGAGCAGTTTCGCGAGGGTCGAGCGCGATTCGCTCGCATGAAAAACGTCCGGACCAGACACTGTCCGGCCGCTGTAGCACAGCAGCAACGCTGCCACAGCGAGGAACGAAAGCCAGAACCCCGGGTTGAGCACAGCCAATGGCTGCAGCAGTAATACCATCGCCACAGC